>NZ_KB899539.1:95853-395853 GCF_000378305.1 Thioalkalivibrio sp. ALJ12
CCCGCCGGTAGGAGCGCAGCCCTCTGCGCGATGGGGTGGTGGGTGATGCCGATCGGCCGGCGTCGGTTGATTTGGGACTTTGGTGGCACCATTTGCATGAGCCGCGTCATCGCAGCCTGCTGTATTGCTGTTGATATCCGTGACCGGGCCGACAAGATCGGGATTTTCGAGCTGTCAGGTGCCATGAGGGGCGTAGTATCCTTGTCTCCTTTTCGCACACAGGAGCCGAGCCCCCTCGACGATCCTGTCTCCTTGATCCCGGCAGCGGTTGAACAGCTTGATTCGCGACATTCTGGACAGCCTGAGATGGAATAGCCGCCTGGGAGCCAAGTTTTTCTGGGCCGTCCCAACGGCTACCAGTGGGGTGGTGCTGTTTACCCTGGTATCGCAGCTGTCCATGCTGCTCGCCTTTTTCCTTCCGCTGAAGGTCATCATCCTGCTGGGTTCGGACGGCATCCCGCGGTATTTCCCGCCGGCCTTCGAGCAGTTTGACCGCGATGCGCTGATCGTCTGGCTGAGTATTGCCACCGTCGCGTTCTACGCCCTGTATCTGGTGGCGGAACGGATCGTGGAGTTTGGCGGCGAGCGGGGTTCCCGGGCCCTGCTCGCGCGCAGCCGCAAGATGGTCCTGTTCGAGAACCAGGACGAGCTCGCCGCCCGCGCGTACAAGCGCCATGCCGAGGTGATTGCGGGCGCCGTGTTCCTGCTGCTGGCGGTGGTGGTTCTGTTCTGGCTGTATCCGGGTGTGGCGTTCCTTGTCTCCGGCTACCTGGCCCTGGTAACTGCGGTGCTCGTGAGCATGCTTGCCACGAACACGGGTTTCCGCAACCGTTTTCAGGAGAACCTGAACGCTTGGCTAAGCGTCCTTTCGGGTACGGGTTTCATGCTGGCCTTTGCCTACCTGGTCATCGACTTCCTGTATCTGGATCCACCGGGGCTGATCCCCGCCATCATCGCGTTGTTGTTGTCGCGCCAGAGCTTTGGGCGGCTGTCGAGTGTGGTCTCGGGGTTGGTGGGGCAGCACAGCCAGAAGGCCAAGCTGAGCGCGTTGTTCTTCCACTCGACTGCCTTCAGCCCGGAAGGGGACGACAAAAAGGAATCGATCTGGACGCTGCTGGCGCCAAAAGCCCGACGGGAATGGGTGCCGGACCTGGTCGCGGAAATGCTTGGCGAGACTGTGCCCGCCGAATTGGATATCCAGTGGTGGCAGACAGACGTTTCCAATGTGGGTGTCCTGCGCTGCGTCGTGCCAGGGCAGCGGAGCCTCTTCATCAAGCTGTTCGCGCCTGGGCGCGCCTCGTACGCCCAGCACGAAGCGACCTTGCTGGCGGATTCGCCAGAAGGCCTGCCCGGGCTGAAATGGGTCGGCGCCACGCAGGTTCGAGGCTTTCATTGCCACGTGCTTCAGGCTCCCGAAGAGCTTCCGGAACGCCAGGGCGATGCCTCCCGGGGAGTAGAGGAGATTCGCAAAGCCCTGCTCCTGGTGCGTCCGCCGCAGTCCCTGCTGACCCGTTACCAGCGTTCCCGGCTGATGCTCTGGCAGCGCCTGCACGAAGGCATGCTGGATCGCCTGCAGATCGCCGTAACCGATCCGGCAACACAGACGAAACTGGATGCGCTTCGCGCCCAGCTGCAAAACTGGCGCGACCAGCTTGCGGCGCTGCCTCCTGCGCTCACAACCGCTGGCATAGGGCCTGGCAACATCGTGCTGACCCGCTCGGGGCAGGCGTGCCTGATCCACTGGGGGCAATGGGTGATCGAACCCGCAGGGGCCTCCTGGCCGGGCAAGCCGAAAAGCCTGCAGGCACTCGAGGAGATGAGCGACGAGCTCCGCTGCCCGCACCGCGGTTTGATACTCGCCGCCTTGAGCTATGAGTTCGAACGGCTCTTCGACCGGCAGCGCTATGCCCGGGCGCTCAGACTGGTGCCGCGAATCGCCGGGCTGCTGACAGCGGAGCACGAGGCCGCGGTTCTTGAGGTTGAGCCGTCATGACCGGGGCTCCTGCCGTGACTGCAACCGACGTGACATGTCAGTGCGAGGGGAAGCAGCCAACCCGCCCGGCTTACTCCGTCATTGTGCCGGTCTATGATCACTGGTCGCTTGTACCCGAGCTGCTGGATTGCCTGCGAGCGCAGACCCTGCCGCAAGACGAGTTCGAAGTCATTCTGATCAACAACGGCTTGAAGGCCTTCACGGCGCCCAAAACGCTTCCCCGTAACGTTCGTATCCTGCAGTGCGACAGGCGGGGTTCCTACGCCGCCCGAAACGCCGGGGTGTCGGCAGCCGCCGGGGACTGGCTGGTATTCACGGATGCGGACTGCCGCCCGGTGCCCGAGTGGCTCGAAGCCATGAGAGACGCAAGCAGAAAAGAGCCCGGAAACGTTCTGCTGGCCGGCCCCGTCGAGATGTATGCGGACACTCTTCGGCCCAATGCCTACCAGATCTATGACCTGATTCGCGGCATCCCGCAGGAGCACTACGTGCGCCGCGGGTATGCCGCCACCGCCAACCTTCTGATTCCACGACCGGTTCTGGAGGAATTGGGTGGTTTCGACGCCACGCGATTTTCGGGTGGTGATGCTGATCTTTGCCGCCGCGCGGTTGCCCGCGGGTATCCCATCCGCTTTGTCCCCGAGGCGCTGGTGTACCACCCGGCCCGCGAGTCCTGGGAAGAAGTGGTAGCCAAGGCGCGTCGAATCAAGGGTGGACAGATCTTGTGCGGCTCGAGCACCTCACGCACGTACTGGGTGTTACGGACACTGCTTCCGCCCGTAGCCCTGTATTACCGGTATGCGCTGGCGAGCCAATACCCCGTCCGGTATCGGCTGGTCAGCCTGGCTGTTCAGTCCCGATTGTGGGGCCACGAACTGATGGAGACGCTGCGCCTGCTGATGCGCCTGTCGCGCCGTCAGCGGTCATAGGGCGCTCGGCGCAGCCCCGCCGCGCCGAGTCGGTGTATAACCCAAAGTAACAACCGCAAAAGGATTCGCCACACAATGCCGACAGAAGCTCATCCTTCCGGTCCAGCCGAACAAGGTGGCGGTTTCGTCTCCATCGAGAAGGCGATTCTTCTGGACGTGTGTCTCGGTGTGCCGCTGGGCTATGTCTGGTTTCGGGTTCCCGCCGCTTATGAGGCCGACGTCTCGCTGGTCAAGCCGGATACCTGTCTGTTTCGGGGTGAGCAGCTCGCGTTCATGAAAGACCGGTACGAAGCCGGTGATCCCGAGATCGGCCGGGCAGTGGACAGCCTGTGCGAAAAAGCCGACCAACTGCTGGAGCGTGGCCCCTTCTCGGTGACGAACAAGCAGGGGAGGCCCGCATCCGGCGACCCACACGACTACCACAGCCTGGCCAAATACTGGTGGCCCAACCCGGACACCCCCGATGGTCTGCCCTTCGTCCGGGAGGACGGGCGGATCAACCCGGACTGCTATTCCGACACCTACGACTTCTCCGAGCTAGAGGCATTTGCCGAGGCCGTACTCGCGCTTGCGCTGGCGGCCTTCCTGACCGGCGACCGGCGTTATGCGGACCAGGGGGCGCGCTTGCTGCGCGCATGGTGCGTGGATGAAGAAACCCGGCAGAACCCGCACTTCGAGTATGCGCAGTCTGTACCCGGCGAGAAGGATGGCGGCTGGCAGGGCATCATCGAGGCCCGGCGTCTGATCTACATCACCGAGTCGGCCCGGCTGCTGGAGGCGGCGGGTGGCCTTGCCGCGGACGACGTGCACCACATCCAGAAATGGTTTTCCGAGCTGCTGCAGTGGATGATGGAAAGCGAGTTCGGAAAGGCCGCCGCCAGCCGCAACAACAACATCGCCTTCTGGTGCGACCTGCAGCGGATGGTGTACGCCGACTTCTGTGGCAAGGACGACCTGGCGACCGGCATCGCCCGCGATGTCTCCATCCCGCGCCTGCAGGAGCAGATGCTGGAGGACGGCAGCCTGCCCGCGGAGCTGGAGCGCGCGTACCCCCAGGACTACGTGGCATTCACGGTCATGGCCATGGCGCTGATCAGCCGCGTGGGAGAGAAGCACGGGCTCCAGCTATGGGAACCGCAGGAGGCCGATGGCCACGGCTTTCGGGTGGCGCACGACTGGCTGCGCCGCGTGACCCGCAGCCATCACCTGCTGGAGAATCTGTGGCAGCCGGACGGCAACGCGCTGTCCGGCGCGGCGGCCGCGGACGGCGGCCAAACCACGCCGCACTGGGACGGCGAGCAAATCGCCCGGCTGGAGGATCTGGGCGTTCAGTTGCGATCCCTGGCGCATATCGCCCAGGCGCGCGGTCAGCAACTCGCGACCGAACGCAAACGTGCGGCCGAACAGACAGACGCGACCTTTCGCGACATCCGGGAAGCGCACGTCCGCGAACGCCAGGGCTTTCAGGCTCAGCTGGACGCGGCCACTGCCACCGGAAACCGCCATGCCGAACAGGCAGAGGCCCTTGAGCAGCAGCTCGCGGACACCCGCAAAGAGCTGGAACAGCTTCGCGCAGAGCACAAAGCCGCACTGGAGGAAACCGAAGCCTCCAAGCTGCAGGAACTGCAAGACCTCCAGGACGCGCACGAGAAGGAAAAGCGCTATCTGCGGGCCCAGATCGAGGCCGCCAACACCATGTGGGGCCACCACGGCGAACAAGAGTCCGAGCTGAAGCACAAACTCGGGGAGCTGCGCAACGAGCTCAATGCCAGCCGCAAGGAGTGCGCCGATGCTCGCAAGGCGCTCAAAAACGCCCAGGAACGGCTGGAGGAGGCCCGCACGGAGCATCAGCAGTCCATCGAGGCGGCCGAGGCAGACAAGCAGCGGGAGCTTCAGGAATACCGGGATGCACACGAACGGGAGAAGCACTACCTGCAGGCCCAGATCGAGGCCGCCAACACGATGTGGGAGCGCAATGCCGAGCAGGAAAACGAGCTCAAACGGCAACTCCGGGATGCGCGCAAGCAACTGACCGAGCTGCGCAGCCGCCCGCCTGCCCCGGCCGAGCCCGGCCGCCAGGAGCCGGCCGAGGCCGATAGCCTGCAACAGGAGCATGAGAGGCAGCTGCAGTACCTGCAGGCGCAGCTGGATACCGCCAACGCGATGTGGGGGTGGTATGCCGCTCGCGCGGGCGATGCGGGCCCATCGGCCGATACTGTGGTGGCTCCGTCCACCGTCCACAATGACGCGGCCCCGGCAGGCCAGGGTGACGCGGCAGCGCCCCGGCGTGCGAAGCCGGCAAGTGCGAAGCAAGACGCCAAGCAAATCGCCAGGGCGAAAAAGGACCGCCGGGAGCGCGCACGCCACTACCTGGAAATGGTCCGCTATGCGGAGAAACTGGAAAAGCAGTACACCGCCCTGTTAAGCAGCCGGTCCTGGCGTACGCCCGGTGCGGGCCGGGTGCTCCATCGGCGGCTCAAGGGGCTGGTCGGTGGCCGGGTGCCCGGGCACAACCAGTGGCCTTCGCGCCCCGACGCGATGAACGCGGAATACGCCCGTTTAGGGCGGGACGAGCTCGCCAGGCGGATCACCGAAGGCGATATCCAGGCCATCCGTCGCTACGCCCTGGCGCTGGAAAAAAAGATCACCGCCCTGGTGAACTCCACGAGCTGGAAGGTAATGGCGCCGGTTCGGATAGCCGGCCGGGCCTATCGTCGGGTTATCATGCGCCGGCCAGCCGACCGCACGCGGCTGCCCAAACGACCCAAACGCTTCTGAACTGAGCTGGATCAATAGGTCCCATTGTGCCTGGCCCCATGGTTTCCGGGGTCATGCCTCGGTACGTGCGGACTACGGGCACGCCGGGCGCCGTGGGGAGACCGGCTTGGCACGATTTGCATACCTGGTTGCGCAAGTGTTACTGCGTGCCCGTACCCACTGATGAAAGGGTTTTTTACAGCCCCCGAACGGATTGAACGAGCAACAGAACCATGGACCTGGATAGCCTTCCTGACGAACTGAAAGCCCTGTACGCCCACCGCTGCCCGGCGGATGCGGAGCGGAAAGCTGCCTACGAGGCTTCGCCACTGAGTGAAGAGGCGGACACCTTTGTGCTGTACCGCATCATCGGTAACGACCTCTACCCGCGCCATGCCAAGGGCCAGTCGCGTCAGAACGTGCGCTTCATCCTGGAAAACGAGCCCGAGCTGGCAGGCTGCGAAAAGCGCTGGGTGCTCAACCGCATCTTCGATGCCGGCGAACGCCAGGCGATTATTGAACTGCTGGAGCAGCACGGCCAGTCGTACCTGGAGATCCCGTTCGACGCCGCGGCGTTCGCGCAGATCGGGTGGGACTACTCCGCCTATCCGGAGCCGGGCTTCCTCAGTTCCGCGGCCTTTCACAATCTGGAGCCGCTGCAGCAGGATCGAGTGCTCACCGCGGCCTACCGGAAGAAGAACCTTTACCTGATGAACAACAACGGGGCGCGCAATGCCGCGCTGGAGGACGGGCGCGGCCGCGCCAAATGGGTGCTGCCCTGGGATGGCAACTGTTTCGTCACCCCCTCCGCCTGGGATTCCATCCGCTCGGCCGTGCGCGCCGCGCCGTACCTGCCGTATTTCGCCGTGCCCATGCAGCGCATCACGGATAATGCCGAGCTGCTGCGGGACAACTTTAGCCCCAGTCCGGTGGAAGAGCCGCAGCTGCTGTTCCGTCGCGATGCCCGCGAACGCTTTGGCGAAAACCACCCCTACGGTCGACGCCCCAAGGTGGAACTCTTCTGGCGCCTGGGCATCCCGGGCAAATGGGATCGCTGGAAAGATGCCTCCTGGGACCAGCCGCGAGCCGAGCCTTCACCCGAGGCCGGTGCCTGGGGCGTGGCCGGCTGGGTGGCGCGCCTTGCCAGCGGAAAGGCCCATCTCGAGGCCTCTACAAACGAGAGCTTTCAGAATCGTGGTGTAGAGCGCCAGAAGGCGATTCGTGCCGCCATCAACCATGTGACGCGGCAAGTCTCCGCGCAGCCCGATCCCATCGGTCTGACCAGCTACCGTTTTGAAGCGATCGAAGCCCTGCGCGCCGAGTACCAGGAGCAGAGCGAGGCCGGCCCCCGGGCCGGGCTGTTGCAAACCCTGCTGCAGAATGCGGCGGATGCGCTGGAACGCCAGCCGGAATCGCCGGTGGACAAACCCGAGCCGGGCCCCTCCGGCGACCCGCAGGACTACTACCACCCCGCGCCCTACTGGTGGCCCAACCCGGACACGAAGGATGGCCTGCCCTACGTGCGGCGCGACGGTGAACGTGTGCCCGGTACCCGCATGTACGAGCCTGAGAGCCACCGCTACGACCGCACCCGGCTGCAGCGGCTGTTCGACGACACCACGACCCTGGCCCTGGCCGCCTTCGTGACCGGAGA
The DNA here is from genome assembly GCF_000378305.1 of Thioalkalivibrio sp. ALJ12. Lineage (NCBI taxonomy): Bacteria > Pseudomonadati > Pseudomonadota > Gammaproteobacteria > Chromatiales > Ectothiorhodospiraceae > Thioalkalivibrio > Thioalkalivibrio sp. ALJ12. Next base: position 103,187 of record NZ_KB899539.1, read on the forward strand.
CCAGCGCCACGCCACTCATGCCGTTCGCTGGCTGGAGCGCTGGTTCATCGACCCGGCCACGCGCATGAACCCGCATCTCACTTACGCGCAGGTGCGTTGGGGCCGAAACGGGAACCGCGGTGCACAGACCGGCATCATCGAGATGAAGGACCTGTATTACGCCCTGGATGCCGTGCGCCTGTTGCACCATATCGGCGCGCTCTCCAGCGACCAACTGGAGCGCCTGCGCGCCTGGTTCCGCGACTATCTCGACTGGCTTCTCACCAGCGAGCAGGGCACAAAGGAAGCCCAGGCCCGAAACAACCACGGCACCTATTACGACCTGCAGGTGGCCGCGGTCGCCGCATTCCTGGACGAACACGATACCCTGTACGCCACGCTGGCCCGGGCCGAAGAGCGGATCCCGCTGCAGATCTCCCCGACCGGCATCCAGTACGAGGAGATGACCCGGACCATCACGGCCCATTACTGCTGCTTCACCCTGCAGGGCTGGCTGAACCTGCTGAACCTGGCCGCCCGTTTCGACGGCAGCTTTGTTGCGCGTGCCGCCGAACCCGACCATCCCTTACGCAAGGCCGTCGAGTGGCTGTTGGCGCACGAAGGCTTCCCGTGGCCTTATCCTCAGATCGACGAGTTCCATGATCTCCGCTTTTGGCCGTTGAAAGTTTTGGCAAAAGAACTAGGACTCGTGCTCGCCAAAATCTCGATTAACGAGCGTCCTGTGCGTGTCTCCTTCCCACCCCATGATGGGGTACAGGCCTACTGGCCGCTTTCCATTTCGTCCTTGCTAATTTCACGCCTCCCATCCACAAAGGTAAATACGCCATCGAACCACAGTGTCTTCGAAACGAAGTGCCGGAGACACAAACAAGACGAAAGATCGGCGATACCCCTGACAATTGCGTTTCCTCACCGTGGAGCAAAGAGGGTTCTTAAACCAAGCGGTTCTACAATCTCCATGATGCTACTAGCATCGGGCCTTCGTGCGGCTGGTATAAATGCTGTCGTCCTCTTGCACAAAGATGGAGCTTCTACCGCGGAGTGTTCTGGTGAGCTTCGTAAGACCGTTGGTCCGTGGGCAGAATACTGTAGTTCGTACGGCGTCCCTTGTTATACCGTCGATTCGCCCTATATGGGAAAGGATATGCCTTCTGATTCGGAGCAAGAGAAGAAAGTTCAAGAGTTTATCCCGGCATGGCGAAAAGCACTAAATACAATTGGGGTGGACGCCATACATACTAACGATGCCTCTATGCACTCGACTTGGGGCGTGCTTCTAGAACGATTGATGCTTCCTCACGTCTGGCATGAGCGTGGCTTATTCAAGCACAAGAGAGCTCACCTTATCCGGCAGGCTAGCGTAGTCCTCGCTATATCCGATTATGTACGTGGCCTAGCCGCAGAAGGCGAAAAAGAAAGGATCCTAGTAGTTGAGAATCCCGTCGATGTGCCGTCTGAGATCAATCCTGAAGAAGCTCACGCTCGCCTTCGGAGTGAGCTGGGACTTGAGTCAGGTGCGGTGGTTTTTGGCGCAGTCGCAAGTGCTAACCAAAGAAAGCGTTGGGATCGATTTGTCGAGCTCGCTCGACGCGTTTTTCTCGAATGGTCCTCTAGTAATCTGCGCTCGCCCGTTTATTTCGTGGCAATCGGGGGTGGGTGTGCAGAGGTGGCAAGAATCCTGCAATCCGAGAATTGTGGTGGAGAAAAACCATATAACATCGTTCTGGCCGGCTATCGGTCGCCTGCATTCGAGAGCATCGCAGGACTGGATTGCCTGTTGGCACTAGCGGACGAAGAACCGCTTGGGCGAACCTTGGTCGAGGCGGGCCAGTTAGGTGTCCCAGTCTTCGCGAATAAATCTGGTGGGCATGTCCATGTTCTTGAGCCTTACGCGCCGGACTGGTTATTTTCTCTTGATGATGGCCTGGACGATTTAATTAAAAGTTGTATAAGCCTTATCCGAGATCCCAATAAATTCAAGGAAAGGGCGACGCGGGAAGAATCTTCCTTAAAGCATCGGTTTAGTCCAAGTACCCATGTAAGGAACATTTTTGATATCTACAAAGAGCGCTTGGGGAATGGAAAAGGCTCTTCTGGGTCAGTCTTTAACAATATGTTAGCGAGGAAACATACCAATGATTGCTACGGTCAACTGGTGGGCCCTCAACCTGAGCGCGGCTTGGATGCGTTTGAGCATGGCACTGCCTTGATCGGTCGGAATGGATTCGAGGTTTTTGTTAATCCTGAGGATTCCCGGGTTGCAATGATGAAGAGAAAGGGCGGCCTGGGGCAGAAGGCCGTTTATAGGGTGTGGGATTGGGCGGCCCGAGAGAATTTCTCGACACATTTTCTGGATGTCGGAGCAAATTATGGGGAGATTGCGCTTGGCGTTCGTTACCCTGAGGGTGCTACGGTAAGGCTCTTCGAAGCGAATCCGGAATTGAGTGGATACTTGGAAACCTCTATCCGAAAACACCCAGATGGATTGAAGATGGCAAGATATATGGTTGCCATAGGAGATCAGGCGGGAACCGTGGAATTTGCAAAGAGTGAGCGATCGTCTGGTGTCTCTTCAGTTGTTTTTGATCGGAGCGAGGGAGAAGTAAAGGGATTTGAGGTAATTGAAGTTCCCATTGCCCGTTTGAGTGATTTGGCGCAATCATGTATGTGGTCGGATGATAGCGCTGTCTTGAAAATTGATGTGGAAGGGGCGGAGGTGGATGTTCTAAGCGGTGCATGCGATTGGCTGGAGAGGATGGAGAACTATCTTGCGATTATTGAGTTTAATCCGGAATGCATGAGGAAGGCGAGAGGCTCGTTGGAGAAATTTATTGGCGACATAGAGGAATTTGGAGAGTTGTTCGAAGTTTCTGGGAGTGGGCTTATTCCGTTTAGGGCCGAGAAGTTTCTGGCAGATGAGAAGAATCGGGATGTCGTTTTGGTGTCTGGGGCGGATTGGCTTGATCGTATCTCGCGCGCTCGATTATAGTGGCCGTATCCTATTATTGTTGTGCATAATTGAGGAGTTACCTGTCACGTCCCGGATGATTGCATTGATGCGACGCGACGTGCATTGTTTATAGGGGCGGGGTGATGGGAGACTTCTTGGGGAGCTAAACAGGTTCGCCTGATGGAGATCCGATTACACAAGAGCGGCACGACTACGCCGACCGTGTTAAAGGGGGCGGATTTAGTTTTCACTTGAATAGATGGGGTTCGGTGGCGCGACACGATGAAATGCAAAAAGTGTATGAGTGGTAGCGGTGCTGCAGGGGCGCAACGTTGCCTGGAGTGAAATATCTGCGTGCGAGAGTTATCGGCATAGGGGGCTGCATCAGGCGTTGGTTCAATATAGTCGGGCAGTCGCGGTTTGCCAGGGGTTGGGCATCCGATGGGGGCGTGCCGGGCGGGATGTATGCGGCGGTACTGTTCTTGACTGTGGGAGTCGTGAGTAGCCCTGCGGCGGCGGATAGCGAGGCGGTGCTTGAAACGCTGGATGGCCTGATGGCCGAGGTGGTCGAGCAGGGCCCGGAGGCGGAGCTGGACGGCGAGCCGGTGTTTACCGGGCGGGACCGTTTCCTGCCGGGCAAGGTGGCTCTGGGGTTTGGCTGGTTGCTGTGGGCAGACGAGGCTCCGGACGGGGAGGCGTTCGATGCGCGCCTGGGGCAGTATCGAACGCTGCTGGAGTGGACGCAGGATGAGCCGAATCGGAGCTGGGGGATCTATTACTCGCTGAGCGCGCTGAACCGGCTGCGCCAGGCAGGGCTGCTGGAGGACGCAGTGCCGGCGGAGGTGCTGAAGCAGATGCGCGCCGATCTGGACTGGCGGGGGCTCGTGGATGCGGAAACCTACGAGCTGAAGCGCTACCCGGCGAACTATTACGGGGTGGCGTTCAGCATCGCCCGCTTGCGGGCGACACTGGGATGGGACGATCCCGAGCATTCGGATGCGTTGCTGGAACGCAAGGTGCGGCACGACACGGAACACGCCGGAGATTCGGGCTTCTCGGACGAGGCGACCGATGGCGAAGGCCGTGTCGACCGACACAGCGTGGTGTTGTCGGCCGAGATGGCGCAGCGCTTTCGCGAGACCCGAACACCCCTGGACGATTGGGTGCGGCACCGGCTGGAGCGTTCGGGCGGGTTGGTGCTTGCAGATCCCTAGGGTACGCGGAAACCTGTTCATGAGCTGCGTAAGCTGAACCGAGACCTGGGTGAAATGCGATTATGTATAACGACGTAAAGGCGGACCTGCACGCGGCTGCGGACTCTTTCCTACAATATCGAGAAGGAATGTCAACCTCACGCCTCTACAAAGTTTTCGCGGACCTAGTGGCAAATGAAAGGCTGTGGTTCGGTACTGGCCTTTGTCCAGGTTCTAGAACAGACGTCCCTTTTGTATCCTTTGAGCGTGCGTGTAGATCGGAGGGTTCGTGTATCGAGATCGCGGAAAAGATCATCGGCGTTCGGCATGACCATGCTGGGCGCGGCGCGGTTCTTTTTGTGTTGGCAGCGCGTGCCATTCTTGCTCACAACAAGCCGGAATTAGCGGATCATTTAATTACTCGATGGAATGAATCGTGCGGGACGCCGCACAACGCCGATATTGACCGACTGTTCTTGCGGATCCGATGCCGTGTATGTGATTCCGAGACAGACAACATTTTCTACAAGCTATTGCAATTGAGGCCTCCAACGTTGGGCGACATTGTAGTGGAGTGGGTTTCCCACAAGTGGCGTTACGAAGGTCCCACCGAGAGTCTTTTCCAGTTTTTGTTTGACGTAATGGAGGACGAAAGGCTCCGAAACAAGCGGATGTTAGCCTTGGCTGTTGCGCTTGCTTTTCGTCTGGACTCACATTGGGGCGTTGATGCTGTGCTTTCAGCAAGTCCGGTCGCGGAATCACTGTACGATAAAGTCCTTCCCCTCGCTGCATATTTGGGCAGTCAAGGGAGAGCGACTCAAGAGACGCGACCGTTTGCTGATTTGAGCGAATCAATCGCCCAGACGAGTACCCATATGGAACAGCTCGTTAGTGAACGGGAACGAAGTATTGCTATTGTGGGAAACTCGGGGATAGAGCTGGGCCAAGGGAAAGGTGAGCTTGTCGATGGGCACGAAGAAGTGGTCCGTTTTAATTGTTTTAGCATGGACGGAAGATTTAAAAAAGACTATGGCGAAAAGTTCACCATCCATGCGCGCGGAGCACGTAATGAAAATGCTATGAATGCACGCAGCGAGATGGCGCGTTTAGCCGTTATTTGCTCTTACGATTTCGTTAATGTGCCGAGGGATTGGAAGCCCTTTGTTAAGCTATCCCTAACGGGCGCTAGGTTGGCCTGCCTTCCGGTAGGGTTTCATTTGCCAATTCAAAGAAAGTTAAACGCGGATCCAAGCATGGGGTTGGCATTTAGCGCCTATCTCAAGAGTGTGAGAGGTGAATTGCGCCGAGAATCCTGTTTTGGCTTCGGGTTTGTGGATCAGATAGGCGCCGGCGCGGCCTCTGCACATTATTTTGAGGACGCCAGACCAGCGTTGACCCATCGCTGGGAAAAAGAGCAGGAACTGTTTGTCTCCATGCTCTCATAGGAAGGGTCTAGAGTGCGTAATGTTTTCGGTAACTTATTAACGAACGCTTCAGGTTCAGTTGCCTTTCGATACCGTCAGTACTCGTAACTCCAGACGTTGGAGGTACCATGATTGCTTCGTTTTTAAGGAATTTCGTGTTTATCAAGACCAGAAAAACAGCGGGTACTAGCGTCGAGATTGTTCTTTCGCCGTTTTGCGCGGGCGACGATATCGTGTCGCCAATGGTTCCCGAGGACGAGCTGTTGCGGGCCGAGTGGGGAGGTCTCCCCATGAATTATTGTGAGCGGGCTAGCGAAGAGCAAGCCTACCGGAATGCAATAATCGAGGGCGACATGGGGTTGGTGGGCAAGATTCATCGCGAGCAGAGAAAAAGACTCCGTGCGAACGGCTACTACGGTCATATGCCCGCCGAGAGCGTTGCTGCGAAACTTCCCGAGCTCTGGGAGAATGCGCTCACGTTTACCGTCGAACGACACCCTTATGAAAAGGTCGTTTCTAGGGCGTACTGGTGGACACGGTCAAGGAACGATGATCGGAATATTGATGATATCATAGAGGACGTTATAGCTGATCCGCGTTTAAGCGATAAATACCTGTATGCCAGGGGCGATAGAATTCTGGTAGACCGTGTCATTATGTTTGATCGCTTGTGGGAAGAAGTTTCAGAGATAATCACCGCTTTTGGAGGGTCGGTATCACAACGAAGGCCGGCGGCCAAGGGATACACGCGCAAAGATCGGAGGTCCGCAGCGGAGATTCTAAGTGACTCGCAGAAACGAAGGGTGCGGGACAGATGCGCGTTTGAATTTGAGGTCTTTGAATTCGCTAGGTGAGGGGAATGATATGCGTCTGGTTCTGCATGCCGGAACTCATAAAACGGCTACAACATCGCTTCAAAGAGCGTTGCATGACAATGTGTCATGGCTTCGGACTTCCGGGGTGGAATATGCGCAGTTTTCGGATTGTAAGCGGAGCCACAATATGTTGGCCCATCGATTGGCGCAAGTGCTGCCAGCGGAAGTGGCGGATGTGCAACAAGAGATCATCAGGCAAGCGGAACGCGCAGATGTACTAGTTTTAAGTGCCGAGGAGTTTTCGGTGAGGGCGCTGGGTAAAGAGCACTGGCATGGTTTCGGTCGGGAGGATCATCGTGAAAAGAGGCTTCGTTACCTGGACCGGTTGGCGATGCTGGCCGATTCGTTTGATGATGTGTCGGTATACGTGTGCTTCCGTGAGCGGGAGCAATATGCGAAATCGCTCTACGCGACCAATCTGTTAAGCGGGCTTTTTAATTGGTCTTTGGACGAGTTTGTTTCGCGATGTGTGTCTATATTTGATTACGAGACTACGATCAAGGACTTTCGCGAGAGGTTTTCGAATGTGAATGTTGCTCGCTTTGAGGATGTGCGAAAAGGCAACGTAGTGAGTTGGTATTGCGATTGGTTTGGCATTCCTTGTCCGCCGGGTAGTCATCGGGTCGAAAAGGTCACTCCCGATTCACGGTTGGTAATGTGGGTCTACGAGCGCTCTAGAGATGGGGAGGCGGAAGCGCAGCGGTTAAGGGGGCGTTTTGCACGTTCAAAGTATGCGAAGGGGTTGTTTAGCGAGAATGGGGGCTGCACGCTTTGGTTGCGGGAGGATGAGCGCGTGCGGTTTCTTAGCAGTTTTCCGGTTTGGGAGGACGAGGCGAGTATATCGCGGAATGGTTGGGCTACTCGGTACGTCACCGAGGCGGAATTGAAGTGTATTGATGAGTCATTTGAAAGGTGGTGTTCGGGAAGTTCGCGATCCGCTCGATGATTGGTGACCCGAGAAGGCTTGGAGATGTCGCGGTGGTGATGAGGGCCTCGCGTTCGTGGTGCTGTGAACGTCCGGTGTATGCGCTTGTGGGTCCGTTTGTGAATGCAACGTGGCTGGTGTTCGGTTTGCAGGGCTTTGGCGGTCCGGCTGCGGCGGGCGATGCGGGGCGGGGGCCGGGGAGGACCGGCGCGCTGGGGCGAATCGGCAGTGGCGAGAGGGCGTGACCTTGCCCTTTGCGCCATTGGATAAGGGGCGATGGACGGGCTTTGAGTCCCCCAGGGCAGGTAGCAACCGCATAAGAGAGCGTGCGCGGTTTCGAAGTGCTCGGGGTGGATTCCTGAGTCTTTTCCGATGTCTCTGGCGACCCGCTCTACCGGAAGCCGCAGGGGACGAATGCAACCCGAAGTCGCTGCGAACGTGCGATGGGTGCGCCCGATTAGCACACGGTGGAATTGGGGTGGGGGTTTCCCTACGAGCATGCAGGGTGACAGGCCGAGCGTTGGCAGGTGAGACGGGCTTTGAAGAGTACAGGCCAAATGCACCCGTGGCAGTCCCGGACCAAGGATCGTGGGATCGTTGAACAGCCCATAGCTATCCTGCTGGATCCTGCCAAGACGAAAAGCGGGCGTTCGCGGTTCTTTTGCGATCTGGCGGGAATCCTGCGCGGGCTTGGGTATAGCGTTGGATTTGGTTATCCCGGCAGTGCCGTTCAGCGGCGTGAGTATCCGTATCCTCCAGAAGTTTTTGAGCGGACCCTGGAACGGCGCAGCACCACACCCGATGGTGGGGAGGGCTGGCTGAAGTGGGTGCCAGCCAAGTCTCATGTCATCACGCGCAGAAGCCTTTTCGCTGCGATTCATGATGCGGCCCTGGTCATCGTACCGGCGACGGTGGATGCCGAGATTGGGGCGGCAATCCGGTCCGCTCCGGAGTTCGCCGGTCGGTTGTTGTTGACCGATCACACGGGTTCGCGCTTGACGACGGGTACTGCCGAGGGCAGGCCTCTGGAGAGCTATCGGGCCTGGATGGATCTGGCGGATGGTGTGCATACGGTGAACGACGGGCTGGCCGAGATCGCCCGGCGCTACGGTGCGCGCCGCGTATTTACTATCCCGCCTGCAATCGACAACAGGGCGTTCGTCTCCCGCTGGCGTGTTGGTTTCGAGCGACTCCTGCCCCGTCGACGCGCGATTCTGGTACCGGGTGCTCTATCGGAATCCAAGGGCTGTGTGACAATGCTTCGCGCGTTTGCGGGTGTTAGCGCGCGGTATCCGAGCTGGCGTATGGAGTTTTTCGGCGAGGGACCCGAGCGATCGACCATGGAGACGCTCATTCGTGAGTGGAAGCTGGGCGATGTTGTACGTCTTCGCGGTTTTGATCCCGACCTTGTCACGCGCTACCGGGGTTACCCTATCGTGGCGTCGGCTACTGCGTTCGAGGCGTTTCCACTGGTTTTGACGGAAGCCATGGCGTCCGGTTGTATCGCCGTGTTTCCCGCTACGTCAGGCGGGCCGGCTGCGATTATTGGAAATGGGAACAACGGCCTGTTGGCGCAAACGGACAATGAGGCGGATGTGGCAGTGGCACTGATGGATGCGATCGAGCGATTCGAGTCGCGCTCAGGATCGTGGCGGGAGATGCAAGCACAGGCGATGAAATCTGCGCAGGTAGCCAAGCACTCGACGGTCACCGAAGCCTGGCGTGCGCAGCTAGGCGCACTGGGGTGCGGGGCAGAATGAACTGGCGCAGATCCGTTTCGCGGGCCGCGATGGCGGTCCGGTTTTCGCGTGCGTGGCCGTGGGTGCGTCCGGTGTATGCGCTGATGGGGCCGTTTGTCGATCTGAGGTCGCTGGTGTTCGGGTTGCAGGCCGGTGGCGGACCGGCGGCGTCGGCGATGCCGCGAGCGCGGGATCGGGGAGCACCGCCGCTCTGTGGCGAGCCGGCAGGGGGTGGCCGTGCGGATGCGCGGACAGGCAGCGACTTTGTGCTGTACCGGATCGTGGGCAATGACCTCTGGCCCCGGCACCGGGTGGGGCAGTCGCGGGAGAATGTGGCCTGGATCCTGGAGCATGAGCCGGAACTGGCCGGCTGCGAGAAGCGGTGGGTGGTCAATCGCATCGTGGATCCCGGCGAGGAGGAGGCGATCCTGCGGCTTCTGGAAGAGGCTGGGCAGCCGTATGTGCACATCCCGTTTCGCTGGGACGAGTACCGGGTGGTGGGCTGGGACGTGTGCGGGGTGCCGCCGGAGTACACGCCGGGGACGCGGGGCTTTCGCCAGCTTTCGGAGCTTATGCAGGGGCGGGTGCTGATGCGGCTGTATCGGCACAAGAACAACTATGTGATGAACAACAACGGGGCGCGCAACGCGGCGCTGCGGGATGGTCGCGGCCGAGCCGATTGGGTGTTGCCCTGGGACGGCAACTGCTTTGTAACGCGCGAGGCCTGGAGCGAGATCGTGGAGGGCGTGCGTGCGCGCTCGGAGCGGCCTTACCACATCGTGCCGATGGCGCGGATTACCCGAAACGAGGACCTGTTGAACGACGGCTTTCGCCCGGAGGCGCTGGAGGAGCCGCAGGTCGTCTTTCGCCGGGATGCGCAGGAGCGCTTCGACGAGGCGTTTTGCTATGGCCGCCGGCCGAAGGTCGAGCTGCTGTGGCGGCTGGGCGTGACGGGGCCGTGGGATGACTGGCCACAGGAGCCCTGGGACCTGGATTTCCCCGCGTTTGCGGCCGAGGCGGGTTGCTATACCGAGTGTGGCTGGGTGGCGCGGCTGTTCTCTGGCCGGGCGGAGCAGGAGGTTTCGAAAGGAGACGAGGCGTTCCAGAGCCGCGGACTTGCGCGGATCGAGGCCGTGGGGGCGATGCTGGAGCGTGTCGACGAGCTTGCCTTTGATGAGGGACGCGATCGGCTGGCGCTGTGCGTGTTCAACGAGGACCGGCTGAACGACGAAAGCCTGGCGCAGTCACTGCGCGAGCCGCTTCTGGCATACGCGGACGAGGCACTCGGGCGCGGGCCGTTCAGCGTGGTGGACAAGACGACACTGCCGCCCAGTGGCGATGGGCATGATTACTGGCATCCGGCGCCTTACTACTGGCCGCATCCGCTGCGTATTCCGGGCCTGCCGTATGTGATGCGGGACGGTGAACGGGTCCCGGGGACACGGTTGTACGAGCCGGAAAGTGATCGTTACGACCGCACGCGGCTGCAGCGCCTGTTCGACGATGGGCTGGTGCTGGCGATGGCGCACCACGCCACAGGAGACAAACGTTACGGCGAGCATGCGGCCAGGCTGGTGCGGCGCTGGTTCCTGGATGCCGACACGGCGATGCATCCGCACCTGGAATATGCGCAGGTGCGGCGGGGGCACAACCGGAATCGTGGTTCCAGTTCCGGCTTGATCGAATTCAAGGATCTTTACTACTTCCTGGATGGCGTGCGCCTGCTGCTACGGGGCGGCGTGCTGGGCGAGAGTGATCGCGCGAGGCTGGAAAACTGGATGGGCCGTTATCTCGACTGGCTGCGGACCAGTCCGCAGGGACTGGACGAGCGGGCATCGCAGAACAACCATGGCACCTACTATGACCTTCAGGTGGCCTCGATCGGGGCGTTTCTGGGGGAGTGGAAGGTCGTTCGCGAAACGCTGCGCGACAGCCGTTCGCGGATTCTGGGACAGTTCGCGCCCGATGGCAGCCTGCCCAAGGAGTTGGCGCGTACCACTTCGGCCCATTACGAGTGTTTTACGATCCAGGGCTGGATTCATCTGGCGCGGCTGGCCGAGTCCATTGGCGAGGATCTCTGGTCCTTCGAGGGGCCGGAAGGGCAGGGGCTGCGTCGAGGCATGGAGTGGCTGCTCGCGCACATGGGGAAGCCGTGGCCGTATCAGCAGATTGATGCGTTCGACGAGGCGCGCTTCCACCCGATTCTGTTCGCCTATCAGGAGAAGTACGGTGATCCACCGGTTGAGCTCGACGAGCTGCCAGCGCCCGGTGCGATTAAACCCGTGTTCTTCCCGCACGACGGGATCCCGCCATTCTGGCAGTACACGCTCAGATCAGACTCGTAATGTCGGATGGCCGAATGACGATGTAGCGGTCGTGATTCTGCTAGACGACCCGGCTGATCAGATGGTGGAGCGTGTGCTAATGCCTCTGAACATTAGGGCGTTGGCCTTTGGGTCCTGGTGTTGGGGATTAGATGTGGAAGCCGCATATTCGGCGGCTAACTGACTGCAGTTGATGCCTTGGTAAGCTACTTGGCGTGTGGCGGCTGGGTAGGGTGCACACTTTTGATCATGTGGGCCAGCGGGCGTGGGAGCCGTTGGCCTCGTCCGCATCGAAGAGCGCGTGCGAGGGATCTCCGTGAGAAATGGGGACAGACTTATTTGCTTACGTCCATCATCACGCCGGGCGTAAGCAAATAGATCTGTCCCCAGTTTCGCTGATCGTCGTACCGACTGGGCGGCTTGAGAACTGCGTTGCAAACATGCTCCAATCCGCCTGCGCGTCTTGGACGCGTACCCTTGCAGGAGGCCAGCCCCTGGCCGATCAGACGCCAAACCAGCCCCATCGACCTGAGGGCGGGCCTCCTGCGCAGGATCACGCCAACGGAACCCGCTCCTCGTGAACATCCCCACCAATGGCGCTGCTCTCTACCGCGCCGCGACCTTCCTGGTCAGCGCAATGTGGTGCGGCCTGCGCCCGATCCGCCAGGGCGCGCAAGCCCGTGGCTATGGCGCTGTAGGAGCGCAGCCCTCTGCGCGATGGGGCGTGTCTTGCGTCCAATCGGCCAGGGGGCTGGCCTCCTACGGTGTCCGGGGCCGCTACCCCTTTAGGAGCGCAGCCCCCTGCGCGATGCGGCGTGTCTTGCACCCGATGGTCCAGGTTGCGCAAGCCCGTGGCTATACCGCTGTAGGAGCGCAGCCCTCTGCGCGATGGGGCGTGTCTTGCATCCAATCGGCCAGGGGGCTGGCCTCCTACGGTGCCCGGGGCCGCTACCCCGGTAGGAGCGCAGCCCTCTGCGCGATGGGGCGTGTCTTGCGCCCGATGGTCCAGGTTGCGCAAGCCCGTGGCTATACCGCTGTAGGAGCGCAGCCCTCTGCGCGATGGGGTGTGTCTTGCGCCCAATCGGCCAGGGGGCTGGCCTCCTACGGTGCCCGGGGCCGCTACCCCTGTAGGAGCGCAGCCCCCTGCGCGATGCGGCGTGTCTTGCGCCCGATCGGCCAGGGGGCTGACCTCCTACAAAACCGGGCGTACCAGCGGGCGCTGGCACGATGAACACTTGGCGCAAAACGCTGGCGCTGCTCACCCCGAAGGAAAAACGCCGTGGTGGGCTTGTCCTGGGAATGGTGATCGTGATGGCCGTTCTCGAGACGGTCGGTGTCGCTTCGGTTATGCCGTTTCTGAGCGTGTTGGGCAACCCCGACGTGGTGCAGACCAATCCTGTGCTCAACACGGCCTACGAAGGCCTTGGCTTCACCTCGGTGGACGCCTTCATCCTGACGCTTGGCGCGGTGGCCTTCGGGCTCATTCTGTTTTCCGCTTTCTTCCGCTCGCTCACGCACTACGCGATGAATCGCTTCATCGAGATGCGCCGCCACAGCATCGGCAAGCGGCTGCTGGAGACCTACCTGCGCCAGCCTTATGCCTTCTTCCTCGACCGCCACAGCGGCGACATGGCCAAGAACATCCTCTCCGAGGTTGACCAGCTCGTGCAGAACGTCTTCCGCCCCGGCATGCAGATGGTTGCCTACGGTGTGGTGGTGATCGCGCTGGTGATTCTGCTGATCGTCGTGGACCCGTGGCTGGCACTGGGCGTGGCGGTAGTGATTGGTGGCATGTATGCGCTGATCTTCGGCACTGTACGGGGCGTTCTCGGCCGCGTGGGGCGTGACCGCGCTCGTGCCAACCAGGAGCGCTTCACCGCCGCCAGCGAGGCCCTGGGCGGTATCAAGGACATCAAGCTGTTGGGCCGCGAACACGCCTACCTTTCCCGGTTCGACGGCCCCTCGGCCCGCCAGGCCCGCCACCAGGCCACCAACCAGACACTCGGCGAAATCCCCAAGTTCATCATCGAGGCGATCGGTTTTGGCGGTGTGATCGCACTTACGCTGGTCCTGCTGGCCACCCAGGGCGGAACTGGCAGCAACGCCCTGGGCGACATCCTGCCCATTCTTGGCCTCTACGCATTTGCGGGCTATCGCCTGCTGCCAGCGGCCCAGCGCATCTATGCCGGCATGGCAAAACTGCGCTTTGGTGGGGCTGCGGTCGACAACGCCTACTACGATCTGCATCAGCGCGCGGCGTTGGCCGAATTGTACAAACGCGCGCCTCAACCGTTAGTACCCAGGCGGAACATCACGCTGCAGAAGGTCCACTACACCTACCCGAACGCCGAACGCGCGGCCCTGCATGGGATCAACCTGGAAATCCCCGTGGGCAGCTCCGTGGGCATCGTCGGCGCCTCCGGCGCAGGCAAGACGACGCTGGTCGACGTGCTACTCGGCCTGCTGCGCCCCACCGAAGGCGCCATCGTGGTGGACGGCAAGCCGATCACCGACGACAACCTGCGCGCCTGGCAACAGGCGCTTGGTTATGTGCCGCAGGACATCTTCCTGACCGACTCGACCGTGGCCGAAAACATCGCCCTGGGCGTGCCGCCCGAGCAGATCGATCACGAGCAGGTGGAACGCTGCGCCCGCATGGCCCAGGTGCACGACTTCATCGTCCAGGATATGCCGCAGGGCTACGAAACCCTAGTGGGTGAGCGCGGCGTCCGCTTGTCGGGCGGGCAGCGCCAGCGGATCGGCATTGCCCGGGCGCTCTACCATGATCCACCCGTACTCGTGTTCGACGAGGCCACCAGCGCACTGGACCACGAGACGGAAACTGCAGTCATGGAGGCCGTTGCCGTGCTGTCCAGCACCAAGACGATCATCATGATCGCCCATCGGCTGGGCACTGTCTCGCGATGCGATTCCATCGTGAAATTGCAGCAGGGTGCGGTGCAGTCATGTGAAGCACCCGTCACTGCGCCACCGGATGGTCAGGTCGTGGACAAAGACACCACCAAGCGAGCCCCGTGAGACGGGCCGGATAAGGAAAGCAAAACTGCCATGCAATACAGCCTTCGAAAGAAAGTCCTGGTCACGGGTGGCGCCGGGTTTCTGGGGTCCCGCTTGTGCGAGCGACTCTTGCAGGAGGGGCACGAAGTGTTGTGCGTGGATAACTTCTTTACAGGCTCCCGCGACAATATTCGAGATCTTGTTCCCAACCCGCTATTCGAAGTGGTGCGGCACGATATTACGCAGCCCCTGTATGTCGAGGCGGACGAGATCTACAACCTGGCATGCCCGGCTTCACCCGTGCATTATCAGTTTGACCCCGTTCAGACGACCAAGGTGTGCGTGCATGGTGCGATCAACATGCTGGGTCTGGCCAAGAGGACCGGTGCCCGGATCCTCCAGGCATCGACCAGCGAGGTGTACGGCGACCCGGAAGTGCACCCCCAGAAGGAAGACTACTGGGGCCGCGTGAACCCCATTGGCCCGCGCGCCTGCTACGACGAAGCCAAGCGCTGTTCCGAAACCCTGTTCTTTGACTATCGGCGCCAGCATGCGATGCCGATCAAGGTGGCTCGCATCTTCAATACCTACGGGCCAAGGATGCAGCCGCGCGATGGTCGAGTCATTTCCAATTTCGTCGTTCAGGCGCTGCAGGGCGAGCCCATCACGATCTACGGCAGCGGTGATCAGACGCGCTCATTCTGTTTTGTCGATGACATGGTCCAGGGCCTGATGGACCTGATGAAAACGGACGACGGCTTTACCGGCCCAATCAATCTGGGCAACCCGCAGGAAGTGTCAGTACTCGATCTGGCACGCCAGATTATCCGACAGACGGGCTCGAACTCACCGCTGGTCCACGAAGACCCGCCAGAGGATGATCCGCGGCAACGCCGGCCCGACATTTCCCTGGCGAGGGACGAACTCGGGTGGCAGCCTACCGTTCCACTCGAGGCGGGCCTGGAGCAGACGATCTCATGGTTCCACGACCTGCGCGCGCGAGGGTTGGCTTGAGCATGAAGATTGTCGACAAGGGGCCCGTTGGATGACACAGCACTTGAATCCCGTGCGTCTGGCCAAAACTGCAGCGCGCAGAGCACTGCATGCGCTGGAGGACATCACGTCGGTTCGGCCTGGTGACACTGGCCCGGTGCGCTGGATCGACGCGGAGCCGTCGGGCTGGGCCCCTGGTACAGGTTCGTACGCCCCAACCCGTGATCAGGACACACTCCGATGGGATGAGCAGCATTCCATTGGGCTCGCGGGAGTCTGTCACGTCGAAAGAGCCGATGTCCTCATGCTCCAGCCAAGTGCGACGGGGCGGCATCCACTGGATCGGCGGGCTGCCGTGCGCGTACACCCCTTTCGCAGAGTGAACTATCCAGGTGCTCTGTACCTGTCTTCCCGACGGATTAGAAGTGTCTTCCACAAGAGGCAGCGGCTTCCGCAAAACAGCCACCACCTTAAGGGCCGGGTAGCCTTGTTGGGCAATGAAGTGAGTGATGCCTGCAACTACTACCATTTCTGGCTGGATACGGTCGGAGACTTGCTGATGCTGCGCGATACGCTCCCTTCGAGCCTGCAGCCGGATCGCTTTTTGGTGTCCCATGCCGGAGCACCCTGGCAGGATGAAATACTGCACCGGATGGGCATCGCGCCGGAGCAAGTCACTCGATATGCCGACCACGAGCGGTTAACGGCTGATGAGCTTCTTGTGCCTCTCCGGGGCAAGGGTGCCGTAGGTGTCACGCCTGGGCTCGTCAACCGTATCCGCCGCGAGGTCAATCCGCGCATTGACGCGCCACAAGCCGGCCGCTTGCTCTATATCTCCAGGGGCGACAGCCCTCGCCGAACGGTCACAAACGAAGCGGAGGTTCGCGATCTGGTTCGGCGTTATGGCATAGAGGTGCTGGAGCTATCCGGCATGAGCGTAGCCGACCAGATCGACCTGTTCGCCTCGGCACGGCTAGTGGTCGCCACACATGGCGCAGGTCTAACCAACCTGATGTGGTGCCAGGAAGGGACCACCGTGATCGAACTGCTGCCGGACCGTCATCGAAACCCATGCTTTCGCGATATTTGTGCACAACGGCAGCTCAGGCATGACGCTATCCTTTGTCCGCAGGCCGGGGCCACGAAGGGACTTGATGCGCCTATGACGGTCACGCTTGACGAATTGCACGCGTTGTTACTCCGCTATGGACCACATGACTGCCGTTAAGGAAACGGGGACAGATTTATTTTCGCCTCAGTGAGCAGGTGGGTGATTTAGGGAGGAAGGTATGCCAAGGATGGCGCGACTGGTGCTGCCGCATATGCCGCACCATGTAATGCGGCGCGCACAACCGGCAGGTGTTTTTTGCCGGGGCGAGGATTGCGAGCGGTTCCTTGAAGGTTTGCGCGAGCTGAGCTGTGCGCTGGAAATTCGGGTGTATGCATACTGCCCGATGACTAACCATGTGCATCTGTTGCAGGGGCCGGGCGAGGAGGTCGCGGCGATAGGGTGGCTGACTAAGGTTCTGGCGGCGAGTACCACGCGGTATTGCAATCAGATCGAGGGGCTGATCCGGTACGTTGTGGGAAGGACGTTATAAATCCAGCCCGGTACAGACAGACACGTAGCTGCTCTCCTGCACGAGGTACATCGAGCTGAACCCGGTTCGGGCCAGCATGGTAGCGGCTGCCAACGAGTATCCATGGTGCAGCTACCGCAAGCGAACGGGCGAGACGGAGTCCTGGGTTGCTCTCGACCCGGCGTATCTCGACTTGGCGGCCCAAGAGGCCGAACGTCATGAATGCTACGCTCGCTTCGTGGAGCAGGGCGTCCCGCAGCAGGAGCTGACGCTGATGCGAGAGGCCCTCCAGCGCGGCCAGCTGATCGGAAACCGATGCTCCCTGGACAACGTGGAACAGATCATCGGCTGCCGAATCGAGCGACCCCGCACGGGCCACCCGTCGTCGCGTTGGACGTGAGAAAAATAAATCTGTCCCCGTTTTTTCCGTTTTTTGGAACCGCGATGCGATTACATCGTGAAACTGCAGCAGGATGCGGTGCAGCCATATGAAGCACCCGTCACTGCGTCACCGGGTGATCAGGCCAAGGAAAATGCAACGGACAAACAAACCATGTGAGAACGGCCGGCCAAGCAACGCAAAACTACCACGCCCTACAGACATCGGAAGAAAGTGCCGGTCACGGGGCCGCTAGGTTTTCCGGAGTCTCGCTGGTCTGACCGAATCTTAGACGAGGGGCATGACGTGTTGTGCGTGGACGGCATCTTTACAGGCTCCCGCGACGACACTCGAGATCTCGTTCACGACCCACTATTCCAAGTGGCCCGGCACGATATCATCCAGCCCTTGTGCGTCGAGGCGTACAAGATCTACACCCTTGCGGACGCGGCGTTCTCCGTGCATTGTCAGTTTGCTCCCATGCAGAAGACAAAGTTGTGATTGCATGGTGCGATTGACATGATAGGCGGGCACAAGAGGACCGGTCCCCGGATCCTCCCGGCATCGCCCGGCGCTTTGACGCCGAGAATTGATTTATCTGAAAATGGTTATCGAGTATGCCACCAAAAAGAATATTTATCGTAGGGCCTCCGCGTAGTGGCACTACACTGGTGCAGAGCCTTCTGGCAACGTCGGGTGCATTTTTAGCCTGCACTGAGTCTCACTTTCTCAGAAAGCTTCCGCACACATCCAACGCTGTCTCAGCTGTTAGGTGTTCGAAATCTTTCCTTAGTCTGCGATCATGGGCAAAAAGAAATCGATTCAAGGCCCGCCCGGAGATATTTTTCAATAAGAAAAGGGGGTTCGTGGTCTTTCAAGAGTTGCTTGATTCGGAAACCCGTATTCGCAAACTGAGCGGCTGGGTTGAGAAGACCCCCTCGCATCTTCATCAGGTTCAGTCTATAAGGGACAATATCGACAGCCCACTTTTTATTTTTACAAGAAGGTCCGCGCCTGGGAATATCGCATCGCTACATAAACTGCAACACGATTGGTATCGTGCTAACCCGGATAAACAAGATGTAGCGTATGCTGTTGGTCGTTGGGTATACGACACTGCTCTATCGGCTTGTCGTTATGGCCAAAACGATTCTTTCTGGTTCGATTATGATGAGGCGATATTAAACCCAGCGGATGCGATCGAAAAGCTAGAAACTTGGCTCAACTTAAAAGATGGTTATAAAATAAAAGAAGAAATGCTCGGCGAAGCTGCAAAACAACTTATAGATCGAGGAGAATATTGGAAAGACAATAACCTTCACTATATAATTAAGAAGAGAGAGCAATCAGGGATTGATAAGGTTGTGCAAGCCCAGTCAGAAAAAGCGCTAGATATGGTGTGTTATCTTCGTCAGGAGATGTAATGCGAATGATCTGTAACGAAACATCCCCCCCCCTCCTCCCTTTCTTGGTGCGTTAAGCATTGTCCGCGAATCCAATGAGCATTTGAGGGTATAAAACGCCATGTCGCAAGCTTCACACTACCCCTTCTCCACCTTGAATCCGTATCAGCGCCTGATGTTTGCGGGCCTCGCGGTTCATGGCTTCAGCGCCACCGGGATCGATAACGGACTCCGTGGGTTGATTGCCGAAGCCCGCTCCGGGTGCGCCAAGGTCGTTCATCTGCACTGGATCCATGGCGCGGTGACGTTTGACAAACCTTGGGGGGCATTGGCTAGGTTAAGCGTGTTTCACATTGCGATTTTAATTGCGCGTTTGCGCGGGAAACGCATTGTATGGACGGTTCACAACTTGATCAACCACGAGCGTAAGCGTGGCTGGCTCGACCGCTGGAACGCGAAGCTTGTTGCCCGAGAAGCGCATGCTATCCTCGTTCATGGCGAAAGTGCCATTGATGTAGCTGTGGCTCAGCTTGGCGTTAACAAGGAGAAGATCTACGTTGTTCACCATGGGAACTACGCAGGCGTAGTTTGTCCGCAGCCCCCACGTGCGCCCGCGGAAGGGGTGCGCTTCCTATTCTTTGGCATGATCCGGCCGTATAAGGGCGTAGAGGATCTGCTCGTCGCTTTCCGCCAGACGCCTGGGCCGCACGAACTGCATATTGCTGGGAAGGCCAGCTCGGGTGAGCTTCAGCAGGCCATCGAGGATTATGCCGCTCGAGACGCTGAGCGTGTGACTACGGAGCTTTGTTTCGTTCCGGATGGGCGACTACAGGAGCTGCTTGGCTGGAGCGATGTCGTCGTGCTGCCGTACCGAGATATCTTCACATCCGGAAGCCTTTTGATGGCGATGACCGCTGGGCGGCCGGTGGTCGCCCCCCGCGCTGGACTCATTCCTGAGTACATTGATGGTCGGGCCGCCTTTCTCTATGACCCCAACGAGCCAAATGCATTGGAGTACGCGATCGCCGAAGCTGCGCAATGTAGTCAACTGGATGACATGGCCCGGCAAGCGGCAGAGCGGGCCAAATACTTCGACTGGTCCTTGATTGGGGCCAAGTTGTCGGCGATTTACAGCGGACGGATGTAATACCAGGGGAGACCGGAAGCGCAGAATCTGCCGCAGAGTGAGTTTGGACGCATGGAGCATTTGAGATGATTCGCGGAGGCGCTATGCCAAGGATGGCGCGAGCGGTATTGCCGCGTATGCTGCACCATGTGGTGCAACGCGGGCACAACCGGCAGGTGGTGTTTGTCGGGGTCGAGGATTATGGGTGGTACATGGAGGGCCTGTGCGAGCTGAGCAGTGCGCTGGAGATTCGGGTGTACGCGTATTGTCTGATGACCAACCATGTGCATCTGCTGCTGGGGCCGGGCGAGGAGGTCGCGCCGATGGGGCGACTGATGAAGGCGCTGGCGGCGTGTGCCTCGCGGTGTCGCACTCTGCTGGAGGGGCGCTCGGGCACGTTATAGGAGGGGCGTTACAAGTCGAGCCCGGTGCAGACGGAGACCTGTCTGCTGGCCTGCACGCAGTACGTCGAGTTGAATCTGGTGCGCGCGCGTATGGTGGCGGCCGCCGGCGAGTACCCTTGGTCTAGCTACCTCCAGCGGATGGGGGAGACGGAGTGCTTGATCGACTTCGACCCGGCGTATCTCTACCTGGCGGACGAAGGGACCGAACGTCGTGAATGCTACGCCCGTTTCGTTGAGCTGGGCGTACCTCAGCAGGAGCCGACGCTGTTGCGTGAGGCCCTGCAGCGCGGCCATCTCACTGGGAACCAGCGTTTCGTGGACAAAGTGGAGCAGATCATCGGCGTGCGAATCGAGCCTCGCCGCTAGGGCCGCCCGTCATCGCGCTGGACGTGAGAAAATAAATCTATCCCCATTTCTCGATGTGCCGTTGGATTGTGGAAACATCCAGACCTATGAACTAACTGCGGAAAATAGGAAGGTTAATGTCGGGCATTTCTGTCGTGATACCGCTTTATAATAAGGCAATGACGATTGAGAGGGCGGTTCGTTCAGCACTGGCGCAAAGCGTTTCTCCAATGGAAATAATAGTGATTGATGATTGTTCTTCTGACGACAGCGCTGCGCGTTTAAAAAGAATCCCCGATCCGCGCGTTCGTTTGGTTGGTCGAACATCGCCCGGGCCAGGCGGCTACGCAGCGCGGAATCTGGGGTTAAGGTTGGCTTCCGGTGAATGGGTCGCATTCTTAGACGCCGACGATTATTGGGACGAAAATCACCTGGCGTCGCTATTGGAAGCTGCCGAAGCTGACACTCCTGTGCGCGTGGTGGCGTCTGGCGTGACGCGTGTTCGCGACGGTGAGGCACCGACGATCGATCCGTTTTCACAGGCGATGAAGACGGATGTGGAGACCATAGAGGTAGGCGCATTTCTAGCGGCGGCGTTTAGGAAAAGAAACCCCATGAAAACGTCTGCGGTGTTCATTCATCGCTCATGCGTGTTGGATTCCCAGTTGTTTCCAGAGCAGCGTACGGAGCGATCCGGAGATTTGTATGCGTGGGTCAAACTTGTTGCGAATTGTGGCCCGTTACGCCGAATTCGGACGCAGACTTGCGTTTCTGATAGGGATTCATCAACGGTTTCCCGTATGTGCGTGGCTTCACTAGACCTTCCGAGAGACATGGTCGAAGAGCTTTGTCCCAAGATGTCGGAGAAGGAGTGCTATTGGGTGCGTCGGTATGCAAATAAGATGATAAAAGATGCGTGGCTGGAGGGTGTCCGTTTGGGCCTGTATCGTGGAATGCTAATTGGTCGATGGGTTGAAGGCGGAGGGCGTCTGTACAAGATCGTTTGGAATGTGGTTTCCCTTTTCCCCGCTCGGTGGATTAATGGGCTTCGGGCACTGCGTGGCATGAGGTTTTGATGCGAGCAATCGGCTCCGATAAGGATAGATCCGAAGGGAGAGCCGTGGTTAACACTTCAGTGGCCGAGCGTTAGTGATGGAAGTTCGCTACGTTTTTATGCAATTCCCGGCGCCGTCCGAGGCGTTCGGTGCTGCAGAGATTGAGGCCTTGCGTGATGCTGGGATTGGGATCTCTGTCGGATGTATGAGGCGAAAACCGCGGAACTCGAACGGCCTGCTGGCAGAGAGGGGTTTGGCGGATCTGAGCGTCACGTACTCAGGTGTGGCGGCATTTGGTAGGGGTTTGGCTGTAATGGTGCGGAAGCCCGCGTCTGCGCTTAAGGTGATTGGCAAGTGTCTGTTGGGGACTTGGCGCTCGCCGAAAGAAATGGTGATTTCTCTTGCATTGCTGCCCAGGGCGTTCGGGATAGCGGAGGAGGCGGATGTTGAAGGCGTGGATGTGGTGCACCTGTTTTGGGGGCATTATCCGAGTTTAGTTGCCCTCGCGATTCGTGAGATGCGGTTGGGTACGAGTGTCAGCATATCGTTAGGGGCGTACGATTTGATCCGGGAATATCCACTTTCAAGGGTGGTGTCAAAAGCGGGATCGATCGTTACGCAGGCCGAGGCCAATCGTGGATGGGTTGCGCGAGTGTGTGGGGTCGGGGGCGACGATGTCCATGTCGTGTATCGAGGCGTGGCTGTCCCGCCGGACCCAGGTCCTGTAGGGAAGGAGGCTCTAATCTTGGTTGCTGAACGGTTAATCGCTCCCAAGAAAACCATTGATGCATTAAAAGTATTTGCCAAGATAGCACGGGGATATCCGGGATTGCGCTTGGAGGTGCTTGGGGATGGACCGGAAAGAGCAACGTTGGAATCGTGGGTAGAGAGAGCCGGGCTTTCGGAGCGAGTGCAATTTTTTGGACACGTTCCACACCATGAGGCGCTTTGGCGCATGGAGGTGGCTGGGGTGCTGTTAAGTATGTCGCAGTACCCGGGGGAAAGACTACCGAACGTAGTTAAAGAAGCAATGGTCCGTCGGTGCGCCTGCGTCGTGACACGAACGCCTGGTATCGAAGAGTTGGTGCGGCCGGGCTATACCGGGTTTATCGTGGAGCCGGGAGATGTCGATACGGCTGCGGTCCGGCTAAGGGAAATTCTCGGCGACGAGGCTGTCTTGGCTCGGATGGGAGGTTGTGGTCGCCGCCATATCAAAGAGTGGTTCGATCTTGAGAAAACAACGAAGCAGCGGATAGAGACTTGGGAATCGGTATTGGCGAACCGGAAATGCGGCGCAGGTATCAAGTGAACGCGGGAGGGACCGCCGCGCTGCGTCCCCTGAGCCCGCAAGCCTGAGGCGTGATGTATCGCCGTGTTGGAGCGATGAACACTGATGGCCTTGACCAAAGACTGGTGGGCTGGCTGCAGTTGAGGTTGCGACGTGGACCGGCGCAAGTGGGCCTAGAAGGCATCGGGGTCCTATGGGGCGTAACTAAGCGGCATGAGCCGAATTGGTGCATTGTCGGCTGGCACCGACGACGCAGGTGGACATCGCCGCCAAGATCCCTGGAAATTGGAGACTTCCGGGCGACAATGGTGCCGCCATGGGGGCGACCGGGCCGGAGTACATAGGTCGCGCGACACCCGAGTTAAAGCCGGGCGCAGGCCGTGCGGCGGTGCGGCGTGCCAACAGTGAATGGAACAGACCCACGAATGCGAATCACCTATCTGCATGCGTATTGGAGCACCCTCTGCCTGGCGGGTGGCGTGCGTTCGTACGACATGGCTCGGCGGATTTCCGTTCTAGCGGCGGTATTCGCATGACGCCGTTGGTGTCGGTTGTGACGCCTGTGCACAACGGGGCGGCGTTTATTCGAGAAACGATTGCCTCTGTCCAGGCGCAGACGTGGGGTGATTGGGAGCTTCTTGTTGTGGACGACGCTTCTGAGGACGATTCGGCTGAGGTCGTGGAAGCGCTGGCGGCCGAGGACGAGCGGATACGGCTGTTTCGGCTTGAGCGAAATGGAGGAGCAGCTGTAGCTCGTAATACGGCTATTGCGGCCGCGCGTGGTCGGTACATCGCGTTTCTGGATGGGGATGATTTGTGGTTGCCTCACAAGTTGGATCGGCAGCTGGCGTTCATGCGCGAGAAGGAGGCGGCATTCTCGTACGGGGCTTATGAGCGCGTTGATGAGAAAGGACGGCATCTCTCGCCAGTGGGGGTGCCTGACCGGTTGCGCTACGGAGAACTTCTGAAGACTTGTTACGTCGGGTGTTTGACGGCGATGTATGACACGAACGTGTTTGGAAAGCGGTATATGCCGTTGATTCGACGGCGGCAGGATTATGCTCTGTGGCTGGATTTGTTGCGTGACGGCGAGACGGCGATGGGCCTTAACGAAGTGTTGGGCATCTATCGAGTACGGTCTGGGTCGATTTCGGCTAACAAGGCTTCTACATCGTTGTACACATGGCGCATGTATCGGGAAGTTGAGGCGCTTTCTCTGGCGCGAAGTGCATGGTGTTTTACCCATCAGACTGGTCGAGCGGTGGTGCGACATCGGATGCCAGGGTTGGCGCGCCGGCTAGGGTGGTTACATTCGGTTGATGGGGCTTCGGCTGGCGATTGCCGCAGGCCTTGCGGGCCCTCGCAAGGACGGGATACGGAGTGATGGTAGGTCGGGTTCTGGTAACCGGAGCGACAGGCTTCGTGGGCGGCGCCGTGATTGAGCGGCTGGCGGTGGATGGCCGTCGGGTGCCGGTCGCAGCGTGTCGGCGCGGTGTCTCGGTGCCGGCGGGTGCGGAGCTGGCGGTAACGCCGTCGCTTGGCCCGGAAGCGGACTGGAGCGGCGCGCTGCAGGATGTAGAGGCCGTGGTGCATGCGGCGGCCCGCGTGCATGTGATGGACGAGGACGCCGCCGATCCGCTGGCGGAGTATCGACGCGCCAATGTGGAGGGCACGCTGGCGCTGGCGCGGCAGGCGGCGCAGGCGGGTGTGCGGCGGTTTGTGTTTGTCAGCTCCATCAAGGTGAATGGGGAGCAGACTGCGCCGGGCAGTGTGTTTTCCGTGGCGGATGCGCCGGCGCCGGTGGATCCGTACGGCGTCTCCAAGGCGGAGGCCGAGGCGGCGCTGTTTGCGCTGGGGCGCGAGACGGGGATGGAGATCGTGGCGGTGCGGCCGCCGCTGGTGTACGGCCCGGGTGTGGGCGGGAATTTCGCAAGGATGATGCAGTGGGTGGCGCGTGGTGTGCCACTGCCGCTGGGGGCGGTGGACAATCGGCGTTCGATGGTGGGTCTGGATAACCTGGTGGATCTGCTGGTGACGTGCCTGGAGCATCCGGCGGCGGCGAATCGGGTGTTTCTGGCGGGGGATGGGGAGGATCTTTCCACCACCGATCTGCTGCGCCGGGTGGCGGCGGCGATGGATCGGCGCGCGCGGCTGCTGCTGGTGCCGCCGGTGCTGTTGCGTGCCGGGGCGCGTGCGGTGGGGCGCGGGGAGATGGCGCGGCGGTTGCTGGATTCGCTGCAGGTGGATATTTCGCATACGCGGGAGACGCTTGGGTGGGAGCCTCCGGTAAGTGTGGATGAGGGGTTAAGGCGGGCGGTGGTGTCGTTGGTTGGGTAGGTTGGTGGTTTTTCCGGCTTTGGCGGGGGCTTCGCGGGCGAGCCCGCTCCCACAGGGGGTGTGATTTGGTGTAGGAGGCCAGCCCTCTGGCCGATGGGGCCTGTCCAACATCCAATCGGCCAGGGGGCTGGCCTCCTACACGGGGGGCATTGGTGTTGTGGTGTTGGGGTTAATGGGCGGCGAGTTCGTTGAAGAAGCTGGGGTTGTCGCGGATGGTGGCCAGGACCTTGGCGGCGAGTCCGGTGGGGTTTCGTCGTTTGGCTTCCCAGCTCTTGATGGTGTCGACGCTGGTTCCCATGGCCTTGGCGAGCTCGGCTTGCGAAACGTGCAATTGGGCGCGAATGGCCTTCACGTCCGCCACTTCGTGTCGGGTGATACGGCTGGCTGCTTTCCTGCCCTGTTTGATGTCGACCGCTTCTTGCAGTGATGTCTGGAGCTCGTCGTAGATGTTCATTCGAGAACTTCCTCTTTTAGTTGGGCGGTGAGTTTCTTGAGCGCAGCCTTCTCGGTGGCGGTGAGGTCGTCTTTCACATTCTTGGGGTAGGCTAGGATCAGGTAGATCGTCTCTGTGTTCGCGAGAAAGTAGATGACACGGCCGCCGCTACGCTTTCCTTGCCGCCCCAGCCCAATGCGAATCTTGCGTAATCCTCCCGTTCCCTGGATCAGGTCGCCTTTGTCGGGTTGGGCGATCAGGATGCGCTGTAGTTCCTTCAGCTCATCATCGCTGGCGATTGCCTGAAATTGCCGGGTGAATGTTGGCGTTTCAATAAATTCAATGGTATCGGGCACGTGAAGACATGTCCTTATGTCTGCGGTCCTTGGGGTACAGTGTACACCTGTTGGGGCGTGTGTCGAGTTCGATCGGGTTGGGGTGGGGCTGGTGGGGGTGATCGCGTGCGGGCCCCGCCTCTACAACGGGTATTCGGTGTAGGAGGCCAGCCCTCTGGCCGATCACCCACGCCAGCTCAATGCCCCATCGGCCAGAGGGCTGGCCTCCTACAGGGGTGGGTGGTTTTGTGATGGGGTTTGGATTAGCGTGCGGGGGATTGTGAATTGGAGGGGCTGTGATGGACGAGTGGGCCGAGCGTTTGGCGGGGTTGGGGACCGCGAGTATTGGGCGTGTGGTTGAAGGCTTGTTGCGCGGGATGGGGTATGTGCTGGTGGATGCGCCGGCGGATGGTCGCGATGTGTGGCAGGAGTATGTGGTGGCCCCGGCGCGCGGTGGCGACGATGCGCCGCGCTTGATTGTGGGGGTGGCGCGTGATCGCGACAGCGAGGTGGAGCCGCCGGAGCTGGAGGCCTTTGTCTCGGGACGCGAGGGTAGCGATCGCGGGATGTATGTGAGCCTGGCCGGGTTTGCGCCGGAGGCGCGTGAGCAGGCGGCGGAGCTGGCGATGCCGGTGATCTTGCTGGAGCCGGCGGATTTGGCGGAGCGGCTGCGCAGCCACTGGGGTGCGCTGGATGGCGAGACGCAGGCGCTGGTTGAGGGGCGTGGTTAGCGGTTTGTGTTTTCTTGGTCGAGTGTGAAGAGGGCCTTTCCTGTTGGGATGGGCCCTTTTTTGTGGGGCGGGTTTGGTGCGGTATTCGGGCGTGGGTATCGCCGAGGGGGCTCGGCTCCTACAGGGGCGGGTGTTGGCATGTGGATGGGTGGTCTTCTGGCTGATGGGGGTTATGTCTAATGCCGCATCGCGCAGGGGGCTGCGCTCCTACAAGGGGCGGGTGTGGTTGGTGTAGGAGGCCAGCCCTCTGGCCGATTTGGGTCTGTCCGGTAGCAGCGTGCGATCAGCCGGCAGGTTCCAGAAGGAGCGCGGTCAGCGGGGGCAGGTGGAGGTAGAGCGTGGCGGGGTGGCCGTTGCGCTCGATGGGTTCGGCGTGGGCGTGGGCGGGGCCGCGCGATTCGCCGCCGTAGGCCTGGGCGTCGGTGTTGAGGGCAACGCGCCAGGGACCGGGGTGCGGGGCCGGGACGGGGTGAGCGCCGCGTTCGATGGGGGTGAGGTTGAGCACGACGACGCATTCGCGGCCGTGGATGTCGCGGCGCAGGAAGCTGAGGGTGGAGTGCGAGGCGTCGTCGCAGTCCAGCCAGGAGAAGCCGTCGGGTTCGAATTCGCGGCCGTGCAGGGCGGCGTGGTCGCGGTAGACCTGGTTAAGGTCGCGCACGAGCTGCTGCAGGCCCTGGTGCAGCGGGTATTGCAGGACGTACCAGTCCAGTTCGCCATCCTCGGACCACTCCGGGCCCTGGCCGAATTCCTGGCCCATGAACAGGAGCTTCTTGCCGGGGTAGAGCCACTGCCAGGCATAGAGCAGGCGCAGGTTGGCGTGCTGTTCCCATTCGTTGCCGGGCATGCGGCCGCGCAGGCTGCGCTTGCCGTGCACGACTTCGTCGTGGGAGAAGGGCAAGACGAAGTTCTCGCTGTAGGCGTAGATCTGGCCGAAGCTGAGCTGGTTGTGGTGGTAGTGGCGGTAGATCGGGTCCATGCCGAAGTAGGTCAGGGTGTCGTGCATCCAGCCCATGTTCCATTTCATGGTGAAACCGAGTCCGCCCATGGACGGCGGGCGGCTGACGCCGGGCCACGCGGTGGATTCCTCGGCGATCATCACCACGCCCGGGTGCGCGGTCTGCACGGTCTCGTTCAGGTGGCGCAGGAAGTCGATCGCCTCCAGGTTTTCGTTGCCGCCGTGGATGTTGGGCAGCCAGTCGTGCGGTTCGCGGTCGTAGTCGCGATAGAGCATGGAGGCGACGGCGTCGACGCGCAGGCCGTCGAGGTGGAAGTCCTCGACCCAGCACAGCGCGCTGGAGAGCAGGAAGTTGCGCACCTCGGGGCGGGAATAGTTGAAGATCAGCGTGCCCCAGCCGCGGTGCTCGCCGATGCGCGGGTCTTCGTGTTCGTACAGTGCGGTGCCGTCGAAGCGGGCGAGGGCGAATTCGTCGCGCGGGAAGTGGCCGGGCACCCAGTCGAGCAGTACGCCGAGCCCGGCCTGGTGCGCCTGGTCGACGAAGTAGCGGAAATCGTCCGGGTCGCCGAAGCGCGAGGTGGGGGCGAAGAAGCCGGTGCTCTGGTAGCCCCAGGAGCCGTCGAACGGGTGTTCGGTGATCGGCAGCAACTCGAGATGGGTGAAACCCATGTCGCGGGCATAAGGCACGAGGCGCTCCGCCAGCTCGCGGTAGTTGGGCCACTGGCCCTCGGGGCTGCGCTGCCAGGAGCCGAGATGCACTTCGTAGATGCTCATCGGGCGGTGCTTCCAGCCCTCGGGATCTCGGTTCTGCAGCCAGTCGTCATCGCCCCAGGTGTAGTCGCTCTGCGGCTGGATGCGCGCGGCCGTCTCCGGGCGCAGCTGGTAGGCGCGGGCGTAGGGGTCGGTGCGGACGTGGATGGTGCCGTGGTCGCGGTTGCGGATCTCGAATTTGTACAGGGTGTCGCGGTCCAGCCCCGGGATGAACAGCTCCCAGATGCCGCTGCCCGGGTGCACGGTCATCGGGTGGCAACGGCCATCCCAGCGGTTGAAGTCGCCGACGACGGAGGCGCGCTCGGCGTTCGGGGCCCATACGGCGAAGCGCACGCCGTCGATCCCGTCGCGGGTCTCCGGGTGGGCGCCGAGCATGCGGTGGGCGTGCCAGTGCCGGCCTTCGGCGAACAGGTGGCGGTCGAACTCGGGGATGTCCGGGGTGAAGCTCCACGGGTCAACGGTTTGTAATGTCTGCGTGCCACCCTCGGGCTTCCAGCGGAGTTCGGGGTGCGCGGGGAGGGCATTCAGCTTGCCCTGCCAGGTGAAGAGCCCCGGGATTTTGGTACTGGGTGTGAGCGGTTCGTCGGATCCGCCCGAAAGTGTGATCGAGGCCTCGCTGGCGTGCGGCAGCCAGCCACGGTAGCAGGCAGTCTCTTGATCCAGCGCATGAAGGCCCAGGACGCTGTGTGGATCATGGAGGCGCGCCTCCGGCAAACGCGCGAGGGTTTCGGCAACGGGTGTGATGCATTTGCTGGAGGCTGTTGTCATACTCGAATCACGCTCGGTGTTTGATCGGGGTCACAGCCCCGGAGAGGTTTAATGGCAAGGATGGGTGCATGAATCCGCAACCGCAACGTTTTGTTAGTCGTCTGACCCGCGAGACCCTGGCTCTGATCCTCGCCGGTGGGCGCGGATCGCGGCTGAAGCAGCTGACGCTCTGGCGGGCCAAGCCGGCCGTACCGTTCGGCGGCAAGTTCCGCATCATCGACTTTCCACTGTCCAACTGTATCAACTCGGGCATCCGTCAGGTGGCGGTGCTGACGCAGTACAAGGCGCATTCGCTGATCCAGCATATCCAGCGCGGCTGGAGCTTCCTGCGCGGGGAGTTCGGCGAGTTTATCGAGCTGTTGCCGGCGCAGCAGCGCATCGAGACGTCCTGGTACCAGGGTACGGCGGACGCGGTGTACCAGAACATCGACATTATCCGTCAGCACGCGCCAAGTTACGTGCTGATCCTGGCCGGGGACCACATCTACAAGATGGACTACGGCCAGATGATCGCCTTCCACGTGGAGAGCGGGGCGGACATGACGGTGGGCTGCCTGGAGGTGGAGCGTGAACGCGCCAAGGCCTTCGGGGTGATGGGCGTCGATGCCGCGAGCCGCATTACCTCGTTTGCGGAGAAGCCGGATGACCCGGCGAGCATCCCGGGCAAGAGCACCCATTCGCTGGCCTCGATGGGGATCTACGTGATCAACACGCAGTTCCTGTTCGAGCAGCTGATCAAGGACGCGGATGACACCTTCTCCACGCACGATTTCGGCAAGGACATCATCCCCGGCATCATCGATCGCTATCAGGTGATGGCCTACCCGTTCCGCGACGAGCAGGGCGTGCGCCAGGGCTACTGGCGTGATGTCGGCACGATCGACTCCTACTGGCAGGCGAACCTGGAACTGATCGGGGTGACCCCCGAACTGAATCTGTACGACTCCGACTGGCCGATCTGGACGTATCAGGAGCAGCTGCCGCCGGCGAAGTTCGTGTTTGACGACGACGATCGCCGCGGCATGGCGATCGACTCCATGGTGTCGGGGGGCTGCATCATCTCGGGCAGCACGATCCGCCACTCGCTGCTGTTCTCCAACGTGCAGGTGAACGCCGGTTCGACGGTGGAAGACTCGGTGATCCTGCCCAGCGTGAAGGTGGGCGAGGACTGCGTAATCCAGAAGGCGGTGATCGACAAGGGTTGCAGGGTGCCCGACGGGACCCAGATTGGTGTGGACGACGAGGCGGATGCCCGCGACTACTACATATCGCCCGAAGGTGTACGGGTGGTAACCCCCGAGATGCTCGGACAGGCCACGCATCATGTGCGCTAGTACTGCACTGGTGCCGATCCCACCCAAACTCGATGTGGTGCTGTGCTGGCACATGCACCAGCCACAGTACTTCGAGAGCGGCGCGGGTGAATACGCGCTGCCCTGGACTTACCTCCATGCGCTGAAGGACTACACGGACATGGCCGCCCACCTGGAGGCCTGCCCGAAGGCGCGCGCGGTGGTCAATTTTGCGCCAATCCTGCTGGAGCAACTGGCGGACTATGGCGAGCGCCTGGACGCTTGCGTGCGCGAGCGCCAGCTTGTTGGCGACCCGGTGCTCGACCTGTTGCACATGGATGCGGTGCCGACGGACTCTGCGCAGCGCGAGGAGATCCTGCGGGTATGCCTGCGGGCGCATGCCCCGCGCATGATCGAGCCGTTCCCGCTGTTCCAGCGCCTCGCCGATATCGCGCGCAAGGCGATGGAGGAGCCGCTGCTGCTGGGGCATCTGGATGACCGCTTTTTCCAGGATCTGGCTACCTGTTACCACCTGGCCTGGCTGGGCGAGACCATTCGCTGGGCCTATCCCGAGGTGCGCGGCTGGCTGAAGGCGGATACGAACTTCGACCCTGCCATGCGTCAGCGTCTGTTGACGCTGATCCGCGACGAGGTCAAGGGCATCCTGCCGCGCTATCGGGAATTGGCGGAGAGTGGTCGGGTCGAGTTGTCGTTTACCCCGTATGCCCACCCGATCATGCCGCTGATGATTGACCTGGCCTCTGCCCGCGAGGCGATGCCGGAGGTGGAACTGCCCAAGGCCCCCGCCTATCCGGATGGGGAGGCCCGGGTGCGCTGGCACATCGATCGGGGGATCGAGGTCTTCGAGAAGCATTTTGGCTTCCGCCCGCGCGGGTGCTGGCCCTCCGAGGGCAGCCTGAGCGAGGCGACCATACGCCTGCTGGACGAATACAAGCTGTGCTGGACGGCCAGCGGCCAGACGGTGCTCGCCAACAGCCTGGCGGCGGCGGGCGAGACGGCCGAGTCCAACACCGGCTCCGCCGAAGAGGAAGGCTGGCTGCACCGCCCCTATCAACTGCAGGGCAGTGACATCGAACTGTTTTTCCGTGACGACGGGCTGTCCGATGCGATCGGGTTTCGCTATGCCGACTGGCATGCGGACGACGCGGTGGGGGACTTCATCCACCACCTGGAGAACATCGCCGCCGTTTCGCCCCAGGGTGGGGTGGTCTCGGTGATCCTGGATGGCGAGAACGCCTGGGAGTACTACCCCGAGAACGGTTATCACTTCCTCAATGCGCTGTACGAGCGCCTGGCGCAGCATGCCACACTGAATCTTTGCACCTTTGCCGACGTCTGCCGGCGCAGCGGCAAGGATCGCGATCGTGGCGAGCTGCCGGGGCTGGTCGCGGGCAGCTGGGTATACGGCACGTTCTCCACCTGGATCGGCGACCCCGACAAGAACCGGGGCTGGGACAGCCTGATCGCGGCCCGCAAGGCGGTAGACCAGGCCGTGGCCGAGGATCCCTCGCTGGATACACCGGAACTGCGCGAGCAACTGGCCATCTGCGAAGGGTCGGACTGGTGCTGGTGGTTCGGGGCGTATAACCCGGCCGGTTCGGTCAGTGACTTCGAGCAGCTTTATCGTCGACATCTGGCGCGGCTTTATCAGCTTGCCAACCTCACGGTCCCCGAATCGCTGGGCGAGGTGCTCTCGGTCGGCGGGGGTGATCCGTCCGCGGGCGGCACGATGCGCAAGGGGCAGGGCGACTGATGGTCGGCGAGGGCCATGCCAACCCGCTGATGCAGCGCCGGCGGGCGGGCGTGCTGCTTCATCCCACCTCCCTGCCCGGCAGCGAGCCGGTCGGGACGCTCGGCGGCGAGGCCTACGCCTTTCTCGATTGGGCTCGTAGGGCAGGCTTCACGCTGTGGCAGATCCTGCCGCTACACCCCCCGCATGAGGATGGCTCGCCCTACGCGTGCATCTCCGCCTTTGCGGGTGATGCGCGCCTGATCGATCCCCGGTTGCTGGCCGAGCGGGTTGGGCTGTCGGCGGACAGCGGCACCGGGGAGGCCATGCTGGCCCGGGCGCATGCCCGATTGAATGACACCCCGGCCGTCTGGCGAGAGGCCTATCAGCGGTTCTGTCAGGAGCAGGGGCCGGTCTGGCTGGACGACTACGCCCGCTTCGTGGTGATCCGCGCACGCGAGCAGGATCGGCCCTGGTGGGAGTGGGACCCGGTGCTGCGCGACCGCGACCCGGACGCAATGGAGCGGATCGAGGACGAGGCGCGCGACGAGCTGGAGCGGGTGCGCTTCGCCCAGTTCGTGTTCTTTGACCAGTGGCAGGACCTGCGTCGTCAGGCGAAGGATCTGGATATCCTCATCCTGGGCGATATGCCGATCTTCGTGGCGCACGACTCGGCCGATGTCTGGGCTCATCGCGACCTGTTCGCCCTGGACGAGACGGGCCATCCGGTCACCGTCGCCGGTGTTCCTCCGGACTACTTCTCCGAGACCGGGCAGCGCTGGGGCAACCCCCAGTACCACTGGGACCGGCTGGAGGCCACCGGTTACCGCTGGTGGGTCGATCGCATGCGCTGGGCATTGGAAACCCTGGATGCCGTCCGCATCGACCATTTCCGTGGCTTCGAGGCGAGCTGGGGGATCCCGGCCGAGGAACCGGACGCGACCAATGGCCGCTGGGTGCCGGGCCCGGGCGAGCCGTTCTTTCGCCGCCTGGAAGACGAGCTGGGCACGCTGCCGCTGCTGGCCGAGGATCTCGGGGTGATCACGCCTGAAGTCACCGCGCTGCGCGAACACTTCGACCTGCCGGGTATGCGTATCCTGCAGTTCGCCTTCGAGGGTGGCGAGGACAACCCGTACCTGCCGAACAACCACAACGAGGCCAGCGCCGTCTACACCGGCACGCACGATAACGACACCACGCTGGGCTGGTTTCAATCGCTCGCCCCCGAGATGCAGGAGCACGTGATCAACACCCTGAACGAGGGCGGGGCCGAGGAGATCCCGTGGCCGTTGATCCGCGCCGCCTACCGCTCCGTAGCACAGCTGGCCATCCTGCCGATGCAGGACGCACTCGGCCTGGACAACCGGGCCCGCATGAACCGACCCGGCACCATGGATGACGGCAACTGGCGCTGGCGCTTCTCCTGGAAGCAGGTGCCCGAGGACCGCGCCGCCGAACTGCAGGCCCTGGCGCGCGAAACGGACCGCCTGTAGCGACTTCCCGCCCGCCATTGCCAGCCCGCCCCACATCCCGGAGAATGCCGGCCACCGGAGGGGTGGCAGAGCGGTTGAATGCACCGGTCTTGAAAACCGGCAGGGATTCACGTCCCTCGTGGGTTCAACAAGGCGGCGCAGCCGCCGCAGGACGTCGCCGCGAGCGGCGACGCCCGAAGGGTGAGGGCGCGAGCCCGAATCAATCCCACCCCCGGGCGCCCGCAGGGCGCCGTGCGCGTACCCGGGCGCCATCATTGCCAGCTTGCCCCGTATCCCGGAGAATGCCGGCCACCGGAGGGGTGGCAGAGCGGTTGAATGCACCGGTCTTGAAAACCGGCAGGGATTCACGTCCCTCGTGGGTTCAAATCCCACCCCCTCCGCCATTTCCCAGGTGTTTCAAGCTTGTACGCGCCAGCCCGCCGCGGGATCGAGTGCGACACTCGTAGGGTGCGGTTGAGCACCGCGAAACGCACCATCCCCTGCGCCGAGCGAAACCCCGATGCGATTCGCTATGCTCATCGCATCCTACGGTGCTGCGGCGGGTTTACTCTCTTGGTAACTGTTCTCCCTTGACGCGGAACCCCGCTGGACGTAATCTTGCCGCCGTTCTGGGCGGTTAGCTCAGCGGTAGAGCACTGCCTTCACACGGCAGGGGTCACTAGTTCGAACCTAGTACCGCCCACCAGAAAATGACGCAAAAAAGGCGACCCACGGATTCCGGGGTCGCCTTTTTTGTGCGCAGGGGCTTCGCGGGCAAGCCCGCTCCCACAAGTCCCCCTCAAGATACTTCCCACAGGCTTCGGTTTCGAATTCCAGAAGGCTGGGGCCAGACATTCGAAAGGGGCCACTGGGCCCCTTTGCTTGAATCTGGCGGAGAGGGAGGGATTACGGCGACGTTGTCGCCGCCCTACGGGCCGCCTCCGCTGCGCTGCGGCGTTCCGATGTCGCGATGCGCCATCGGTCGAACCATCGTTTCGGATTCCTCGGGTTCGAATCCCGGAACGCTGGGGCTAGAAATGCAAAAGGGGCCACGCAGGCCCCCATGCTGAATCTGGCGGAGAGGGAGGGATTACTCGGCACGATGTGCCTCGCCCTGCGGGCCGTCGCCTGAGGCGACGTTCGGGTGCCGCTTCGCGTCACCCGTCGAACCATCATTTTCTATCCCTCGGGTTCGAATCTCGACACCTTAGGGGACAGACATGCGAAAGGGGCCACTTGGGCCCCCTTGCTTGAATCTGGCGGAGAGGGAGGGATTCGAACCCTCGGTACTCGCGAGAGTACAACGGTTTTCGAGACCGCCCCGTTCGACCACTCCGGCACCTCTCCGAATTGTTGCACCGTGCGGGGTCGAGCCGCGACGGCGGAGCGAATCCTAGCAGATTCGGAGGCTGTAGCGGTAGCGCGTCAGGGCATCAGGCGAGTGATGTGCCAGCCGTTGTCCGCGCGGTGGTACTGGAAGCGGTCGTGCAGGCGGCCGGCGCGCCCCTGCCAGAACTCGAACAGCTCGGGCTGCAGGCGGTAGCCGATCCAGGCGGGATCGCGGGGGATCGCGCCTTCGGGGTACTGCGTTTCCAGCGTCTGGACACGGGCCTCGAGCTCGGCGCGCGTGCCGATGGGCTGGCTCTGGATGGAGGCCGCTGCAGCCAGCTGGCTGGCGCGCGGCCGCTGGGCGAAGTATTCGTCCGCGGCCTCGCCGGGCAGGGCGGTTACGCTGCCTTCGACGCGGATCTGGCGCTCGGTCTCGGGCCAGTAGAACAGGAGTGCGGCGCGCGGATTCTCGGTGAGGTCCTGACCCTTGCGGCTGCGGGAGTCGGTGTACCAGCAGAGGTCTTCGCCCTCCACGTGCTTGAGCAGAATCGTGCGCGCGGAGGGCTGGCCGTCGGCGTCGGCCGTGGCGAGGATCATCGCGGTGGGGTCCGGGTTTCCGGCTTCGCGCGCGTCGACCAGCCAGCGGTCCAGCAGGGTCAGGGGGTTGTCGAGCAGGTCGCGGCGGTGGAGCTCGCCCTGGGTGTAGTCGCGGCGCGTGTGGCGGTGGTCGGTGGTGCTCATCGGGTCTCCCGGAGGCCTTTGTGTCCATAATAAAGGCTGCTATCGCGAACGGCACGGGAAATTTGCGGTGGCTTTGTTGTCACAGGGACAGTACACGACCTGTGTGCCCAAACAGCAAGGAGCGGATGATGGCTGGAGCGAAGATCGCGGCAGTGGAGCCCAAGGGTGTCGAGCTCAAGAAGGGGGAGGAGTACTACTTCTGCCGCTGCGGGCGATCCAAGGACCAGCCATTTTGCGACGGCTCGCACGAGGGTACGGGGCTGGAGCCCATCGCCTTTACTCCCGAGGAAGACGGCGAGGCGTTTCTCTGCCAGTGCAAGCAGTCGGGTGATCTGCCGTACTGCGATGGGACGCACCAGCAGTTCGACGAAGACGATATCGGCACGGAGCCGGAGGCGGACAAGGGTTCCAGCGAGGATGATAGTGACGGTGCACCGGACCCGCGTAACACGGAGACAGAGCCTCATGTCGAACTGATCCATCGCATGGCCCGTTCGGGGCTGGACGAAGTGGGCCACTACGGGCCGACAGTCGCCATGGGCGTGCCGCGCAGCCGGCTCCCGATCTGGGACGACCTGCAGCTGCTGGCGGCGCAACTGGCGAGTCGGCCGTTGCCGGATGGCGCTCCGGTCGAGACGGGGCTGGTGATCGGGCCCGAGGCGAAACGCCCGCTGCAGCTGGATATCCCGATGCTGGTATCGGACATGAGCTTTGGCGCGCTTTCGCGCGAGGCGAAGATTGCGCTGGCACGCGGGGCCGAGCAGGCCGGGACGGGAATCTGTTCCGGCGAGGGCGGGATGCTGGATGCCGAACAGGCGGAGAACTCGCGCTATCTGTTCGAGCTGGGGCCGGCGCGGTTTGGCTATTCCGACGAGGTGCTGGAGAAGGTACAGGCCTTTCATTTCAAGGCCGGCCAGGCGGCCAAGACCGGGGTGGGTGGTGTGCTGCCCGGGGCGAAGGTGAGTGACGAGATCGCCCGGGTGCGCGGGATCGACGCGGGGCAGGACGCCATCTCGCCACCCAGCCTGGACGGGTTCGAGACGCCAGCGGATTACCGGCGTTTTGCCGACGAGGTGCGGGAGAAGACCGGGGGCATCCCCGTCGGCTTCAAGCTCTCGGCCAACCACATCGAGGCGGATCTGGCCTTCGCCCTGGAGGCGGGGGCGGACTACGTGATCCTGGACGGTCGCGGTGGCGGGACCGGGGCCTCGCCTGCGCTGCTGCGCGACCACATCAGTGTGCCCACGATCCCCGCCCTGGGTCGCGCGCGGCGATTCCTGGACGCCAATGGCGCCAGTGGCCGGGTCACGCTGCTGGTGACGGGCGGGCTGCGTACACCTGCGGATTTCGTGAAGGCCCTGGCGCTGGGGGCGGACGGCATTGCGTTGGCGAATGCCGCGATCCAGGCGGTGGGCTGCGTGGGTGCGCGGATCTGCCACACGAATCGCTGCCCGTCCGGTGTGGCGACACAGGACCCGAAGCTGCGTGCGCGGCTGGATCCCCAGGAGGGCGGGGAGCGGCTGGGCCGCTTCCTGCAGGCCTCGAGCGAGCTGATGTGCGTACTGGCGCGGGCTTGCGGCCACAACCGTCTGGAGGACTTCGGCCCGAACGACCTGACGACGTTCGACCGCGAGCTGGCGGAACTGGCCGGCATTCAGTATGCGGGGGTGTATCCGAAGTCCTGACAGGGAGCACCCCGGCTGGCACGATGGGCCGCGTTAGCATGCGTTATCGCGGGGCATCGGCAGGCTGCGTAGCATCGCGGGTTTTGGAACGGAGTTCCGTATGTTCTTCCCCGATGTTCGCGCGAGCCATGATCGCTGCATGCGAACCGATGCCTTCCTGCGCCATTTCCGGCTGTTGTTGATGGCGGCGGACCCGCGGATCCCCGAAGTATTTGGCGACAGCGAACCCACGCACCAGGAGCATATCCTTAACGAGTCGGTGCTGGCGGCGCTGGATTTTGCCGAGCGTCGCAGCGATGGTCGGGCTCCGGTGCACACCATGGCCATGGTGCACGGCGCACATGGCCGTGTGCCGGTTGCGCCCGCGCTGAACGATTGTTGGGTCGAGGCCCTGATCGAGGCCGCACGGGATACCGACCCCGAGTGGCAAGACGAACTGGCCTCGCGCTGGCGCGCGGCGACGGCGCCGACGGTGGATCTGTTTGCCCAGTTGCACTGGGTGGACGCGACGGCTGCCAGGGAAGCTTGATCTGGCTCAATCGCTCGGTCTCCGAGAGGCTCTATCCTTGCGTCTTCTTACGGCGCAGGGATAGTCATGAATTTCTCCGACGTGCACCAGAGCTACGGGCGATGCCGCCGGGCGGGCGACTTCGTTACGCGTTTCTACGAACACTTCCTCCAGGCCGACCCACGGGTGAAGGCCGCGTTTGGCTCGACGGATCTCTCGCAGCAAAAACGTGCACTCGGGCAGGCCATCTCGACGGCAATCAGCTATGCCGAGGGCGAGAGCTTCGTGGCTTCCACCATGGAGCGCATGGGCCAGGTCCATTCCCGCGAAGGGCGTGTACCCGTGGAGCCGGATCTGTACCCGATCTGGCTGGACTGCATGGTGCGCACGGCTGCCGAGATCGATCCGCGCTGGGAGCCGGATCTGGAAGAGCGCTGGCGCGGTGCGATGCAGCCGGCGATTGATCTGTTTGTAAAGCTTTACTGAGGCTGGCCGTACTCGATGAGATTTCGGCCCCGCAAGCGCCGGGGCCGTTTGATTTGGCGGCGTTTCCGGCGTGTAATGCGCGGGTTTGAATCCACCGGCCCCGCGCCGGGAGCCCGAGCCCATGTCCGCTGTCCCTGATTTCCCGCCTTCGCTGTTTGCGCACAAGCCCTACTGGGCCAAGCGCTTCGGTACGGCCCCGTTTCTGCCGACCACCCGCGAGGAGATGGACGACCTCGGCTGGGACAGCTGCGACATCGTGCTGGTCACGGGGGACGCTTATGTTGACCACCCGAGCTTCGGCATGGCGATCATCGGGCGGCTGCTGGAGGCACAGGGCTTTCGCGTCGGCATCATCGCGCAGCCGGACTGGACCTCCGCCGAGCCGTTTCGCGCGCTGGGCCGCCCCAATCTGTTCTTCGGCGTCACTGCCGGCAATATGGACTCGATGGTCAACCACTACACGGCTGACCGGAAGATCCGCTCCAACGACGCCTATACCCCCGGGGATGTACACGGCCACCGGCCGGACCGTGCCGTGATTGTCTACGCCCAGCGCGCCCGCGAGGCGTACAAGGACGTGCCGGTGGTCGCCGGCGGCATCGAGGCGAGCCTTCGTCGCATCGCCCACTACGATTACTGGCAGGACAAGGTGCGCCGCTCGGTGCTGCTGGATGCGCGTGCCGACATCCTGCTGTTCGGCAATGCCGAGCGCGCCCTGGTCGAGCTGGCCCATCGCGTGGCGGCTGGCGAGCACCCGCGGGAGATCACCGACCTGCGGGGTACGGCGTTCCTGCGCGATGCGGTGCCGGGCGGTTATGTGGTGCTGGACTCCAGCGAAGTGGATACCCCGGGGCCGGTGGATGCCAACCCCGACCCGTACGCGATGGTCTCGCCGTCGACCTGTGCCGAGGCCGACACGAAGCAGGAATCGAAAGGTGCCGCCGAGGAGGGTGGCGCTCAGGTCGTTCGCTTCCACCGCGACATCCCGCGCGGGACCCCGCGAGACCAGACGGTCATCCGCATCCCGGCCTTTGAACAGGTCAAGGGCGATTCCGTGCTGTACGCCCATGCCTCCCGCGTGCTGCATCTGGAGACCAACCCGGGCAATGCCCGCGCGATCGTCCAGCGCCATGGCGACAAGGAGGTCTGGCTGAACCCGCCGCCGATCCCGCTGACCACCGCGGAGATGGATGCGGTGTTCGACCTGCCGTATGCGCGTGCGCCGCATCCCTCCTATGGCGATGCGCGTATCCCGGCCTGGGAGATGATCCGCTTCTCGGTGAACATCATGCGCGGCTGCTTTGGCGGCTGTACGTTCTGCTCGATCACCGAGCACGAGGGCCGCATCATCCAGAGCCGCTCCGAGGAGAGCGTGCTCAAGGAGATCGAGGAGATCCGCGACAAGGTCGACGGCTTTACTGGCGTGGTCTCCGATCTCGGCGGGCCGACCGCGAACATGTACCGTCTGGCCTGCAAGGACCCGGAGATCGAGCGCAGCTGCCGCCGGCTGTCCTGTGTCTATCCCGGGATCTGCAAGAACCTCGATACCGACCACACGCCGCTGGTGAACCTCTACCGCAAGGCACGCGCGCTGCCCGGGATCAAGAAGATCCTGATTGCCTCGGGCCTGCGCTACGACCTGGCCGTGGAATCACCGGAGTACGTGAAGGAACTGGTTACCCATCATGTGGGAGGTTACCTGAAGATTGCGCCGGAACATACGGAATCCGGGCCGCTTTCTCGCATGATGAAGCCGGGCATGGGCGCCTACGACCGCTTCAAGGCGATGTTCGAGAAATACTCGAAGCAGGCGGGCAAGGAGCAGTACCTGATCCCGTATTTCATCGCCGCGCACCCGGGTACGTCGGACGAGGACATGCTGAACCTCGCGCTGTGGCTCAAGCGGCACAACTTCCGCGCCGACCAGGTGCAGGCCTTCCTGCCCAGCCCGATGGCGCTCGCAACCGCGATGTGGCACTCCGGGCGGGACCCGCTGCGCGGTATCAAACGCAAGGCCGGGGACCGGGTGCCGGTCGCGCGCGGCGCACGGGCGCGGCGCCTGCACAAGGCGTTCCTGCGCTATCACGATCCGAACAACTGGCCGCTGCTGCGCGATGCGCTCAAGCGCATGGGCCGCGCGGACCTGATCGGCAATGGCAAGCAACACCTGATCCCCACCTGGCAGCCTGCCGGCACCGGCCAGGGTACCGGTGGTGCGAGGGCGGCCACCGGCGGCCGTGTGACCCGCGGCGGCAAGGCCCTGAATAAACGCGGCCAGACTTTCCAGACCCAGCACAAGGGCGTGGAGACCGCCGCCCGCCCGGCCGGACCCGGGCCGAAGAAGGGCCCGCCCCGGGCCAAATCCCGCCCGGGCAAGCGCCGCCCGCAGCGTCCGTAGAGCTCCACCTCCGCTACCTGAATTGCGTAGGAGGCCAGCCCTCTGGCCGATGGGGCATGTCCGACACCCGATCGGCCAGGGGGCTGGCCTCCTACAGGGGGTGAGGGCCGGGCCGGGGAAATGCGCTTATTCTGGCCGTTGGGGGTGTCCACCCTTGCCATCCTGCCGCCATGACCCGCGGTCCTAGTCATCGTGTTGCTCTGCCTCCCTGGCATCCCGGATAGCCGCTGCACGGTTGTTGGGGCGCCGGGAGAAGCAATGTCTTGTAGGAGGCCAGCCCTCTGGCCGATGGGGTCTGTCCGGCATCCAATCGGCCAGAGGGCTGGCCTCCTACAGGGGGGGCGCCCCGGGTTGTCAGGGGCGGTGGTTAGCCCTCCTGGGGCTGGCGGTGCGGGCGGGGCGCCGGCTCGGGTACGTGGCCTTCCAGCGACAGGTGCAGGCCGGTGTGTTCCGGGTCGGTGGTGTCCAGCAGGTAGAGGTACGGGCCGACGACGTCTTCCGGGCGTGGCAGTTTCTCGGCGTTCTCGGCCGGGTAGTGGCCGGCGCGGAAGCGCGAGCGCACGGGG
Organism: Thioalkalivibrio sp. ALJ12; assembly: GCF_000378305.1. Classification (NCBI taxonomy): domain Bacteria; kingdom Pseudomonadati; phylum Pseudomonadota; class Gammaproteobacteria; order Chromatiales; family Ectothiorhodospiraceae; genus Thioalkalivibrio; species Thioalkalivibrio sp. ALJ12. Next base: position 144,765 of record NZ_KB899539.1, read on the forward strand.
CCGGTATCGATGCCGTTCACATGGATGAAGTGCTTCTCGTTGCGGTGTTCGCGCGCGAGGATGTCGATCATCGCGTCCTGCGCGGCCTTGGCCATGCCGAACGCACCCCAGAAGGCCTTGCGGCAGTCCTGGGTGGAGACGACCAGGCTGCCGTGCGGGCTGTCTTCCAGCAGCGGGAGCACGGCCTGAGAGAGGAAGAACGGGCCGTGCAGGTTGCTGTTGATGACCTTGAACCACAGCTCGGGGTCGTATCCCTTCATCGGCGTCAGCGTCCCGGCCCAGCCGGCGTGCAGCACCAGCCCGTCCAGGCGCCCGAGGGAGTCGCGGATGTTCTCGGCGAGGTCGCCGTAGTCCTTGACCGTGGCGCCCTCCAGATTGAGCGGATAGATGGCGGGCTGCGGGTGGCCTTCCTGCTCGATCAGGTCGTAGGTCTTCTCCAGCCCCTTGATGTCCTTGTCCAGCAGCACGACGACCGCGCCTGCCGCCGCGCAGGCCTGCGCGATCGCACGTCCGATGCCCGCGGCCGCGCCGGTCACCAGGACCACGCGGTCGTTGAAGGCGCCCGGTTCCGGGCGATAGTCCAGCAGGGCGGGGATGTCGAGATCGGTCAAGGCAGCGTCTCCAGTAGCTTGTGGGCTGATTCTAATCCAGACCGCACGGCGGCTTCGAGGGTCGAGGGCAGGCCCGGGGTCACATAGTCGCCGGCCAGGAACAGTCCGGGCCAGGGGGTGCCGGCCACCGGGCGCAGTGCGTCCAGATCGACGCGGGCATCGATCGTGGCGCGTCTCTCGCACACGACATGACCGGTCTGGGGGATTCCCAGTTCGCGGAAGGTCCGTTCCAGTTCTTCCGCGACGCGACGCCAGCGCTCCTCCGCCGTCATCGCCGGCAGGTCGTCCGCGGTGGAGATCACGACGGCCAGCCAGTGCGGCTCGCCGGCCACCCGGCGGGGAATGAGCCATTGTCCGTGCTGGTCGATGAGCCCCTGTAGCGGCGGGCGTTCCAGGATCGGGCCGGGGTAGCGCAGGTACACCGTGCAGATGCTGCGCTCGCCCATGGCCACCAGGGCCCGATGGTGGGGTTGCAGCTCGGGGGCCTCGGGCAGGAGCCGAGCGGCCGCGCTGGGCGCGGTGGCGAGGATCACCGCGTTGGCATGGGTGACGCGATGGTTGCGGTCGCGGAGCTGGTAGCGGGCCTCCGTGCCCCCGGATTCGATGGCCACAATGCGCCGCCCGGTCTCGACCGTGGCGCCGCGTTCGCGCAGTTCGCGCAGGGCCGGTTCCGGGTACAGCGATCCCAGTGGCCGGGTCGGGATGAGCAGCCGGGCGTCGTCCGGCCCGTGGTTGAGGGCCAGACGCAGCACGTTCTGGAAGATCTGTGCCGAGGCGCTGCGGGTCGGCGTGTTCATGATCGCGAGGCACAGCGGTTCCCAGAGCTGGCGGATCAGCGTGTCCGGCTGATGCCGCGCCTGCAGCCATTCGAGTACGTCGAGGTCCTCGTCCAGCGGCCGATGCAGGATCGAGGCCGCCCCCAAAAGGGCCGGGAGGCGCCTGTGCAGCGGGGTGCCCGCGAGGCTTTGCCACAGGCCCCTGGCGAGGGCGGGCAGGCGTGGCGACCGGGGCTCCAGGGCAAAGGCCGGATGAGGGCGGCCCGGTGCATGCATGCGCAGGCCGAACGGCAGCGCCGCAAAGGCGCGGTCCGGTTCGGTGCCGACCGAGCGCAGTTGTTCCAGGGTGGCGTGACAGGCGCCGACCAGCACGTGCTGGCCGTTGTCCAGTAAGGCGCCATCGCGGTTCAGGCTGCGGGCCCGCCCGCCCGCGGTGGCGGCGGCCTCGATCAGGTGGACCGCGATGCCGGCCCGGGCCAGGGTCAGCGCGGCGGTCAGACCGGCCCAGCCGGCGCCGAGCACGACGACCGGATGCGATGCGGGAACGGCAGCCATGGGGCGGGCCGGTCAGCCCGCGCGGCGGTAGTCGCGCTTCAGGCGGCGCGCGGTGCGCCAGGCGATCCACAGCTTGCGGATCGGGGTCAGGCGGACGCGGTGCTCCAGCACGCGATAGCCGTCGTCCTGGATCTCGTCGAGCAGGGTGCGGTAGATCGCGGCCATGATCAGGCCCGGGCGCTGGGCGTAGCGGTCCTCGGCGGGCAGGTGCTCCTCCGCGCGCTGATAGTAGCGGCGGGCCCGTTCGGCCTGCTCGGCGAACAGGGCGCGGTGGCGGTCGTCTGTAACGTTAAGCTGGAATTCCTCGGGCTTTACGCCGTGCTTTTTCAGCTCGTCCAGCGGGATGTAGACCCGGCCGCGCATCGCGTCTTCGTGGACGTCGCGCAGGATGTTGGTCAGCTGCAGGGCCATCCCCAGGTCATGCGCGTATTTCAGCGTGCGCCGGTCCGAGAAGCCGAAGATATGGGCGGACAGGATCCCGACTACGCTGGCCGCGCGGTAGCAGTACAGCGACAGTGTGGTGAAGTCGGGATAGCTGTCGTAGTCGAGATCCATCTGCATGCCGTCGATGATCTCGTCGAAATACTCGCGGCTGAGATCGAACGGCGCCAGATGCGGTTGCAGGGCCTGGGTGATCGGGTGGCGCGGCTGATGGTCGAACAGACGCTCGATCTCCTCGCGCCACCACTGGAGCTTGGTGCGCGCCACGCTCTCCTCGCTGACCTCGTCGACGATGTCGTCCACCTCGCGGCAGAACGCGTACAGCGCGGTGATCGCACGGCGCCGGTCGGGTTCCAGGAACCGGAATGCGTAGTAGAAGCTGGAGCCGCTCTTCGCGGCCTTCTCCTCGCAATATTCGTCGGGGGACATACGCGCTCGGGATCGGGGTTCCGTCTTGGGACGGCAAGGCTAGCACAGCGGGGCCGGGATGCGGATGGCGGCGGTGATCGAAGCCACGTTTGACATACATCAACCGTACCCGGCTGGAGGCCGCGTAGGGTGGGGGTGTCAGGGTGGCGCAAGGGCCCGCCCTCCCGTTGCGGAGAGTCGTATGGAACAACGTCTGGTATTCGATCCCGAGGTGCTGCGCCGCTATGACGTGAGCGGACCTCGTTATACGTCCTACCCAACGGCTCCGCAGTTCCATGAGGGGTTTGACGCGCAGGCCTATGCGCGGGTGGCGCGGGCGACGAATGCCGAAGGTGAAGCGCGCCCGTTGTCGCTCTACGTCCACGTGCCCTTCTGCGACACGGTGTGTTTCTACTGTGCCTGCAACAAGGTGATTACCGGCAATTATCGGCGCGCGACGAGCTATCTCGACTCGCTGGAGCAGGAGATCGCCCTGCAGGGCGGGCTGTTCGATCGCGATCGGCCGGTACGCCAGCTGCACTTCGGGGGCGGGACGCCGACGTATCTGTCCGACGAGGACCTGACCCGGGTCATGAAGGCCCTGGGCCGGCATTTCACGCTGGAGACCGGTCCGGAGCGGGAATTCTCGATCGAGATTGATCCGCGTGCCGTGCGCCCCGGCACCCTGCCGCTCCTGGCGTCGCTGGGCTTCAACCGCATCAGTGTCGGGGTGCAGGATGTCGATCCGGCCGTGCAGAAGGCCGTCAACCGCATCCAGCCGTTCGAGGTCACCGAGCAGGCGGTACGCCAGGCGCGCGAGCAAGGCTTTACCTCCACCAACCTGGACCTGATCTACGGGCTGCCCCTGCAGACGGTCGACACGTTCTCCGCGACACTGGACCGCGTGCTGGAACTGCGCCCGGAACGGCTGGCCGTGTACAACTACGCGCACCTGCCGGAGCTGTTCAAGACGCAGCGCCAGATCCGCGACGGCGACCTCCCGCCGGCCACGGAGCGGCTCGCGATCCTTGAGATGACCATCCAGCGACTGACCGACGCGGGGTATGTGTACATCGGCATGGATCACTTTGCGCTGCCCGATGACGAACTCGCGATCGCCCAGCGCGCGGGCACACTGCAGCGAAACTTCCAGGGCTACTCGACGCGCGCGGAGTACGACCTCGTGGCACTGGGGCCGACCGCCATTGGCAAGGTCGGGGACAGCTACAGCCAGAATCTGCGCGAGGTCGATGCCTATCAGGAACGGCTGGCATCCGGCCGGCTGCCCGTGTTCCGCGGCCTGGAGCTGAGCGCGGATGACCGCCTGCGGCGCGCCGTGATCAGCGAGTTGATGTGTCACTCGAGGGTCGACTTCGGCGGCATCGAGGCCGCATTCGGCATCGACTTCCGGGAGACCTTTGGCGATGCCCTGGACCGTCTGGCCGAGATGGAGGCCGACGGCCTCGTCACCATCGGCAGCGACTGCCTGGAGGTCCAGCCACGCGGCCGGCTCCTGCTCCGCAACATCGCCATGGCCTTCGACGCCTACCTGAACCGCGAAGCGCAGCGCCGCTACTCCAAGGTCGTCTAGCTAGTGTTACGCCTGCGGCGGCGGGGGCGCAGGCTGTGGGCGAGGATGATCCAGGCGTCGCGGGCGCGCAGGCGCGGGCGGGCGAAGACGTCGTCCTGCTGGCGCAGGCGCCAGAGTACGCGGGCGCCGCCGTTGATGATGGCGCGGATCTCCAGGCCCATGCGTCCGCGCAGCATGCCGCCGAGCGGTGCCCCGGCGCGCAGCAGGCGATCGGCGCGTGCGTACTGGAACTGCATCAGGTTGCGTAACTGAAAGGTCGTCTGGCCGCCCGTGATCATCTCCTCGCTGACGCCGTACTGTGCCATCTCGTTCTGCGGCAGGTAGATCCGGTTGTTCTCGGTGATGTCCTGGTGCAGGTCCTGATAGAAGTTGATCAGCTGCAGGGCCGAGCAGACCGCGTCGGAGTAGCCGATCATCTCCTCGGTCGGGTTGCCGTCGAGGTACAGCATCAGCCGCCCGACCGGGTTGGCGGAGCGCCGGCAGTACTCCATGACCTCGCCAAAGGTGGTATAGCGCGTCTGTTCCAGATCCTGGATGAAGGCGTCGACCAGATCGACGAACGGGGCGGCGGGCAGGCTGAAGCGCTGCCGTGCATCGGCCAGCGCGATCCATTCCGGTTCGGATTCCGCGGCCGGGTCTTCGAGGATCTGCACGCGTTCCTGCATTGCGATCAGGTCGGCCCGCCGCTCGTCGACGGTGCGCTGATCCTCATCGGCGAGGTCGTCGGCATCGCGAGCGAAGCAGTAGATCGCGGCGACCGGCCCGCGCAGGCGCGCGGGCAACAGCCAGGAGGCGACCGGAAAGTTCTCGTAGTGCTCCGCCGCACGGCGCTGGCAGTGGCGGTACGCGGCGCGGATGTCGGGGCGGCCCGCCATGCGGCTCAGTCCCGCGAGCCCGTGTCCGGAGCGGTGTCGCCGTCCGGGTTGTCGTCCGGGAGGTTCGCGTCGACGGGCTGGCGGGCGCGATTGTTCAGGGTATCCGGCGCCTCCGGGTTCTTGCGCGCGCGGATACCCAGCTCCTGGAACCGTCGGGCGCTCGGCATGACCTGGCGCTCCAGGCTGCCCACGGTCTTGTTGAAGGCGTCGGTGCTCTGGTCCAGCGCCTTGCCGAGGCGCGCCAGGTGCTCGGTCATGGTGCCCAGACGGTGGGAGAGTTCCGCGCCGAGGTCGCGAATCTCCAGCGCATGTTCGGTGAGCTGCGCCTGTTGCCAGCCGTACTCGACCGTGCGCAGCAAGGCGATCAGCGTGCTCGGGGTGGCCAGCAGCACCTGGCGCTCCAGCGCGTACTCCAGCAGACCGGGTTCGTGCTCCAGCGCGGCGGCGAGGAACGGGTCGCCGGGCAGGAACAGGACGGCGAATTCCGGGGATTGCTCGACGCTGGCCCAGTATTGCTTGCTGGAGAGCTCGGTAACACGCGAGCGCAGGTGCTGGGCGTGACGCTTGAAGGCCGCTGCGCGCGGTTCCGGGTCAGCCGCGGCGACGGCGTCGAGATAGGCATCCAGGGGGGTCTTGGCGTCCACGACCAGGGCGCGGTTGCCGGGCATGTGCACCAGCAGGTCCGGGCGCTGGCGGCCGCCGTCGCCGTCCAGCGCTGGCTGTTCGGTGAAGTCACAGTGCGCCGAGAGGCCGGCGAGTTCCACTGCCCGCTTGAGGGTCAGCTCGCCCCAGCGCCCGCGCACGCCGGGGCGGGACAGGGCCTGCACGAGGTTGTGTGCCTCGCGCTGGAGCGTGGCGTTGTCCGAGCTCAGGCGCTGGATCTGTTCGTTCAGTGCGGCGAAGGCCTGAGCCCGTGAGCGTTCCATCGCGTTGATCTCGGCCTCGGTCTTGCCCAGCGTCTCGCGGATGGGCTTGAGCATCGCCTCGACCTTGTTCTCCGAACGCTCGATCTCGTTCTGCCCCTCGTTGAGCTTCTGCGACAGGATTGACTGGGCCAGGCGCAGGAACTGGTTGGAGTTGGCCTCCAGCGCCTCGCTGGCGAGTGCCGAGAAGGAGCGGTCGAGTTCCTGGCGCGCGGTCTCGAAGCTCTGGCGCAGGTCCTCGCGGCGCTGTTCCGCGGCTTCGAGCTCGGCCTCCAGGCGGGCATTGCGCGTCTGCAGATCGCCTACGCGGCGATTCAGGCGCAGTCCGGCCAGGGCATAGCCGAGCACGAGGCCGACCAGGAGGGTCGCCCCGAGCGCGGTCCAGGCGGTGAGGGGGAGTGCGGTCAGCTCGCCAGCCATTGCGGGCCTGCCTTGGCCTGGTGCCAGTCCCAGAAGTCGCCCGGTTGATCGAGGGCGCCATCGGCGCCCCAGCGGTCCGGGTCCTGGGTGGCGTCGATGTAGCCCCAGCGCGCGATCAGCGTGGCCATGCCGGCGGCGCGACCGGCCGCGATATCGCGTTCGGCGTCACCCCAGTAGCAATGTTGTTCGGGCGGGAGCCCCGTCTGGCGTGCGGCCAGCCACATGGGCTCGGGGGCCGGTTTGCGTTGCGGGAGGGTGTCGCCGCTGACGATCGCGGCCAGCCGGGGCGTCAGGCCCAGGGCCTCCAGGAGCGGTTCGGTTAGCCAGGCGGGCTTGTTGGTCACCACACCAAGCGGCCAGCCGCGCTGCTCGCAGGCGTCCAGCACCTGGTCCAGCCCGGGGAAGAGGCTGGTGTCGATGCACAGGTCGCGGGCGTAGATCTCGAGGTAGCGCTGCTTGAGGGCCTCGCGGCGCGCACCCTCGACATCCGGAAAGCCCAGCTGCACAAGGGCCTGGGACCCGTGCGAGACGTGATTGCGCACGGCGTTGAAGGGCAGCGGCGGGCGATCGTTCTCGGCCAGCAGCACGGTGAGCGCGGCGTGCATGTCCGGGGCCGTGTCGAGCAGGGTCCCGTCCAGGTCGAACAGGACCCCGCGGATTTCGCGGCTCATGGGGTCTCGCTGTCGCTGTCCGGGCGGCGCGCGGCCATCAGGTAGTTGACGTCCGTGCGCGGGGCCAGCCGATAGCGGCCGGACAGTGGCGAGTAGGTAAGCCCCGTCATGTCGACGACCTCGAAACGGTGCTTGCGCAGGACCGCGCCCAGCTCCGAGGGGCGGATAAAGCGGCTGAACTCGTGCGTGCCGGTGGGCAGCAGTCGCAGCACGTATTCGGCACCGACGATCGCCTCGGCGAACGCGCGGGGGGTGCGGTTGATGGTCGAGAGGAACAGCCAGCCACCCGGGCGTACCAGCTGGACCAGGGCGTCGATGACCGCCTCGGGATCGGGCACGTGTTCCAGCATCTCCAGGCAGGTGACCACGTCGTAGTCGCCCGCATGATGCTCGGCATGGGCCTCGGCGGTGGTGTGCAGGTAGTGGATCTCCAGCCCGGAGTCGTGTGCGTGCTCGCGCGCGACCTCCAGGTGTTCGGCCCCGGCATCCAGTGCGGTCACCTGTGCACCGCGCACCGCCATCGCCTCGGACAGGATGCCCGCGCCACAGCCGACATCCAGCACCTTCTTGCCGGCCAGATCGGCGTGCTGGTCGATCCATTCCAGACGCAGGGGGTTGATCGCGTGGAGGGTGGCAAAGGCACCGTTCGGGTCCCACCACTCGTGTGCCCGATGCGTGAACTTGTGCAGTTCGGCGTGATCGACGTTGTCGCCAGTGCTGCTTTGGGATTCGCGGGTCATGGTTATCTCGATTACGCGGCCAGTTCGCGCTGGATTTCCAGCACGCGCGCGCCCCATTCGCGGGCCTCGGCCTGGAGCTCGTCCAGGTCCAGCGTAAGCAGTTCCCGGTCCCTGAGCAATGGCCGTCCTGCGACATGGACGTCGGTTACCGCCTCGCGGGTGGCGGCGTAGACGATCTGGGCGGCGGGCTCGTGCATGGGTTGCAGCTCGATGGCGCTAAGATCGATGCTGACCACGTCGGCCTGCTTGCCCGGTTCCAGGCTGCCGATGCGGTCAGCCAGGCCCAGCGCACGGGCGCTGCCCAGCGTGGCCATCTCCAGCGCGGCGGTGGCGGGCAGGGCCGAGGCGTCGCCACTGACGCCCTTGGCCAGCAGCGCGGCCGTGCGCATCTCCCCGATCATGTCGAGATCGTTGTTGGAGGCGGTACCATCGGTGCCCAGCCCCACGGTCACGCCGGCGCCCAGCAGTTCCGCGACCGGACAGAAGCCCGAGGCGAGCTTGAGATTGGATTCCGGGCAGTGTGCGACCGACACCGGACGCCCTTGCAACAACTCGCGGTCCTGTGCGCTGACCTGGGTCATATGCACGGCGATGAACGGCTGGTCCAGGAGTCCCAGGCGTGCCAGCCGGGCCAGCGGCCGCTCCCCGTGGTCACGTTCGGCATCGGCGATCTCGCCGGCGGTCTCGTGCACATGCATGTGGATGGGGACGGCCAGCTCGCGGGCACGCTCCGCCACGCGCTGCAGGCTCTCGTCCCCGACGGTGTAGGGCGCATGAGGTGCCACGGTGTAGTGGATGCGGTCGTGGTGCTGCCAGTTCTCCACGACCTCGGCGCCCCGCTGGAAGTACTCGTCCGTGGTCTGGGCCCAGGGCGTGGGGAAGTCGAACACGGTCAGCCCCAGTGCGGCACGGATGCCGGATTCGTCGACCACGCGCGCGGCATTGTCGACGAACAGGTACATGTCACTGAAGCAGGTAGTGCCGCCGCGCAGCATCTCGGCGACCGAGAGGCGCGTGCCCGCGCGTACGAACTCGGGTGACAACAGGCGCCCTTCGGCCGGCCAGATGTAGCGCTTGAGCCAGTCCATCAGCGGGCGGTCGCTGCCTACACCGCGCAGCAGACTCATGCCGGAGTGGGTATGTACGTTGACCAGGCCGGGGGTCAGGGCATGGCCCTCGCGGTGCAGATGTTCGGCATCGGGGTACTGCGCGAGGGCTTCTTCGCGCGGCAGCAGGGTCTCGATGATGCCGTCGCGAATCACCAGTGCGTGATCGACGAGCACCGTGTCGCGCGGGATCACCGGCAGAATCTGCGAGGCACTGAGAACCAGAGTTCGGGTTGTCGACATGGGAGGCCAGACCGAGGGAATTCGGCCGCGCATGGTACCGCAAAGGGGCGGCGAAGGCCGCCCCTTTGGGCAGGCCGATCCGGTTAGCTGGCCTGGCGTCCCAGGACCTGGGCGCGTGTGACCTCGGCGACATGTCGGCCCTGGGAGGCGGCCATCGCAAGTTCGTTCTCGCTCGGCTGACGCGAGCCGTCGCCATCGGCCAGGGTAGTGGCACCGTAGGGTGTGCCGCCGCTGATTTCGCTCATATCCAGCAGCCGCTTCTCGGTGTAGGGCAGCCCGACAATGGTCATGCCGTAGTGCATCAGGTTGACGATGGTCGAGACCAGCGTGGTCTCCTGGCCCCCGTGCTGCGAGGCGGTGGAACCGAATACAGAGCCAATCTTGCCGACCAGTTTGTCGCCAAACCACAGCGCACCGGTCTGATCGAGGAAATTGGCCATTTGCGCGGACATGCGGCCAAAGCGGGTCGGGGTGCCGATGATGACCGCGTCATAGTCCGCCAGTTCTTCCGGTCTGGCGATGGGGGCGGCCTGGTCCAGCTTGGCCCCGGCCTGCTTTGCGACATCCTCGGGCATTAGTTCCGGGACGCGCTTGATCGTGACCTCGGTGCCAGGGATCTCGCGGGCGCCACGGGCGACCGCCTCGGCCATCTGCTCGATATGGCCCCAGGTGGAGTAGTACAGGATCAGGACTTTGGTGCTCATGGGAAGGACCTCCGGGTTTAATCGAGGTCCAGCTTAATTCGCATTAAACCGAACAAAAATGGCCTTTTAATGGCTTTATCGTTCGATTAAGTAGAACCGTTAACGGGGTGACTGCGCGGCGCTTTGTTGCGCGGGTGATGTCCCGAGTACTGCCCTTTCCAGGTCCGACAAGTCACCCGGGTAGCCGTACAGGAAGCCCTGGAAGTGGCGGCAGCCCAGTCCGAACAGGAAGGCCCGCTGCTCGGCCGTTTCGACCCCTTCGGCAATCACGTCCAGGTCCAGCGTGTGGGCCAGATTGACGACCATCTGCGCAATCGCGGCGTCGTTGGGGTCGTCCAGCACATCGCGCACGAAGGACTGGTCGATCTTCAGCTGTGCCAGTGGGAGCTGTTTCAGGTAGGCGAGGGACGAGTAGCCGGTGCCGAAGTCATCCAGGGCGAATTCCACGCCCAGTGTGCGCAGTTCGTCGATGTGGGCGACGACGGTGTCGATCTCCTCGAGCAGCATGCTCTCGGTCAGCTCGAGTTTCAGCCGGTCGCCCGGGGCGCCGGTCTCCTGGAGGATCTCGCGCAGCTGCTGGACGAAGTGCTTGTTGCGGAACTGCCGGGCGCTGATATTGACCGAGAGGGTCAGTTCCCGGAAGGCGGCGATGTGCTGCCAGGCACCGAGCTGGGCGCAGGCGGTGCGCAGCACCTTCCGCCCGATGGGAACGATCAGGCCGGTCTGCTCGGCGATGGGGATGAACTCGCCGGGGGAGATCGCGCCGCGCTGCGGATGCGGCCAGCGCAACAGCAGCTCGGCGCCGATGACTCGGCCGTCGGCTTCGACCTGGGGTTGATAGACGATGGTAAATCGATCCTCGTCCAGGGCGTGGCGCAGCTCGTTTTCGAGTTCGAAGCGGGCCTCCACCGCGCGATGCAGCCCGGGGTCGTAGAAACGCACGGTATTGCGCCCGGCGTTCTTGGCCCGATACATGGCGAGGTCAGCCTGCTTCAGCACCTCTTCCACGCCGAGGCTGTGGCCGCTGAACAGGGTTGCACCAATACTGGGGGTGACGTGGCGGTTCTGGCCGGCCAGCTCGAAGGGCTCGCGCAATAGATTGATCAGCTTGCGTCCTACCGCCTCGGCCTCGGTGGCAGCGCGGGCCGGATCCGGGTGGAGGTCGTTGAGGATGACCACGAACTCATCGCCGCCCAGGCGGGCGAGCGTATCGGCCTCGCGCACGGAGTCCTCCATGCGGCGGGCGACCTGGCGCAGCAGATCATCTCCAACCGCGTGTCCCAGGGTGTCGTTGATGTCCTTGAAGTTGTCCAGATCGATGAACAGGACCGCGCCGTGGTGGCGCGAGCGCGCCGTGTTGGCGAGGGCCTGACCCAGACGGTCGTGCAGGAGCGTGCGATTGGGCAGCCCGGTCAGGCCATCGAAGAAGGCCAGGCGACGGATTTCCTCTTCGGCTTCCTTGCGGTCGGAGATGTCCATCATGGTGCCGAAGGTCGCCATGATCTGGCCGTCTTCATCAAAGCGCGCACTGGCGTAGATGCTGACCCAGCGATGACTGCCGTCGTGCGTGCGCAGGCGGATTTCCTCGGACTGCGCGTGGGTGCCCCCTTCTAGCAGGGTGTCACAGAAGTTCTGTGCGTCGTCTTGGTCCTCGGGATCCACGAAGGCACACATCGGTTTGCCGAGGGTCTCTTCGACCGGGAATCCTGTCAGGCTCTCCCAGGCTGGATTGAGCAGCGTCCAGCGGCCCTCGGCATCGGTGCGGAAGATCACCTCGGAAATGTGGTTGACGACATCCTGGTAGCGGTTCTCGCTCTCCTTCAGGGCCGCGGTGGCCCGTCGGTGGGCGGTGACGTCGAGGGTCAGGCCGCGCAGGCTGCGAGGGCTGCCCGTGCCCTCGGCCCAGGAAAGGATGTCGCGTAGCCAGATCCACTGCCCGTTGCGGTGCGCGAAGCGGTAGTCGACGACCTTGGGTTCGTTGCCGGGCTCGCGCGCAGCATCGCGTACACGGGGCAGATCGTCCGGGTGAATATGCCGGGCACGCAGTTCCCCCCGCCCCAGGTTGCGCGAGGGGAAGCCCAGTAGCTTGCGGGTGTCTCCGGCGACGAACTCCCATTCGTGGTTTTCGGGGTTCGCCTCCCAAAGGATGGCATTGGCCCCGCCCAACATGGACTCCAGGCGGGCGACGGAGCGATTCAACTGCAGGTTTTGCTGGAGCAGTGTGGACTGTGTGGTGCCCAGGTGGGCCGCCATGTCGTTGAAGGTCCGCGCCAGGTCGCCGAACTCGTCGCGGGAATCGATGCGTACCCGATGGTCAAGCTGCCCGGCCTCCAGGGCCCTGCCCCCTTGCAGGAGCAGACGCAGGCGGCGGGTCGTCATCAGGGCGAACAAAATGGCCGCGAGGATCGAGAGCCCCAGCACGCCCAGGGCCAGCAAGACATTGCGTTCCAGCAGGTTGGTCGAGAGCTGGTCGATGGCATCGGTCGAGTAGCCAACGGCGACGGTCCCCAGGGACTGACCGGAAAGCTCGATCTGCCGGGCAATCTCGACCTGGCCGGATTCACTGCGCACGCCCGCTTCGGCGGCCGGGAGGGTGTCCGGGGCGACACCGACCGAGGCCATGGGGCGCTCGCTAGCGTCGAGTACGACCGCGTACAGGACGTTGGAGTCGTCCCCCAGCAGGTCGAGGAGATCCTGGAGCATCGCGGGGTCGGCGTAGGCCAGGCCGGGCGTCAGGGCGGAGCCCAGCAGCCGGCTTTGTTGTTCGGCTGTGCGCTCCAGAACCTCCTGTTGGTTCTGCTGGACCTGGGTGATCCCGCTAAAGAGCAGCGCCGCGACCATCACGACCTGAATCGCGACGGTGCCGATGATGATCTGCCAGGCGACGTTCAGGCGCATGAAAGCGCCACAGGCCGGCCAGAGCGGGCAAGGAACGGCGGGACGCGGTGCGGCTTTGATGCGAGCAAGAGACGAAACATTGGCGTCCGGGGCAACCCGCGCCGAGCGGGATCATCGTAAAAAAGTCTTGCTACTCTACCTTAACGGGGGGTTGGTTTCTTCAATGCGAGACGGCGGACACGCTTTAGGTCGAACGCCTCAATCGCCGCACCGTAGTGGGCTCGTGCCGCAAGGTCGGCACGAGCCTTGGCGACTCTAATAGCGGTTGATCGCGAGGCGACCCGGGCCGGTAAGGGCGAGAGCGATCGCCGAGAACAGGAACATGGCCTGCAGTTCGATGGCCCAGCCGCCGTGCTGGGTCAGCTGGACGACCTCGTCGGCATGCGCCAGGCCAATGGCGAACAGCATGTTGACCGCGATGAGTACGGCGCCAATCCTTGCATACAGGCCAATGATCAACAGGACGGGTGCCAGGACCTCCCCGATATACGCGCCATAGGCCAGCGCGCCGGGTAGCCCGGCCCCGGCCAGCATCCCCTCGATATGTCCCACGCCTCCGGAGATCTTGTCGATCCCGTGCAGCAGGATCATGACGCCCAGCGCCAGTCGCAGGATCAGCTTCCCGGTGTCGTCCAGCATGTTATCCATATCGTTTTCTCCTGGTTCCCTGGTCAAGGGGAGGGTGTAGTTGATCGGTGTGGCCAACCTGTCGAGCGATCACATTCATAGGTCGTCCATGAGACTCTTGAAGGCCTGATAGTCCTCGGGGCTCGCCGGTTCAAAGCCACGGGGGTGGCCAAAGGTTCTGAGCTGTTGTTGCCCCTGAGTGGTGTCGGAGAGCTGCAGGAACAGCGTCTCCAATTCTAGAACATCCCTCTGCGCGCGTTCGTGCAACACGATGGTCATGCCGGGGAAGGGGTCCGACTGGGCCAGGATGCGGGCCAGGCTGCCATCGGCAAGGGCGATGGTGCGGGGTTCGTCCCGGAGCGGGCGAGGAGGGTCGAGGGCGCGGGCATCGATCACGAGCACGGCGGCTTCGGCAAGCCCCCGCTGCATGGCCGACACGGCGGCATTGTGGTGCGGGAACTCGAGGAATCGGACGGGTGGATCTTCACTGTCGAACACCGCGCCGACTCGCTCTCGAGCCAGCCGAGTGCCCAGACTGTGACGGGCGGGGGTTGCCAGCGTCGTGTCCTCCAGGTCCGCCAGTTGCCGGGGGGAGGTGTCCATGGGTACTACGATGATCATGGCCAGTTCGTCGCGTGAGCGTACGAGCGGTCGGTACGGGCTGCTCTCTCCAAGCGCGGGCACGACATGCGGGGCGACAATCGCCACGTCGTAGCGCTCAGTCTGCAGGCGTTCGAGAAAATGCAGGAAGTCCCGTGAGGCCTCCAGACGAACGGGCGCTTGCCGTACCTCCGCGAACCAGTCGCGTAGTGGTGCGTATCGCTGAAAGAGGTCGTGAGGGCTCGCGAATGGCTGCAGCCCAAGCTCCCAGGTGTCGTCCGCGAGCGCATGCCCGGTGAGTAGGGCGAGAGCCAGTATCAGTCCCGGCCCCCATCGGCGGGGCCGGCGACTCATGGCGGCTGGAGGGGGCGCTCCGGCACTGGCTTGGTCCATCGGGTGGGATCCCGGCGGCAGGGCTTACAGGTGTCTATAGTCAACCGCACTCGGTGTGTCCATGCGTCAATAAATCGGCGCCGCAGCCGGACGTTCGTTCGTGCTGCTGTCGGGAATCCGTTGAATCCGCCCGGGCGCGTCTCATCGGGCGGGTTGCGAGGGGGCTGGCGTCGAATTTGCATGAAGCGGTCTCGCATGCAGATGACCGCGTCGACGGGCGCGGCCGGAGGAATCAATATGACCATTTTCGACCGGGTAGCCGAGGCGTTGCTCGCCACTTTGCAGGGGCTGACCCCGCTCACCGTTATCGGGGCCTTTTCGCTGTTGCTGTTCGCGCTCTTTCTGGTGGCCCTGATGGCGCTGACGCTTCGCCGGGCGAACGCGTTTCAGGGTGCCGCGCCGGCGCTGCTGACCACGCTCGGGGTTCTGGGTACGTTCCTCGGGGTGGCGATCGGCCTGATCGACTTCGATGCGGCGCGGGTAGAGGCGAGCATTCCGGCGTTGCTGGAGGGGCTGAAGCTCGCGTTCGTGACCAGCATCGTCGGCATCCTGCTGGCGTCGGTATTGCGCGTACTGCAGGTGATGATGCCGGCGCCGGTGATGGCAACGGATGACGGGGGCGATCCCCAGGTCAGCGGTGATCCCGAGCGCGTGCTGGCCGAGCAGCGTGATGCGACGCGAGCCCTGCTGCAGGCGGTGCAGCAGATGGACCGTCGCCTGGACCAGCGTCTCGAGACCCAGCACCACGAACTGAAGCAGAGCCTGGAGGGGCTGGCGGATCGTATGAGCGAGCTCAGCAGCGGGCATCTAGTGGCCGCGCTGGAACAGGTCATTCGCGACTTCAATGATCGCCTGGGCGAACAGTTTGGCGAGAACTTTCGTCGGCTGGATGACTCGGTGGCGCGGCTGGTGGACTGGCAGGATCGCTATCGCGAGCAGATGGATACCCTGCACCGGGCGTTCGATCAGGCACGCGAGGGCGTCGAGCAGAGCGAGGGTGCCCTGGAGCGTCTGACCGGGCAGGCGCTGAAGATTACGCGGCATGTCGAGGAGCAGGATGCGACGCTGGCCAGTCTGCGCCGGGAGACGGTGGAGCTGGAAGCCCTGCTAAGTGCGATCGCCGCGCTGCGTGATCGAGCCACTGAGGCCTTCCCGGCCATGGATGCGCGGCTCGAGGCGATGCTGGAGAGCATCGAGAACGCCGTGCAGTCCGGGCGCGCGGCCGAGTCGCGCTGGCGGGGTGACGCGTTCGCGGTGGGAGTTGCGACGCCGGCGGATACCGTGGGAGCGCGGTCGTGATCCTGCGCTGGTTGCTGCGACGCCGTGCACGCACCGGCGGCGCAGCGCACGAGGCGGATCAGGGGTCGCACTGGCTGGCAGTGGCGGACCTCATGGCCGCGTTGATGATGATCTTCCTGTTCCTGGCGCTCTTGCATATGGTCCAGGTCGAACGCTCGAGCGCGGCGCATGTCGAGGTGCGTAACGAGGCCGCCGCGTTGCGGGCGGCAATCTACTCGGTGCTGGAGGAGGAGTTTCGCGAGGATCTGCCCCGCTGGAATGCGGAACTCGACCGCGACACCCTGACGCTGCGCTTTCGCGAGCCGGAGGTCCTGTTCGAGCGGAGTTCCGCGAGCATCCGCCCGCGCTTCGAGGCGATCCTGGACGATTTCATGCCGCGTTACGCCGAGCAGCTGCGCCCATTTGCGGACGTGATACGCGAGGTGCGTATCGAGGGGCATACCTCCAGCGAGTGGGCCGGAAGCGACGATGCGATCGATGCCTATTTTGGCAACATGGACCTGAGCCAGCGCCGCACCCGAGCAGTGCTGGAGCATGCCTACCGGCTTGAGCCCCTGCAGGAGGACGACTGGTTCCGCTCGCGCGTGGCTGCGGTCGGCTTGTCCTCGTCGCGGCGGGTGCTGGATGCCGATGGGCAAGAGGACCGCGAGGCCTCGCGGCGAGTGGAGTTCAGCGTACTGACGGACTTCGAGGCGCGGCTGCTGGGCAACGCCGAGGCCCGCCCGTCACCGGAACCGTTGGAGGCGCGTTCACCCTGATCGATGCACTGCGGACTTTTGACGCCGGTGGCCGTTAGGGAAACGCTGATTGTTCGGCGCTTCCTTAGATGCGTTCCAACAGGGCATCGCGCAGGCGGTCCTGCTGGTCTTCCGTGAGGGGGCCGCCGGCGTTGCATTCCAGCAGAAAGCTGTCTTCCACCTGCTCGCCGGCTGTGGCGATTCGGGCCGTGCGTACGTCGATGGCGTGCTCAGCCAGGATGTGGCCGATGGTCGACAGGAGTCCGGGGCGGTCGAGCGCGCGCAGCCGCATGCGTGTCGCCTGCCCACCGGAGGCGGGTTCGAATTCGATTCGCGTATCGACATCGAAGTGCTTCAGGCGGCGTGGTAACTGGCGGCTTACCGGGGACTTTTCGCCATCGGTGCGGGTGAGTTCGTTGGCAAGGTACTGGCGAATCTCGTCGCTGCGGTAGCCGGCATCCACAGTCTGGCCGCCGCCGCTCTCCAGCACCATGAAGGTGTCCAGCGTACGTCCCCCCGCGGTGGTGATGATGCGGGCATCGACGATGTCGAGACCCAGCTGGGTCAACGCGCTGGTGATGCGGGCGAACAGGTAGGGGTGGTCTTCCGCATAGACGAAGATCTCGGTGCTGCCACGCGAGGTCTTGGGCCTCACGAGAATCAGCGGCAGTTCGTCAGCCTTCAGTGGCAGCAGGGCCTGTCCGTGCCAGGCGACCTCGTCGGCGGAGTGGCGCAGGAAGTACTCGTCGTCGAGTTCGTCCCACAGGGCCTCGGCGTCGTGGGCCCCAAAGCCGCGCCCCTGGAGCAATTGCAGGGCCTCGCCGCGGGTCTCGCGGATCTGTGTGTCCATATTCGGGGCCGCGTCGAGCCCGCGTTCGAGGAGGTTGCGCGTGGCGTGATAGAGCGTCTGCAGCAGCGAGTCCTTCCAGCTGTTCCATAGCTCCGGGTTGGTGCCGCGGATATCGGCGATGGTCAGCAGGTACAGGAAGTCGAGGCGTTCGCGGGTGCGCACCTCGCGGGTGAAGGCCAGCACGACATCGGGATCGGAGATGTCCTTGCGCTGGGCGGTCAGCGACATCAGCAGGTGGGAGCGCACCAGCCAGGCCACCAGGCCGGCGTCTTCGTCCGACAGGCCGTGCTGCTGGCAGAAGTGCAGGGCATCGTGGGCGCCCAGCTCCGAGTGGTCGCCGCCGCGACCCTTGGCGATGTCATGGAACAGGGCCCCCAGTACGAGCCGTTCCGGACGTTCCAGCTCGGTGTAGATGCGGTGAGCGAGCGGCTGTTCGTGGGCGAATTCGGGCAGGGCCAGCCGGCGCGCGTTGCGCACGACGTTGAGGGTGTGCTCGTCGACCGTGTAGGCATGGAACAGGTCGTACTGCATGCGCCCGATGATGCGCCCGAAGGCCGGCAGGTAGTTGCCCAGCACGCCGTAGCGGTTCATGCGGCGCAGCTGGCTGGTAATGCCGCGGGGCGCGCGCAGGATGTCCATGAACAGGGTGCGGCAGACGGGGTTGCGGCGGAAGTGGCCGTCGATCAGATGGCGGTGGGCGCGGATCAGGCGGATGGTCGAGGCGCGGATGCCCTGGATCTCCGGGTGCTCCTGCAACAGGCGAAAGACCTCCAGCAGGGCCGGCGGGTAGATCATGAAGACCTGGTCGTGTGCCACTTCCAGATAACCGCCGCGAACCTGGAAGCGCTGATGGATGCGCACTGGATCCTGCAGGGCCTCCGGGTCGTCGAGGATGGCCTCGTTGAAGTGCTGCAGCAGGAGTTCGTTGAGCCGCTCCAGATCGCTGATCGTGCGGAAATAGCGCTGCATGAACTGCTCGACCGCGCGATTGTGGTTCTGGTCCACGAAGCCGAATGTGTTGGCCAGCTGGCGCTGGAGGTCGAACAGCAACCGATCCTCGCGGCGCCCGGCGAGCATGTGCAGGGCGAAGCGCACGCGCCAGAGAAAGCTCTGGCCCTCCAGCATCTCGTGAAGCTCGCCCTCGCGAAGGAAGCCCAGCGAGACCAGCTCCTCGATACGTTCCGCGCCGTAGTGGCGCTTGGTCACCCAGCCGATCATCTGGATGTCGCGCAGCCCGCCGGGGCCTTCCTTCACGTTGGGTTCCAGGCGGTAGCCGGTCTCGCCGAAGCGGCGGTGCCGGGCCTGTTGTTCCGCGAGCTTGGCCGCGTAGAAGCTACGCGAGTCCCAGATGCGATCGGAGTCGATCGCGGATCGAAAATCGTTGAAAAGACTTAAATTGCCACTCAAATAGCGCGACTCGATCAGGTTCGTCGCGACCGTGATGTCGTCGCGGGCCTCGCGGGTGCAGTCCTCGATGCTGCGCACGCTGTGCCCGACCTCGATCCCGATATCCCAGAGGAAGGTGACGAACGCGCTGATCCGGTCGAACACCTCTCGGTCCGCCGTGCCATCGATCACGATCTGGAGGTCGATGTCGGAGGCCGGGTGCAGCTCGCCGCGTCCGTAGCCGCCCACCGCGACCAGGCACAGGCGGTCGTCGTCGGCCAGGCCCTGCTGGGCCCAGATCAGCTTGAGCATTTCGTCGATGCGCCGGGCGTGACCGAGGATCAGGTCCTCGATCGGCATGCCGTCGCGAAAGCCCTGGTATTGCTGTTCGAGGATCGCATGCCGACGGTCGCGGAACAGGGCGATATTCCCGGGATTGCGGCTCAGACGCTGGTAGTCCTCGCCCCAGTCGGGCGAGAACGCGGGCGCGTCGGCCTCGCTGGGCGTGCCGCCGGCGGGCAGGGTGCTCATGGGCACCTCCTCAGGCCGCGAGTTCCTGGGGCGGTGTCTCGTCCTTGCGCAGGGTCAGGATCTCGTAGCCGTCGGCCGTGACCAGCAGGGTGTGCTCCCACTGTGCGGACGGACTGTGGTCCTTGGTGACGGCGGTCCAGCCGTCGGCGAGGATCCGGGTATGCCGGCGCCCGGCATTGATCATCGGCTCGATGGTGAAGCACATGCCTTCCTCGAGCTTGAGGCCGGTACCCGGCTTGCCGTAGTGGAGCACCTGCGGGTCTTCGTGGAAGCCCCGCCCGATGCCGTGGCCGCAGAATTCGCGCACCACCGAGCAGCGCTGACCCTCGGCGTACTGCTGAATCGCGTGCCCGATGTCGCCGAGGGTCGCGCCGGGGCGTACCTGCTGGATGCCGAGATACATGCTGGTGCGCGCGACGTCGATCACGCGCTGGGCCTGGATGCTGGGCTTGCCGATCACGAACATGCGGCTGGTGTCGCCGTGAAAGCCGTTCTTGATCACGGTGATGTCGATATTGAGGATGTCGCCGTTCTTCAGCTTGCGATCGCCCGGGATGCCGTGACACACCTGATGGTTGACCGAGGTGCAGATCGACTTGGGGAAGCCGCGGTAGTTGAGCGGCGCGGGGATCGCGTCCTGGGTCTTCACGATGTAGTCGTGGCAGATGCGGTCCAGCTCGCCGGTGGTGACCCCGGCCTGCACATGCGGCTCGATCATCTCCAGGACCTCGGCGGCCAGGCGGCCGGCGACGCGCATGTGTTCGATCTCTTCGGGGGTCTTGATGGTTACGGACATGGGGGCTCCGGTCGAGACCTGTGATAGCTCGCGCGACGGGTTTCGGGAGCCCGCGACACGGCGCCAATCAGGGCCCGGATAGTTGGTTCAAGTCAGCGTCCTATGCTATAAAGCGCGCGCCTCGCTGGCAATTCGGCGGGGCCGGGAGGCGGCCAACAGCCGGCGGTCTCGCGAACTTAAATCCACACACGCATCGACACGGTCTGTCGGGTGCCCGCCAGGAGGCTACGGTCTCGTGCTCGGGTTTCAGATCGGGATGCGTGGAGGCTCAACCCGTTACAGGAGAAACCTCATGTCCCTCGTGACTATGCGACAGATGCTGGAAGCCGGTGTGCATTTCGGCCACCAGACGCGTTACTGGCATCCCAAAATGGCCCCGTACATCTTCGGGGAACGCAACAAGATTCATATCATCAACCTCGAGAAGTCCCTGCCGATGTTCAACGACGCGTTGAACTTCCTCGGCAAGATTGCCGCGGACGGCGGCAAGATCATGTTCGTGGGCACCAAGCGCTCGGCGCGTGAAGTGGTGGGTGAAGAGGCGCGCCGTTGCGGCATGCCGTTCGTGTCCCATCGCTGGCTGGGCGGCATGCTGACCAACTTCAGCACGGTCAAGCAGTCGATCAAGCGCCTGAAGGACCTGGAGACTATGGACGCCGATGGCAGCTTCGAGGTGCTGAACAAGCGCGAAGCGCTGACCCGCCGCCGCGAGAAGGACAAGCTCGAGCGCAGTCTGGGTGGCATCAAGGACATGAACCGCATGCCGGATGCGATGTTCGTGATCGATGTCGGCTACGAGAAGATCGCGGTGGCCGAGGCCAAGAAGCGCGGTATTCCGGTCGTGGCGGTGGTCGATTCCAACCACTCGCCGGAAGGCGTGGACTACGTGATCCCGGGCAACGATGACGCGATGCGTGCGATCCAGCTCTACGTGGCTGCGATCGCCGACACGATCATCGAGGCCAAGGGCGCGGTGACCACGGGCGGCGTGTCCGAGGACGAGTTCGCTGGTGCAGACGCCGCTGCTGGTGGCAGTGCCGAATCCAGCGAGGCGGCCCCGGCCAACCCGGCCTGAGTCGGCATCGGGCCCGGTGCGCGATACCGCGCCCGGGCCACTTGAACCAAAGAGCCGGCCCCGGTTTGTTGCGTGGCCGGCTCGATTGACGAAATTTTCAGGAGTACTTCCCGATGCAGATTACTGCTGCCCAAGTGAAAGAACTGCGCGAGCGCACTGGCGCCGGCATGATGGAGTGCAAGAAGGCACTGACCGAGACCGGGGGCGACCTGGAAGCCGCCGTGGAGGCCATGCGCAAGTCCGGCATGGCCAAGGCCGACAAGAAGGCCGGTCGTGTGGCGGCCGAAGGTCGCGTCGAGATCGTCAGCGAGGGCAACAAGGCCGTGCTGGTCGAGATCAACTGCGAGACTGACTTTGTTGGTAACGACGACAACTTCCGTGCCTTTTCCGCGCAGTGCGCCCAGATTGCCCTGAGCTCCGGCGCGGGCGACGTGGAAGGCCTGATGGCCGAGACCGTTGATGGCCAGACCCTCGAGGAGCAACGCACCCAGCTGATCGCGAAGGTTGGCGAGAACGTGCAGGTCCGCCGCTTCGATCGTCTGCAGGCCGAAGACGCGCTGGGTTTCTACCAGCACGGCACGCGTATTGGCGTGGTGGTCAGCCTGAAGGGGGGCGACGAGGCCCTCGCGAAGGACGTTGCCATGCATATCGCGGCTTCGAAGCCGGTATGCGTGGACGAGTCCGGCGTGCCGCAGGAGCTGCTCGACAAGGAGCGCGCGATCTTCAAGGCGCAGGCCGAGGAGTCCGGCAAGCCGGAGAACATCATCGAGAAGATGATCGAAGGCCGCATTCGCAAGTACCTCGCCGAGATCACCCTGGTGGGTCAGCCGTTTGTGAAGGACCCGGATCAGACCGTTGCCCAGCTGCTGGAAGCGAAGGGCGCCTCGGTCACGGGTTTCCTGCGCTACGAGGTGGGTGAAGGGATCGAGAAGAAAAAAGAGAACTTCGCCGAAGAAGTGATGGCCCAGGCCCGCGGGGCCTGATTCGCCGAATCGCTTTGGCGTAGACTCCCGATGCGGGCGCAGGACGCGCCCGCATCGCTCGCCGGCCGGCATTCACGGCCATTGATGACAGGTGCAGGACCCGAGCCCGATAAAGGAGCCCAATGAGTCAGGACAGGCAGCCCGCGTACAGGCGCATCCTTCTGAAGTTGAGTGGGGAGGCCCTGATGGGCCAGCAATCCTATGGGGTGGACCCGGATGTCCTGGCGCAGGTCGCCGAAGAGGTGTCGGAGCTTTCGAGCATGGGTGTCGAGGTCGGCATCGTGATCGGAGGGGGCAACATCTTTCGTGGCGCCGGTCTCGCCCAGGGTGGCATGGACCGGGTTACGGGCGACCACATGGGCATGCTGGCAACGGTCATCAATGCCCTGGCCATTCAGGATGCGATCGAACGCGCAGGCCGCTTCTCCCGCGTGATGTCGGCCATCCGCATCAATCAGGTCTGCGAAGACTACATTCGCCGCCGCGCTGTGCGGCATCTGGAAAAGGGCCGGATCGTGGTGTTCGCCGCGGGAACCGGCAACCCATTCTTTACCACCGACTCCGCCGCCTCGCTGCGCGCCATCGAGATCAATGCCGAGTTGATGATCAAGGCCACAAAGGTGGACGGGGTCTATGATTCGGACCCGATGAAGAGCAAGGATGCCCGCCGTTATGAACGGCTGACGTTCGACGAGGCGCTGGAACGCCGTCTGGGTGTAATGGATACGACCGCGCTGGTGATGTGTCGTGACAACGGCCTGCCAATCCGCGTGATGAACATGTTTGCAAAAGGGGACCTCCGCCGGCTGGTGATGGGCGAGCCGGTGGGAACCCTGGTCGAGGGATCCCGAGATGACTGACGCCACGATCAAGGACGCGCGCCAGCGCATGGACAAGAGCATCGAGGCCCTGCGCAACGAGCTGGCCAAGATTCGCACGGGTCGCGCGCACCCCAGTCTGCTCGAGCATGTGCATGTCGACTACTACGGCATGGAAGTGCCGATCAATCAGGTCGCGAACATCAACGCAGAGGACTCGCGCACCCTGGCCGTGGTGCCGTACGAAAAGGACATGGTCGCGAAGGTAGAGAAGGCGATCATGACCTCGGATCTGGGGCTGAACCCGGCGAGCATGGGCACCGTGATCCGGGTGCCGCTGCCGGCGCTGACGGAAGAACGCCGCCGCGACCTGGTCAAGGTGGTTAGGGCGGAGGCCGAAAATGCGCGTGTTGCAGTGCGCAATATCCGGCGCGATGCCAACAATACCTTCAAGCAGGCGGTGAAGGACAAGGAGGTCTCGGAAGACGAAGAGCGCAAGGCACAGGAACAGGTGCAAAAGCTCACCGACGACCACATCGCCAAGATCGATGCATTGCTCGAGGACAAGGAAGCCGAGTTGATGGAAGTCTGACCGGCCACCCCTGTATGCCGGTTTCCTCCGCCACCGACCCCGCGCTGCCCGGCCACGTTGCCATCATCATGGATGGCAACGGACGCTGGGCCCAGGCCCGTGGCTTGGAGCGCTCCGAAGGCCACCGCGAGGGTCTGGAGGCGACTCGCCGGGCTGTGCGTTTCTACGCCGAACACGGCATTCAGTCCCTCACGGTATTTGCCTTCAGCAGTGAGAACTGGGGGCGCCCCCGTTCCGAGGTCGAGGCGCTCTTTGAACTCTTCGTCACAGCCATCGAGGGAGAGCTCCCCGAGCTGGTCGAGCGCGGCATTCGCCTGAGATTCATCGGCGATCGCGCCACTTTTCCCCCAACGCTACAAACCCGCATGTGCGAGGCCGAAGAGGCCACGGCCGGCAATGAGGGGATGTGCCTGGTGGTGGCGCTGGGGTATGGCGGCCGCTGGGACATCCTGCAGGCGGCCAGGAAGTGGGTGGCCAAGGGGGGTTCGGAGGCCGATGGTGATGCCGAGTCCGCCTTTGCGGCTGAGTTGAGTACGGCCGGTCTGGCCGACGTGGACCTGCTGATCCGCACCGGTGGCGAACAACGCATCAGCAACTTCCTGCTGTGGCAGGCGGCCTACGCCGAAATACTGTTCATCGAGACCTACTGGCCGGATGTTGGCGAGAAGGATTTCGAGCGCAGCCTGGCCTGGTATGCCCAGCGCCAGCGGCGTTTTGGGCGAGTGTCGGCCGGGGCCTATGCAGCGACCGAGGTCCCCGGTGCTTAGAACCCGTGTAATGACCGCCGCGGTAATAGGGCTGCCCGCGCTGGCACTGATCGCGTTTGGGCCCAACTGGGCGGTGCTGGCGTTGATGGCATTGGGAATTGGGCTGGCCACCTGGGAGTGGGGCGAGCTGACCGGACTGCACGCGGCCTGGGAACGTGCGGTTCTGGTCGTGCTGGTGCTGGTGCCACTGGTGGCCCTGGGGCTGACGCTGGCGCAGCCCATGCATTTATTGGTTCTCCTGTTTGCGGTTGTCTGGTGGCTGCTGATTGTGCTGGCGCTACCGTTTTACCGCTCGGGGATCGATGGGCGTGGTCCGCGCCCCAAGCTGCTCACCGTCGCGGCGGTGTTGACGCTGGTGCCCGCGGGGATGGCCGTCGTCTGGCTGCATGCGCTAGCGCCCTGGCTCGTGGTGTACCTGATCGTTCTGGTGGGCTTTGCCGATACCGGTGCCTATTTCGCCGGAAAGGCCTTTGGGCGTACCGCACTGGCTCCGCATATCAGTCCGGGGAAGACCCGCGAAGGGCTGCTCGGCGGTCTGGGCGCGGTGTTCGCTCTGGCCGTAGTGGTGGCCGGTGTCTGGGGGCTGGCGCCCATGGATGCGCTGGTGTTCGTGCTGCTGTCGATCCTGATTGCGCTGGTGTCGGTGGTGGGCGATCTGTTCGAGAGCATCCTCAAGCGCCAGGCGGGAGCCAAGGACAGCGGTTCCTTGCTACCCGGTCACGGGGGTATTCTGGATCGCATCGACAGCCTGATCGCGGCGGCCCCGATCTTTCTGGCCGGCTTGCTCTGGCTGGCCTTGTTGCCCGTCCCCGGGGCATGAGAATTCGCAGGTAACACGTTATGAGCCCCACGCGGATCACCATACTCGGTTCCACCGGCAGTATCGGCGTCAGCACGCTGGATGTGGTGTCGCGCCAGCCGGACCGCTTTCACGTCTATGCGCTGACCGCGCATCGCAATGTCGAACGTCTGAAGGCGCAATGTCTGCAGGTGCGACCGCGCGTGGCCGTCGTTGCCGAAGAGGACGCCGCGAGCGAGCTTCGGCGCGAGCTGGAGGCGGCCGGTTGTCCCACGGAGGTGCGAGCGGGGCCGAAAGCGTTGGCCGAGGTGGCGGAGGCGCCGGAGGTGGATGCCGTGATGGCGGCCATTGTCGGTGCGGCCGGGCTCCTGCCGACTCTGGCGGCGGCCGAGGCCGGCAAGCGTGTGCTCCTGGCCAACAAGGAGGCACTGGTCATGTCCGGGGCGCTATTGATTGATGCCGTGCGTCGTTCCGGGGCCTGCCTGTTGCCGATCGACAGCGAACACAACGCCATTTTCCAGTGTCTGCCGACGGGGTACGTCTGCGCGGACGAGGTGGCGCCGCATGGCGTCGAGCGCATCTGGCTGACCGCCTCGGGTGGCCCGTTCCGCGACCGGCCTCTCGATACCTTTGGCGACATCTCGCCGGACGAGGCCTGTGCCCACCCGAACTGGGACATGGGGCGCAAGATTTCGGTCGATTCCGCGACGATGATGAACAAGGGGCTGGAGGTGATCGAGGCCTGCTGGCTGTTCGCGGTGAAGCCCTCGGCCATCCAGGTCGTTCTGCACCCGCAAAGCATCGTGCACTCGATGGTGGCGTACAACGACGGCTCGGTGCTTGCCCAGATGGGCAATCCCGATATGCGCACGCCGATCGCGCATGCGCTGGCCTGGCCCGACCGGGTGGCGTCCGGAGTGGCGCCACTGGATCTTCTGGGTGTGGGGCCGCTGGAGTTTCGCGAGCCGGAGGCCGAACGGTTCCCGGCGTTGGGGCTGGCCTATCGGGCCATGGACCAGGGCGGTACCGCTACCGCCGTGATGAACGCGGCGAACGAGGTCGCGGTGGAGGCGTTCCTCTCGGGTGGCCTGGCCTTCAGCGACATCGCGGTGGTTATCGAGCGGACGCTGGACGCTCTGCCGACGCAGGCCGCCGATTCCCTGGAGCGTGTGCTGGCGGCGGATGCCGAGGCACGCGCTCATGCCGGTAGCGAGATCGGGCGTCTGCAACGCCGGGCGGTGTCATGACGCTGTTGACCAGTCTGCTGGCGTTTGCCGTGGCCATCGGTGTGCTGGTGACGGTGCACGAGTACGGGCACTACCTCGCGGCGCGCGCGATGGGAGTCAAGGTTCTGCGGTTCTCGGTCGGGTTTGGGCGGCCGTTGCTGAGCCGCCGGATCGGGCGGGATCGGACGGAATTCGTCGTGGCGGCTCTGCCGCTTGGCGGGTACGTGAAGATGCTCGACGAGCGCGAGGGTGATGTCGCGCCTGAAGAACTGGATCGGGCCTTCAACAACAAGGGTCTGAAGGCGCGCACGTTCATCGTGTCCGCCGGCCCGCTCGCGAATTTCCTGTTCGCGATCGTCGCTTATGGTGCGATGTTCATGATTGGCGTTGGCGGGGTGCGACCGGTGGTGGGCGACATCACCGCGGACAGCCCGGCGGCGGTCGCGGGCCTGGAGCGTGGCGAAGAGATTCTTGCGGTGGACGGGCGGGCCGTACGGGACTGGGAGCAAACGAACCTTCGGCTCCTTGACCACGCCGTACGGGGTGATACGGTGCCGGTTCTCGTGCGCGACCGCGATGGCCGCGAGGTGGAGCGCACGCTGGATCTGCGCGATCGTCAGGCGATCCTGGGCCAGGGGCAATTCCTGGAGCAGGTGGGGCTCGCGCCTTATCGCCCGGCACTGGTGCCGCGCATCGGCCAGGTCGAGTCGGGCAGTCCCGCGGCGGCGGCCGGGCTTGAGCCTGGCGACCGTGTTCTTGCCGTGGACGGTGATGCGATCGACGACTGGAACGACTGGGTCCGCCGCATTCAGGCGAGCCCGGAGCGTGAACAGGTCGTGCAGGTGGAACGTGGTGACCAAACGGTCGAGCTGAGGGTTACGCCGGAGGCAATCGCCACCAATGGCGAGACCATCGGGCGCATCGGTGCCGGGGTGGATCCGGACCAGCCCGCGGCGCGCGAGATGGCGGTACTGGTGCGCCAGGGCCCCGTGGAGGCGCTGGTTTCCGGGGCGGCCCGTACCTGGGATGTCTCGATACTGACGGTCGGCATCCTCTGGCGCATGGTCACCGGCGAGGCCTCGGTCAAAAACATCAGCGGACCGGTTACCATAGCCGAGTTTGCGGGCACCACAGCGGTGATCGGGATCTCGGCCTTCCTCGGGTTCCTGGCGCTGGTGAGTGTGTCGCTGGGGATCATCAATCTGTTGCCGATCCCGCTGCTGGATGGTGGCCACCTGCTGTATTACGCGGTGGAGGCGGTTAAAGGGAGTCCGGTGTCCGAGCGCGCCCAGATCATCGGGCAGCAGTTCGGCATCCTCGCGATCGCCGGGTTGATGTTGCTGGCCCTCTACAACGATTTGACACGTCTGTTCGGGTAACCCCGAAACAGCCCTTCTGAATTGGCGGAAAGCATGTCGCGAAACAGCTTGAGAGCAATAGCCCTGGTCGGTCTCCTGGGTCTGGCAGGTACGGCCTGGGGACAGACCTACCAGATCGAAGATATCGAGATCGAGGGGCTGGAACGGATTACCGCGGGTACGGCGCTCAGCTATCTGCCAGTTGAAGTGGGCGACACCTTCGACGAAAGCCAGAGCCCGGACATCATCCGCGAGATGTTCCAGACGGGGTTTTTCGACGACGTGGAGATTGCCCGGCGCGGGAATGTGCTGGTGGTGATTGTCTCCGAGCGTCCGGCGATCAACGAGATCAATTTTTCCGGGAATCGTGACATCCCGGACGATGGCCTGCGCGAGGCCCTTCAAGCGGCCGGCCTGCGCAGCGGTCGCGTGTTCAACCGCACGATGCTCGACCGGATCGAGAGCGAACTGCGACAGCAGTACTTCGCTCGCGGCCGCTACAACGTCGAGGTGGATGTCGAGATTATCGACCTGCCGCGCAACCGCGTGGATATCGAGATCGATATCGCCGAAGGCCCTGTGGCGCGTATCCAGCAGGTCAATGTGGTGGGCAACGAGACCTTCACCGACCGCGAACTGACCCGCCGGTTTGATTCGGGCGTACCCCGCTGGTGGGCCTTCTTCAGTCGGCGGGACCACTATTCCCGCGAGAAGCTGTCGGGCGACCTTGAGCAGTTGCGTTCGCACTACCTGGACGAGGGCTTTCTCGAGTTCGATATCGATTCCACCCAGGTGACCCTGACGCCGGACCGCCGCGATCTGTTCATCACGATTAACGTGGATGAGGGTGAGCGCTATACCGTCACCGGATTCGACCTGGCGGGTGATTTCGTGGTGTCGCGGGACGAGTTGGAAGAGCTGGTCGAGATTGATGTGGGCGAACCCTTCTCGCGCAGCCAGGTGACGCAATCCGCCGAGCGGATCACCAATCGCCTGATGCAGGACGGCTATGCATTCGCCAACGTGAATCCCGTGCCGGATGTCGATGAGGACAGCCGCGAGGTCGATATCACCTTCTTTATCGACCCAGGCCCGCGTGTATACGTTCGGCGCATCCAGATCACTGGTAACGAGAATACGGAGGAGCGCGTCTATCGCCGCGAGCTGCGGCAGATGGAGAGCTCCTGGTACAACGGGGCCCTGATCGAGCGTTCTCGCGTGCGGCTGCAGCGTCTGCCATTCGTGCAGAGCGTGAACGTGGAGACGCAGCGAGTCCCCGGTACTGACGACGAGGTGGATCTGAACATCACGGTGACCGAGCAGCAATCCGGCGCGTTGACGCTTGGGGCGGGCTTCTCGCAGAACCAGGGGTTGTTGTTGACCGCGGGGTTGCAGCAGGACAACTTCCTGGGTACGGGTAACCGCTTTAATGCGGAGGTCAGTACCAGCCGAGTGAACCAGATCTTCCGCATGAGCGTGACCAACCCGCACTACACCCCCGCCGGGGCCAGCCGTGGGTTCTCTGTCTTCTACCGCAAGATCGACGCCGAAGAGGCGAACATCTCGCGCTATTCCTCGAACCGCTATGGCTTTGACGTGAGCTACGGGATCCCGCTGTCGGAGTTCGACCGTGTTCGCATCGTACCCGGATTCGAACACATTGATATCGACACGGTCGAACGTGACGGCCGGCGGGGCAGCCCGGACGAGATCTTTGACGAGGTCGACGAGTTCGGTAGTTCGGCAAATTTCTACAAGATCGAGACGAGTTATATCCACGACACGCGCGATCGCACGACCTTCGCCACCCAGGGGCGACGCCACCGCATTGGTCTGGAACTGGCCGTGCCCGGCAGTGATCGGGAGTTCTACAAGCTGACCTATTCGGGCGAGGAGATCTTCCGCCTGTCGGATCGTTATTCCTTCAGTATCTCGGGTGGGATTGCCTACGCGGATGGCTATGGCGGCTCCGAGCTGCCGTTCTATGAACGGCTGTTTGCCGGTGGTATTCGTTCGGTGCGTGGTTACGAGGACAACCGCCTCGGGGATCAGCGCGAGCTGCGCGAATTCCGGGACGAGAATGTGCCTGCGACGCGCGACTCCAATGACGACCCGTATGGCGGCCGCTTCCGTACCACGATCTCAGGGGAGTTGTTCTACCCGCTGCCGTTCGCGGCTGACAACGACGCGGTGCGGATGAGCACCTTTGTCGATGCCGGTAATGTGTTCAACGATCCGGGCGACTGGGACGTCGGCGAGTTGCGGGCGTCCGCTGGCTTCGCGATAACCTGGTTCTCGCCGGTGGGGCCGCTGAGCTTTAGCGTGGCCGAGCCGCTGAACGACCAGCCGGAAGACGATATTCAGCGCTTCCAGTTCCTGCTGGGGGCGTCCTTCTGAGCGCGAGGAGCAAGAACATGAGTCAGCGCAGTGGGACCATGAAGGGCGGCGTCTCCCTGGCGCTGTCCGCCGTGCTGTTGTTGGCGGGCTGGCTGGCCCTCCCGGCCCAGGCCGGGGCTCAGAACGTGGCATTCGTGACGATGAACCGCATCCTGGAGGACTCGCCGCAGGCCGAGCAGGCCATGCGCGAGCTGGAGCGTGAGTTCTCCCCGCGTGACGCCGAGCTGGTGGCCGAACGCGAAGAACTCCAGCGCATGCGTGACCGGCTGGAGCGCGACGGCGACATGATGAATCCCTCCGAGCGGGCCGATCTGGAGCGGGAGTTTTCCCAGCGGTCGCGTGAGTTCCGGCGCGCCCAGGAGAGCTTTAGCGAGGACCTGAACGTTCGCCGTAACGAAGAGCTGTCCCGGCTGCAGCGGAGGATCAACGACGCGATTGTGGAACTGGCGCGCGAACGCGAGATCGACGTCATCCTGACTGAACGCAACGTGCTCTACGCCAGCGACCGGGTCGACATCACGGACGATATCCTTGCCGCAATGCAGCGCGACGACTGAGCGGGTGATCACCGCCGGAGACCTCGCCGTACATCTGGGCGGCGAGCTCACCGGGCCGGCCGAGATCCCGTTGCGAGGGCTGGCGACGCTTGCCCGGGCCGGGCCGGCGGATGTGTCCTTTGTTACGAATCCCGATCGCTATCGCGATGCCCTGGACTCTACCGAAGCGGGCTGTGTGTTGGTCCCCAGGGTGGGTGCCAAGTCGGTGAGCACGACAGCGCGTGCCTGGATTGCCGTCGATGATCCCTACCGCGCCTATGGGCAGGCGTCCCGCTGGTTTGGTGCCGGGCGCCGATGCGGTACTCCCGGTGTTGACCCAAGCGCGCGAGTGCATCCTGACGCACGCCTGGCCGCTGATGCGGAGGTTGGACCGGGCGTGGTGATTGGCGCCGGTTGCCGTATTGGTGCCGGTGTGGTGATTGGCGCACACAGCGTTCTGGGCGCGCGAGTTGAGGTAGGGGAGGAGAGCTATCTCTATCCTCGGGTCAGCCTGCTGAACGGAGTGCAAATCGGCAGACGTGCCATCATCCATAGTGGCGCGGTACTGGGTGCCGATGGGTTTGGATTCGCAAGCGGTCCGGATTCCACCTGGGAGAAGATCGAGCAGTTGGGGGATGTGCGCGTGGGCGATGATGTGGAGATTGGTGCCAACTCCACTATCGATCGCGGATCGCTGGAGTCCACGCGGATTGGCAACGGGGTCAAGATCGACAACCTCGTCCATGTTGCCCATAACGTTCAGATTGGCGACCATACGGCCATAGCGGGTTGTGTGGGGATTGCGGGCAGCGCACGCATCGGGGCGCATTGCGCCATTGGGGGCGGGGTCGGGATTCTCGGCCACCTGGCGATAGCCGATCGGGTGACACTGCACGCGATGACGCTCGTCACGCGCTCGATTGATCAACCAGGGGAGTATGCGTCCGGTGTCCCTCACCAGGAGGCCCGGTTGTGGAATCGCATGCTGGCACGGCTGCGTCGGCTCGCCCGGACACGGGATGCATGAAACCCGCTTGTGTTGGAGTCGTCCGTTGGTCTCGGCTCATCAGAATCAGCAAAAAAGGAATGCCGCGTGGATGACTTCAATGTCCAGGAGATCATGCGCTATCTGCCGCATCGATATCCGTTTCTCATGGTCGACCGGGTGCTGGAGTGGGAGGCCGGCGTCTACCTGACCGGGATCAAGAACGTCAGCATCAACGAGCCCTATTTTCAGGGGCATTTCCCGATCAAGCCGGTGATGCCCGGTGTCCTGATCCTCGAGGCGCTGGCGCAGGCCACGGGTCTCCTGGCGTTCAAAACCGAAGAGGCGCGTAACGAGAATCAGGACAAGCAGCAGCTGTACCTGTTTGTCGGCATCGACGAGGCACGTTTTCGCCGCCAGGTGGTACCCGGCGACCAGCTCCACCTGCGTGTGGATCTCAAGCGCACCATGCGCGGCATCTGGCGCTTTGACGCGGTCGCCCGTGTGGGCGACGACGTCTGTGCCACGGCGCAGCTGATGTGTTCCGGGCAGGAAATCCCCTCGTGATCGACCCTCGGGCTGACGTGCACCCGAGCGCGGAGCTGGACTCCTCGGTCGAGGTCGGGCCTTTCAGCGTGATCGGTCCGAATGTGCGAATCGGGGCCGGTACCCGCGTGGGTCCGCATGTGGTGATCCGCGGCCCTACCGAGATCGGTCGCGAGAACCGCATCTTCCAATTCTCCTCGATCGGCGAGGAACCCCAGGACACGACCTACAAGGGCGAGCCGACGAGGCTGGTGATTGGGGATCGCAACGTGATCCGCGAATCGGTCACGCTGCACCGGGGAACGGAGAAAGGGCTCGGTGAGACCGTGATCGGTCACGACAACCTGATTATGGCCTACGTGCATATCGCGCACGACTGCACCATCGGCAACAAGATCATCTTCTCCAACGCGACTTCGCTGGCGGGTCACGTCGAGATTCAGGACAACGTGACCCTGGGTGGCTTTACCCTGGTACACCAGTTCTGTCGGGTGGGGACCTTTGCCTTTACCAGCATGGGCGCGGCGCTTAACCGTGACCTGCCGCCCTACTGCCTGGCCAGTGGCAACTACGCGCGGCTGATCGGGATCAACAAGGTCGGGCTGCGGCGCAATGGCTTCTCCAACGAGGCGATCCAGGCGCTGCATCGGGTCTTTATCCTCGGCATGCGTGGTCGCGCCGGCCGCGAGCGCCATCTGGAGACGATGTTCGACGAGACCGAGGTCCCGGAAGTGCGCAACCTGATCGGGTTCGTGCGTAACAGCCAGCGCGGCATACTTCGTGGCGGGCGGCCGCACTAGGGAAACGCTGATCCCCGAGGCCGGATTCAACCTTGGGACAGATGCCCCTGGCTGAGCAGTTCCTGCGCCATCTCGGCGATACGGCGGTCGGCCCCGCCGTCTCCCAGACGTTCACGGATCGAGGCCAGGGACTCCCGCATCGCGCCGAGCCGCTCCGGGTGTCGCAGCAGGTCGAGCGCGTCCGACGCGAGGCGTTCGGGGTTCGCCTGGCGCTGAAGGTATTCGGGGACCAGTCGTTCGCCCGCGACGATGTTGACCAGGGCGATATTCTCCAGGCGGACCAGGCGGGAAAAGACCGCGTGGCTAAGCCCTCCCATTCGGTAGAACACCAGCATCGGCGCCTGGAGCAGTCCGGCCTCGAGCGTGGCCGTGCCCGAGGCAATCAACAGCAGATCGGCACCCGCCATCAGCGCGTGCGTGCCATCCTCGCCCGAGACAAACGAGATCGGCAGGCCGTCGCGCGGCGCCAGTGCGTCCAGGCGCGACGGGTCCACTCCCGGGGCCAGCGCGACCACGAAGCGCAGTGCGGGCTCCTCCCCGTGCATCCGTCGCGCGGCCTCGACCAGGAGCGGCCAGTGGCGCTTGAGCTCTCCGCTGCGGCTGCCGGGCAAGAGCCCGATCACGCGTTCATCTTCGGCGACGGCGATCTGTTCCGCTAACGGTACGGTGGGTTCCTGGACCCGGTCCACCAGTGGATTGCCCACGTAGCGCACCGGGACGCCGGCACGTTCGTAAATCTCGGTTTCGAACGGAAACAGCACCGCCATCGCATCGACGCACTGCTGAATCCGGCGGATTCGCCCGGATCGCCAGGCCCACAACTGGGGGCTGACATAGAACAGGACCGGGATACCCAGGCGTCGTGCATGTGCCGCCAGGCGCAGATTGAATTCGACGTAGTCGACCAGGACCAGCAGGTCCGGACGGTTGTGCTCCAGGTGGGTACCCATGCGCCGGAACAGTCGGCGCAGGCGCGGGTAGTTCACCAGGACGTCGACGAGCCCGACGACCGCGAGTTCCTCGACATCAATTAGCGTCTCGACACCCGCATCGCGCATCTGGGCGCCGCCCATGCCGGAGTATCGGACTTCGGGCTCCAGGATCGCGAGTTCGCGTACCAGCCCGGCCCCCAGGGCATCGCCGGAGCTCTCTCCGGCGCAGATGACCACGTGGCGTCGCATGGGGCCGGGTCTGTCTCGGCGCTTAGGCGAGGGCGCGCCGGATGGTGTCGCAGATCATCTCGATCTGGCCGTCCTCGAGCTCGGGGAACACCGGAAGGGACAGGCAGCGTGCGGTGACGGATTCGGTGACCGGAAGACTCGCAGGCAGGTTCGGCAGATCCGCGAAGGCTTTTTGCTGGTGCAGCGGGACCGGGTAGTAGATCGCGTGCGCGATCTCGGCCTCTTTCAGGGCTTGCATGATCGCGTCACGGTGATCGGTCAGAAGCGTGTACTGGTGGTAGACATGCGTACCGATACCGTCTTCGTGCGGGGTCTGAACTGGCAGGCCCTCCAAGCCCTTGCGGTAGCTGGCGGCGACGCGCCGGCGCTGGGCGTTGTACGCGTCGATGTGCGGCAGTTTCACCCGCAGGATTGCCGCCTGCATCTCGTCCAGGCGGCTGTTGTAGCCCACCTCGTCGTGGTAGTAGCGCTCGCTGGACCCGTGGTTGCGCAGTCGCTTCAGGGCCTCGGCCGAGGTCGGGCAGCTGGTGGTGACCAGACCGCCGTCGCCGAAGGCCCCGAGGTTCTTCGAGGGGAAGAACGAGAAGCAGCCAAAGGCATTGGCGGACCCGGTCTGCGCGCCATCGATGGCGGCGCCAAAGGACTGGGCGCAATCCTCGACGATCAGGAGCTTGTGGCGTTCGGCGATGGCCTGCAGGCGTGGCAGGTCGGCCGGCTGTCCGAACAGGTGCACGGGAATGATTGCCTTGGTGCGTTCGGTGACCGCCGCTTCGACCCGCTCCGGGTCGATGTTGAAGGTATCGGGATCGATGTCCACGAACACCGGATCGGCCCCCACATAGCGAATTGCCTCGGCGGTGGCGATGAAGGTGAATGGCGTGGTGATCACCTCGTCGCCCGGGCCGATGCCTGCGGCGGCCAGGGCCAGATGCAGCGCATCCGTCCCCGAGGCGCAGGTAATCGCATGTTCCACACCGAGATAGCGCGCCAGCTCGTCTTCCAGCGCCTGGACATTGGGGCCCAGGACGTAGCGGGCCCCGGCCAGGACCTCCTGCAGCGCGGCATCGATTTCGGGACGCAGGCTCTGGTACTGGCGCTGCAGGTCGACCATCGGGATCACGGCTTGACTCCTGTGCGAGTGTTTTCGAGGTGGCTGTGGGGGCCGTCGGCCTGGCCCATCACGTTGAGGTTCTGATAGACGAGCTTCGTGATTTGCTCGGCGGTGGCCAGCGCGCGCTGGCCGTCGCGGCCGCTGACCACGACCGGGCCTTCGCCGCGTACGGCGGCCA
Organism: Thioalkalivibrio sp. ALJ12; assembly: GCF_000378305.1. NCBI lineage: Bacteria > Pseudomonadati > Pseudomonadota > Gammaproteobacteria > Chromatiales > Ectothiorhodospiraceae > Thioalkalivibrio > Thioalkalivibrio sp. ALJ12. Next base: position 180,298 of record NZ_KB899539.1, read on the forward strand.
CGAAGGCGCGGATCTCGGCGAGCAGGGCATCGGCCTCGTCGAAGACGCTCTCGTCCCGGTGGATCTCCGGGGCACCGGTCTCCGGATCGGGCGCGCCGATGTGGTTGAGCGACAGGATGCGGTTCTGAAAGTCCACCGAGGCATAGGCATGCGACTGGAAGATGCGCATGCGCCGCTCGGACTTGTTGCTGACGCGCGAGGAGGTGACGTTCGCCACACAGCCGTTGGCGAACTCCAGGCGGGCGTTGGCAATGTCGATGTCCTGCGTGAGCACACGGGCGCCAGAGGCACGGACCTCGGTTAGCGGTGAGTCCGTCAGGGACAGGATGATATCGATGTCGTGGATCATCAGATCCAGCACGACCGAGACGTCAGTCGCGCGGGGCTTGTAGGGCGCCAGACGGTGCGATTCGATAAAGCGCGGATGCAGCGGATCGTCGGTCAGTCGGCGCAGGGCGGCATTGAAGCGTTCCAGGTGCCCGACCTGCAGCACGACCCCTTTGGCCTCGGCCAGCTGGTTCAGGGCCTCGGCCTGTTCCAGCGTCGCGGTAATCGGTTTTTCCACCAGCACATGGCACCCGGCGTCGAGAAAGTCCCGGGCGATGTCGTAGTGCAGGGTGGTCGGCGCGGCGATCGAGACCGCATCGACCTGCCCGAGTAGTTCGCGGTGATCGGTGACCGCGGCGCAGCCATGTTCGGCGGCGACACGCTCGGCGGTGGCGGCATCGGCATCGGCTACGGCGACCAGTTCGGTCTCGGGCAGGGCGGCGTATTTGGCGGCATGCCATTTGCCAAGGTGACCGACGCCGATCGCGGCGCAGCGCAGGGGATTCTGAGACATGGGCGGGCTCGAGGTTCGTGGGGCGTGTGCTAGGATTTCCGGCGCTATTGTAACGGATCGCCCGGACTGCGCATGTCCGCGATCCATTCCCGCTATTGTCCAGGGAAACACGGGTTTCAGTGTTCCCTTGGTGTCCAGGCCCGATCGGGGGTTCGATGTCCGCAAACAGGGTGGCAAACGCTTGGGTCGCGGGCGTCGACGAGGTGGGACGTGGCCCACTGGCGGGGCCTGTGGTGGCGGCCGCGGTGATCCTGCCGGAAGGTTTTGAGGCACCGGGACTGACCGATTCCAAGAAGCTCTCGGCGCGTCGCAGGCAGGCGCTGGATGTCGAGATTCGCGAACGCGCGGTGGCCTGGGCGCTGGGGCGAGCCGAGGCGGCCGAGATCGACGCATTGAACATCCATCGCGCGACCCTGCTGGCGATGCAGCGCGCGGTGGCCGCATTGTCGCAGGTGCCCGATCACCTGCTGGTCGATGGGCGCTTTACGCCAGAGGGCCCCTGGAGCGCCGAGGCGATCGTCGGCGGGGATGGCTCCGTAGCAGCAATCAGCGCGGCCTCGGTCATCGCCAAGGTGGCGCGCGACGCGGAGATGACGGCCCTGCACGAACGCTATCCCGACTACGGCTTTGATCGCCATGCAGGCTACCCGACGGCCTACCACCGAGACGCGCTGGCGCGCCTCGGGCCGTGCGTGGAGCACCGTCGCAGCTTTGGGCCGGTGGCGCGGGCGCTGGCCGCTGTTACGGGGGAAGGGGCATGAGCAGCGAATGGCACAACCCCGGCTTTGTGCACCTGCGGGTGCACTCCGAGTATTCGCTGATCGACGGACTGGTGCGCCTGAAGCCGCTGGTCGCGGCGGTCGCGGAGAAGGGCATGCCCGCCGTCGCGGTGACCGATCACTGCAACCTGTTCGGGCTGGTGAAGTTCTATCGGGCGGCCATTGCCCAGGGTGTGCAACCGATCATCGGGGCTGATCTGCTGGTGCGGGACGCCCGTGCCGACGGGAGCGTGGCGCGCATAACCCTGCTGGCGCAGAACGACCCCGGCTACCGCAACCTCACCCGACTGATTTCGCGTGCCTGGCAGGAAGGGCAGGAAAAGGGCATCCCCAGGATCGACGCCGAATGGCTGGACAGCGCGGCCGAGGGCCTGATCGCCCTGTCGGGTGGCATCGATGGTCTGTTCGTGAGCGGCTCCGGGGTGGCGCGCGCACTGACCCAGGATGAGCTTGGCCCCTGGCTGAAGCGTTTTCCCGGGCGCTTCTATCTGGAGCTGACGCGCACCGAGCGCCCGGGCGAGGAGGCCTGGATCGAGCAGGCCCTGACAGCGGCGGAGCAGTTCGATCTGCCGGTGGTGGCGACCAACGACGTGCGCTTTCTCAAGGCCGAGGATTTCGAGGCCCACGAGGCGCGTGTCTGCATTCATGACGGCACCACGCTGGATGACCCCTCGCGTCCGCGGCGCTACTCGGAAAACCAGTACCTTGCCAGCCCGGAGGAGATGGCGGAACGCTTCTCGGATATCCCCGAGGCCCTGGCAAACTCGGTGGCAATCGCGCGGCGCTGCAGCGTGAGCCTGACGCTTGGGGAGTCAGTGTTGCCGGATTTCCCGGTGCCGGAGGGATACACCGTCGAGGATCACCTGCGGGAGACCTCCGCGAAGGGGCTCGCGGCACGGCTGGAGCGTTTCCAGTTCGCCGAGCGTTCGGAGTACGACGAACGCCTGAAGCTCGAACTGGACGTGATTTGCCAGATGGGTTTCCCCGGCTACTTCCTGATCGTGGCCGACTTTATCCAGTGGGCCAAGGACAACGGCATCCCGGTGGGCCCGGGGCGTGGCTCGGGCGCGGGTTCGCTGGTCGCCTATGTGCTGGGTATTACGGACCTGGATCCATTGCGTTATGAGCTTCTCTTTGAGCGCTTTCTTAACCCCGAGCGCGTCTCCATGCCCGACTTCGATGTCGATTTCTGCATGGAGAAACGCGACGACGTGATCGACTACGTGGCCGAGCGCTACGGCCGCGACAAGGTCTCGCAGATCATCACCCACGGCACTATGGCCGCGAAGGCGGTCGTGCGCGACTGTGGCCGCGTACTGGGCTATGGCTACGGCTTTGTCGACCGTATCGCCAAGCTGATCCCGTTCGAGCTGGGCATGACCCTGGGCAAGGCCCTGGCCGAGAGCGAGGACCTGAAGGCGCAGTACGATCAGGACGAGGAGGTGCGCGGGATCATCGATCTGGCGCTCAAGCTCGAGGGGCTTACGCGCAACGCGGGCAAGCACGCCGGTGGCGTGGTGATCGCCCCCTCGGCGCTGACCGACTTCTCGCCGCTGTACTGCGAAGACGATGGCGGCTCGCTGGTGACCCACTTCGACAAGGACGACGTCGAGGCCGTGGGCCTGGTGAAGTTTGACTTCCTCGGGCTGCGCACGCTGACGATCATCGACTGGGCGGTCGAGAACGTGCGCAAGATGGACCCGGAGGCCCGCATCGACCTGGATGCGGTCCCGCTGGATGACCCCGACACCTTCAAGCTGCTGAAGGCCTACCAGACCACGGCGGTGTTCCAGCTGGAATCGGGCGGGATGAAGGATCTGATTCGGCGCCTCCAGCCGGACAGCTTCGAGGACATCATCGCGCTGGTGGCCCTGTACCGGCCGGGCCCGTTGCAGTCGGGGATGGTGGACGACTTCATCGACCGCAAGCACGGTCGCGCGCAGGTGGAGTACCCGCATCCGGATCTGGAGCCGATCCTGCAGCCGACCTACGGCGTCATCCTGTACCAGGAGCAGGTCATGCAGATCGCCCAGGTCCTGGCGAACTACACCCTGGGCGGCGCCGACCTGCTGCGCCGTGCGATGGGCAAGAAAAAGCCCGAGGAGATGGCCAAACAGCGCCAGATCTTCATGGAGGGCGCGCTGGGGCGTGGGGTCGAGGAGGGGACCGCGACCTACATCTTCGACTTGATGGAGAAATTCGCCGGCTACGGCTTCAACAAGTCGCACTCGGCCGCCTACGCCCTGGTCGCCTATCAGACCGCCTGGCTGAAGGCGCATTATCCGGCGCCGTTCATGGCGGCGGTGCTGTCCGCGGATATGGACAACACCGACAAGGTCGTGGGCCTGATCGAGGAATGCCGGAACATGGGCCTGAAGGTCCTGCCGCCGGACGTGAACCAGTCGGACTACCGCTTTACCTGCCTCGATGCGCAGACGGTGGTCTATGGCCTCGGGGCGATCAAGGGCGTGGGTGAGTCTGCGATCGACACGCTGTTGAAGGCACGCTCGGCGGACGGGTCCTTCCACGGGCTGATCGACCTGTGCCAGCGCGTGGACCTGTCCAAGCTCAACAAGCGGGTGCTGGAGACGCTGGTGCGCGCGGGTGCGCTGGATGCGATCGGTGCGAACCGCGCGACGCTGCTGAACGACATCCCCACGGCCGTGGCCGCGGCGGAACAGACCGAGCGCAATGCGAGCCTGGGTGTGGTGGACCTGTTTGGCGATCCGGCGGCTGCGGTGGTCCCGGAGAGCGAGACCCTCCCGGAGATGGAGGACGACGATCGTCTGCGCGGGGAGAAAGAGACGCTCGGCCTGTACCTGACCGGACACCCGGTCGAGCGCTATCGCGCCGAGCTCAAGCGGTTGACGGGCAGTACGTTCGCGGATCTGGAGGCGAAGCTGGAGCAGCGGCCCGATGACAGCGGCCAGCAGGGGCGGCGTGGGCGCCAGGAGACTGTGCGCATTGCCGGCCTGGTCGTGGGGGTGCGGGTGCGTAATACGCAGAACGGGCGCATGGGCATCGCGACCCTGGATGACCGCAGCGGGCGTGCCGAGATCGTACTGTTCAACGACGACTTCACCACCTACCGCGATCGGCTGGAGCCGGACACCCTTCTGGTGGCCGAGGGGACGGTGGCGCTGGATGACTATGCCGGCGGCATCCGCATGCGGGCCCGGGCCGTGTACACCCTGGACGAGGCGCGGGCGCAGTGGGCGCGCGCCCTGCACCTGTGCCTGGAGGGGGTGCACGCCGAGCAGGTGCAGAACCTGCGCGGCCTGATGGAGGAATATCGCGATGGTCAGTGCCGAGTCCACCTGTGCTACCGGCGGGATGGTTTCGAGGCCGAGCTGAGCCTGCCCGAGGCCTGGGCCATTCGTCCGGACGAGCGGCTATTGCGCAATCTGCAGCAGAGCCTGGGCCCGGGCTGCGAGGCCCAGGTCCTGTACGGCCGTTGATTCTGTCGGCATCTACGCAATTAGGCGTTGTGATCAACAGCCCTGAGCCACCGCATGTCGCTGCACATCCGCCTCGGCCGGTCTCGAACGGGCAGCGAAGTGCGGGGTAATTGGTTACAATTCCGCGCCTGACGCCCATCTTTCCGACGCGGGACCCTGCATGAATCCGGATTTTCTCGACTTCGAACAGCCCATTGCCGAACTGGAAGCCAAGATTCGGGATCTGCGCTATGTGGGTGACGATGCCGAGGTCAACATCCAGGAAGAGATCCAGCGGCTGGAGGAGAAGTGCCGTTCGCTGACGGAGAGCATCTTCGCCAAGCTCACCCCCTGGCAGGTGGCGCAGATGTCGCGTCATCCCAAGCGCCCGTACACGCTGGACTACATCCCGCAGTTGTTCGACGAGTTCGAGGAGCTGCACGGTGACCGGACCTACGCGGATGATCCGGCCATCGTGGGGGGCGTGGCCCGCCTCGACGGGCGCCCGGTAATGATCATCGGCCATCAGAAAGGTCGCCAGACGCGCGAGAAGGTCTACCGCAACTTCGGGATGCCGCGCCCGGAGGGCTACCGCAAGGCCCTGCGGCTGATGGAGACGGCCGAGCGTTTTCGCCTGCCGGTCCTTACGTTCATCGACACCCCGGGTGCCTATCCGGGCGTGGGTGCCGAGGAGCGCGGCCAGAGCGAGGCGATCGCCCGCAACCTGATGGTGATGGCGCGGCTGGATACCCCGATCATCGCGACCGTGATCGGCGAGGGCGGCTCCGGCGGCGCGCTGGCGATCGGGGTCGGGGATGCCACGCTGATGCTGCAGTACTCGACCTACTCGGTCATCTCGCCGGAAGGCTGTGCCTCCATTCTCTGGAAGAGTGCCGAACGCGCGTCCGAGGCAGCGGAGGCGCTGGGCATTACCTCGCAACGGCTGCACGATCTGGGGCTGGTCGATCGCATCGTCTCCGAGCCACTGGGCGGGGCCCATCGCGATCCGGAGACGATGTCGGCACACCTGCGCTCGGCGCTGCTGGAAACCCTTGATGGCCTGGAGGCGCTGGACCCGGCCAAGCGGCTGGATCGGCGTTACCGCCGCCTGATGGACTACGGTGCCTTCCAGGAAGCCACTTCCTGAGACACCGGGCCGGGTGGGGGATCACACCCACCCGGTGATGGTCGCCATGCGGGCCTTTTTGCAGGACCACCCGGACTTCGCTTCTTTGCGCGTCGCCTTTAGCGGCGGCCGCGACTCCTCTGTATTGCTGCACGCGCTCGCGCGACTGCGCCCTCAAGGGCTTGAGGCCTGGCATGTGAATCACGGTCTGCGACCGGATGCCGATGCGCAGGCGGCGTTCTGTGTACGCGTTGCCGAGGCGCTGGATGTAGCGCTGACCGTACGCAAGGTGACCGTTCTTGATGATGCCTCCGAGGGGCCGGAGGCCGCAGCGCGCCGTTCACGCTACACGGCCCTGCGCGAGGGCCTCGGGGGGCGGGACCTGATCCTGACCGCCCAGCATGCCGACGACCAGGCCGAGACTTTTCTGCTCGCCGCGCTGCGCGGGAGCGGTCCGGAGGGCCTTCAGGGCATGCGGGTACTGCGTCGCGAAGGGGACACCTGGTTGGGGAGACCGTTGCTGGAGGTCCCGGGCGAGGCCATCGCGGACTACGCAGAAGCGGCGGGGCTCGGTTGGTACGACGACCCAAGCAATGACGACACCCGGTTCGATCGCAATTTCCTGCGCCGCGAGATCCTCCCGCGTCTGGCGGAGCGCTTCCCTGTTCATGCCTCCCTGGCGCGCAGCGCCCGCTGGCAGCGCGAGGCCGTCGACCGCCTGGAGAGCCTGGAGGATGAACGCATTCCGGATGAGGCCTCGCTCGAGCTGGCCTCGCTGGCCGAGCTGGACCGGCCCGCTCGACGCGCGCGATTGCGGGCCTGGCTGCGCGCGCAGGGCCTGCGACCGCCGGGCCATGCGCGGCTGGAGGAGTTCTGTCGGCAACTGGAGGTCCACGCGCCGGACCGGACTCCGGAGCTGCGCTGGGCGGATGGCTGGATGGGCGTTTATCGCGGAACGATTTGTGCCGAAGCCCCGGATGCAAAGTCGGCCGTGCCAGGTGACGTGATCCCCTGGCCGCCGGGGCATGCGCGCCTGACGCTCCCGGATGGTCGGGTACTGGAGCGCGCAGCGCTGGTGGCCCTGGGTGTGGACGCGCAGGAGGCGCTGGAGGTCGGTTTTCGCCGGGGTGGGGAAACCGTGGTGACGCCAGCGGGTCGCCGACCCTTGAAGAAGCGGCTTCAGGAGCGGGGGATCCCGCCATGGGAACGCGAACATCTGCCGTTGGTCAGGCGGCAGTCGGATGGGCTTGTCGTCGCCATTCTCTGGTCGCATGGAGACCTGGGTCCCTGAAGGCGGCACGTCCGGTGGATGGTGATCCGTCCAGAACCTGTAGTCCCCTTGCAGTTGACGGGGCGAGCGGAAAAGCCAATGCTTGAACTTCGTCATACTTTTGAGGGGCCGGGGTGTGAGAACCATCAGCCGGCAGACCAGGGCATATGTCCGGGGTATCGCTTGTGTGTTCGCGTTGCTGGGTATGGCAACGGCACAGGGCGGAACCCTCAGCCTGGCCACCGAGAGTTATCCGCCATTTAACTTCGAGACGCCGGAAGGCGGGCTTGACGGTATCTCTGTGCGCGTGATGAACCAGCTGCTCGAGGAAACCGGGATCGAGGCCGAGATCCGTTTGTTGCCCTGGAGTCGTGCTTACGCCGAGGCGCAGTCGAACCCCGATACCTGTGTGTTCTCGACGACGCGGACTCCGCAACGCGAAGAGCTCTTCGAGTGGGTAGGCCCGCTGGTGGAGAATCAGTGGCATGCCTATGCCCTTGAGGGCTCCGACGTCGCAGCGCAGTCGCTCGATGACCTTCACGACTATCGAGTGGGTGGTTATCGCGACGACGCCGTTGCGTTGTATGTCGAGGCCCGGGGGATTGAGATCGATACCGCCCCCAATGACCGCCTGAACGCGCGCAAGCTCGCGGCCGACCGGATTGACGTCTGGGTCAGTGGCGAGCACCTCGCACCCTGGTACGCGCGCCTGGAAGAGATCGGCGAACTGCGCTCGCTGTTTGCCTTCAACGACACGGTGATGTCGCTCGCCTGCCACCCGGATACCGATCGCGATCGGCTGGACCGCCTCCAGGCCGCGCTGGATGCCATGCGCGAGGATGGCCGCTACGCAGCGATCGTCAGCGAAGTACTCGAACGTAACGGAGACGCGAATGACTGAGTTCGCCACGCAGCGCGAAGCGGATCGCGGTGGCCTGATCGCCGAGGAGGTGCTGGATTTTCAGCGCAACATGACCCGGCGCGGCATTATCTTTTCGTTCACCGGCTATATCTCCGAAGGCATCCTGAAGGCGCTGGGCGACGCCCTGCGTCAGAAGATCCGGCTGGAGTCGACAGACAACAAGACCGTAAACCGAGTGTTCTCGGTGTTCGTCGAGCAGGTGCAGAACATCATTCGCTACTCGGCCGAACGGATCGAGCACGCGGCGGAACCCCCGGTGGAGCTGAGCTCCGGCATGATTACGGTCGGCTCCGAAAAAGGCCGATTCTTCGTGATCTGCGGCAATATCATCGCCCGCGAAGACGCGGATACTCTGGGCAGCCGGCTGAGCGAGCTTCAGGGGATGGACAACGAGGCCCTGCGGCGCTTCTACAAGGAAAAGCTGCGCGAGCCGCCGGACGAGGGCAGCAAGGGGGGCAGCATCGGGCTGATCGAGATCGCACGCCGAGCCAGCGAGCCGATCCAGTTCGACTTCGAGCACCTCTCCGACGCGTATTCCTACTTTGTACTGAAGGCCTACATCTGATGGCAGCACTGGACCCCATTCGACACGAGGCAACGGACCGCACCCCGGAGGTCCTGTTCGATTTCGCGGCGGGGCATTACCGCATTTCCGGCGAGTCCTACCCGGAAGACGCTGCGAGCTTCTATGGACCCCTGACCCAGGGCCTGCGACAGGCGGTCCAGGAGCGGGCCAGCGAGTCGCTGGAGTTCAGCGTCGAGATGATCTACTTCAACAGCTCGACCGCGAAGGCGCTGATGAACCTCTTTCAGATCCTCGAAGACGCCGCCGAGGCCGGCATCAACGTGCGCATCAACTGGTGCTACCACGAAGACGACGAGACGATGGAAGAATTCGGCGAGGACTTTTCCGAGGACTTTGCCCACGCGGACTACCGCATGTGCCCGACATCATGAACGCCTCTCACGACCCCAAGCAGCCAGTGCCGGTGCCAGCGACCGCACGCGACGGCGACGATCCGGAAGCGCTTGCCGACTTCTCTCTGTTCGAGCAGGAGAAGCAGATCATGCAGCGCTCCGAGCAGATGCTGGAGGCGCTGGACGATGTGGCCGAGGGCGTGCGCATGCTCGCCAAGGCCTATTCAGAGAGTTATCGCGTTCAGCGCCGCATGATGCGCATGAGTGATCGGATGCAGCTGGACCTGCAGGCCGCCAACCGTCAGCTGCGCGAGCAGGCCACCCACCTGGAGCAGCTCAACGGTGCACTGTCCGACGAGGTGCGCGAGCGCGAGCGCCTGACGGCCGAGCTCGAGCGCCTGGCGCTGGAGGATGCCCTGACCGGGCTGTTCTCGCGGCGCCGGGTAATGGACTGTGTCGAGGGGCTGGCCGAAACGGTGGGCGATCAGGCCCGCTCGCTCACTGTGATGATGCTCGACCTAGACGACTTCAAAGCCCTGAATGACACCCATGGCCATGCCGCCGGGGATTACGCCCTGCAGAGCTTCGCCGAGATCCTCCGCGGCGAGCTCGGCGCCGATCAGTACGCCGGGCGCATGGGGGGCGAGGAGTTCCTGGTGGTGGCCGCGGACCTCGAGCTTGATGCGGCCATGAGCTTGGCGGAGCGCATCCGCACCACTGTCGAGCAGACGATCCCGCGCTGGAAGGGCGAACCGCTGCATCTGGAGGTCTCGATCGGTCTCGTCGTGACGACCGAACGCTGGCCGGATGCCGGGGCGCTGGTCGCGGCGGCGGATGATCTGCTTTACCGCGCGAAAAACGAAGGCCGTAATCGCGTCGAGGTCCAGTTCCACGGCGAGTCGGTATGACAGAGCCCGGCCCGGCGCGCAGCCGCAGCCTGGTCGCGAAGCTGGCGCTCGCGACCCTGCTGGTTGCACTGGCGCTCAGCCTGCTGGCGAGCGCCTATGTGATCGCGGCCGACTCGCGTGCCTTTCGCGCGGACACCCTGGAACAGATCGAACGGCTGCAACGGCTGGTGGCCCCTCCCGCGGCCGAGGCGGCCTATCAGCTGAATGCCGATCAGGCGGAATCACTTGTGGCGGGCCTGCAGGCCTTTGACGAGATCCACCGCGCCGAGATACTCGACGACTTCGGGCGCACCTTGGCCGAGGTGGAACGCGAAGGTGGCGGCGCCTCCTGGCTTGGGGAACGCCTGTTCGGGGCGGATCGCCAGCACGAGCGCGAACTGCTCCACCCGGACCTGCGCGAAACCAATGGTGCAGTGGGGATGCTGCGTGTGGAGCTCGCCCCCGATGTGCTGGCTGCAGCCCTGATCGAGCGTCTCCGCAATAGCGTGATCACCAGCGTGGTGCAGGCGGTGATCGTCTCGCTGGTCGTCGTACTGCTGTTCTACGGCCTCATGCTGCGCCCGATGCTGCGCATCTCCCGAGCCGTGGCGGGTACCGATCCCGACCATCCGGCCCAGTGGCCGCGCCCCCGCATGGGCCACCATGTGGATGACGAGCTCGGTGCCCTGGACCGCTCGCTCGACCGCCTCCTGAATGCCTTTCAGCAGGGCCTTGATGCGCGGGATGGTGCGCGGGGCGAGCTGAAGGCCCTGAACGAGGACCTGGAGCGCCGCGTGGTCGAGCGTACCCGCGAGCTGGAGGCCGAGAAGCTGGAGACTGAACGTGCGCTTGCGCGGGTCGACGAGGCCAACCGCGAACTCGAGCGCAGCAACCGCCTTGTGGTGGAGAGCATCCGCTATGCGCGGCGCATCCAGACCGCGATGCTCCCGGACAAGCACGCCCTGGACGGACACCTGGACGAGGTGCAGGTCTACTGGGAGCCGCTGCACCTGGTTGGTGGCGACTACTTCTGGCTGGAGGCCATCGACGGGCGCAGCGTGCTGGTGGCCGCGGACTGTACCGGGCATGGCGTCCCCGGGGCATTCATTACCCTGGTGCTGGCCTCGGCGCTGGATCGCATCCTGCATGAACACCGGCTCCTGGAACCGTCGGCAATCCTGCGCGAGATGGATCGGCTGGTGCGCTCGCGCCTGCGCCAGGACGGTCATGACTCGGATTCCGACGACGGATTGGAGGCGGCGGTGTGCGTCTATGACCCGGATGCCCGGACCCTGACCTTTGCCGGCGTAGGGCTGCCGCTGATCATGGATCGTGCGGGACAGGTGGAAGAGATTCGCGGCGTCCGCGGTGGGCTGGGGTATCGCAGCCTGGAGCCCGCGCAGCCGGTGGATCATGTGGTGGCGGTCGAGCCGGGCATGGAGTTCTTCCTGATTACCGACGGAGCCCACGACCATGTGGGTGGCGAGCCGCCCCGACTGTTCGGGCGCCGTCGCCTGCGCCACGTGCTGGCGGAAAAGTCCCCGCGTGACCTGGCCGCCAAGATCGATTCCGTGGTCCGCGTACTGGAGGATTATCGCGGCGGCGAGCCACGGCGTGACGACATGACGCTGGTGGCCTTCCGGCCGCTCGCGGCGGACGCGCAAAACATGCCGCGTGGTGCGGCGGCCGATTGAGCCGTCAGGGGCTCTCTGGTAGCATTTCGGCCGATCTGAGCCGCCCGTGAGCCGTATGAGCGGGGCTACCGTAATTCCCTAGCCAGGTTTCCCGCATGACGCGTTATGTATTCATTACCGGAGGCGTGGTTTCGTCTCTGGGCAAAGGCATTGCATCCGCCTCGCTGGGGGCTATCCTGGAGGCGCGCGGCCTCAAGGTGACGCTGCTCAAGCTCGACCCCTATATTAACGTCGATCCGGGCACCATGAGCCCGTTCCAGCACGGCGAGGTCTTCGTGACCGATGACGGCGCGGAGACGGACCTGGACCTGGGGCATTACGAGCGCTTTGTGCGCATCCGCACCTCGCGGCGCAACAATTTCACGACCGGGCAGATCTACGAGAACGTGATCCGCAAGGAGCGCCGCGGCGACTACCTGGGCGGTACGGTGCAGGTGATCCCGCATATCACCGACGAGATCAAGCGCTCGATCCGCGAGGGTGCGGGCGATGCCGACATTGCGCTGATCGAGATCGGCGGTACGGTGGGCGATATCGAGTCCCTGCCATTCCTCGAGGCGATCCGCCAGATGGGTGTGGAGCTGGGACACGAGAATGCCCTGTTCATGCACCTGACCCTGGTGCCCTTTATTGCCGCCGCCGGCGAGATCAAGACCAAGCCCACGCAGCACTCGGTCAAGGAGCTGCGCTCGATCGGGATCCAGCCGGATATCCTGCTGTGCCGTTCGACCCAGGCGATCCCCGAGGGCGAGCGGCGCAAGATTGCCCTGTTCACCAACGTCGAGGAGAAGGCGGTCATCTCCGCGGTGGACGTGGACAATATCTACAAGATCCCGCTGTGGCTGCACTCGCAGAAGCTCGACGAGATCGTGCTGCGCAAGCTGCATATCGAGGCGCCGCAGGCGGACCTGTCGGACTGGAAGCACGTGGTCAACGCCATGGAGTTCCCGGAGTCCGAGGTCACCGTCGGCATGATCGGCAAGTACGTCGATCTCACCGAGTCCTACAAGTCCGTGAACGAGGCGCTGACCCATGCCGGCGTACAGGTCGGGACGCGGGTGCGTATTCGCTATCTCGATTCGGAAAAGCTCGAAGGCGCGGATGCCGAGATCCAGGGGGAGATGGAAGGTCTGGACGCGATCCTGGTGCCCGGTGGCTTTGGCGAGCGCGGTGTGGAAGGCAAGATCGCGGCCGTGCGCTATGCGCGCGAGCACGGCGTGCCTTACCTGGGTATCTGTCTGGGCATGCAGGTTGCGGTGATCGAGTTCGCCCGTGATCAGGCCGGCCTCGAAGGCGCGCACAGTACGGAGTTTGCCCCGGATACCCCGCACCCGGTGATTGCCCTGATTACCGAGTGGCAGGACCGCGAGGGCCGCATCGAACGGCGCGATGCCGAGAGCGATCTCGGCGGCACGATGCGTCTGGGGGCACAGTCCGCGCGACTGGCCCCGGGTTCGCGGATTGCGGAGGCCTATGGCCGCGAAGATGTCAGCGAGCGCCATCGCCACCGCTTCGAGTTCAACAACGCCTATCGCGAACGGCTGGAGGCAGCGGGCCTGCGCATCTCGGGTGTGTCCGAGTCTGGCGAACTGGTCGAGGCGGTGGAGCTGCCGGGCCACCCGTGGTTCATCGGTTGCCAGTTCCATCCGGAGTTCACCTCGACCCCGCGCGACGGGCATCCGCTGTTTACCGGTTTCATCCGCGCCGCGCGGACCTATCAGGACGAGCGCGAGCCGGAGACCACGACGGCGTTGACGGATTAGTGTTTGCCTAACGCGCCGTATGACGGCGCTTTGCGGCCGTGCCCGGAGGGTGGCGTCCGCCAGACAGGACATTGCATGCAGCTTTGCGGTTTTGAAGTCGGCCTCGACCGGCCATTTTTTCTGATTGCCGGCCCCTGCGTGATCGAATCCGAGGCGATGGCCCTGGAGACCGCGGGTGCGCTCAAGACGATCACCGACGAACTGGGCATCCCGTTTATCTACAAGTCCTCGTTCGACAAGGCCAATCGCTCGTCGACGAAGAGTTTCCGTGGTCCGGGCATCGAAGAGGGCCTGCGCATCCTGGAACAGGTGAAGCAGCAGTTGGGAGTCCCGGTGCTGACCGATGTCCACGAGGACACCCCGCTGGACGAGGTCGCGGCCGTGGTGGACGTGCTGCAAACGCCCGCGTTCCTGTGCCGGCAGACGAACTTCATCCAGAATGTCGCGCGCCAGGGGCGCCCGGTGAACATCAAGAAGGGCCAGTTCCTGGCGCCCTGGGATATGGGCAATGTCGTGGACAAGGCGCGCGAGGCCGGCAACGACCAGATCATGGTCTGTGAACGCGGCGTCTCCTTCGGCTACAACACGCTGATCTCGGACATGCGGGGTCTGGCCCAGATGCGCCAGACCGGTTGCCCGGTGGTGTTCGACGCCACGCACTCGGTCCAGCAGCCGGGCGGGCAGGGCGCGACCTCTGGTGGGCAGCGCGAGTATGTCCCCGTGCTGGCGCGGGCGGCCGTCGCCTCCGGGGTGTCGGGTCTGTTCATGGAGACCCATCCGGATCCCGAGCGCGCCCTCTCGGATGGGCCCAACGCCTGGCCGCTGCCGCGCATGGCGGAGCTGCTGACCACGCTCAAGGCGCTGGATACGGCCGCCAAGGCGCAGCCGTTTGCCGAGGCCGAGTACGGGCTGGGTTGATTCGCGCAGGATTATTTAAGAGTTTCATTTAAGTTCCGCCTCCAACCTTTGGGGCGGATGAGTTTATTTTTCAAGGAGAAAGCATGTCCCAGATTGCGGAGATTCATGCCCGCGAGATCATCGACTCGCGGGGCAACCCGACGGTCGAGGCCGACGTTGTCCTGGATTCCGGCGCGATGGGTCGTGCCGCGGTGCCGTCGGGGGCCTCCACGGGGGCCCGCGAGGCACTGGAGCTGCGCGATGACGAGCCGCGCTATGGCGGCAAGGGCGTGCAGAAGGCCGTGGGCCATGTGAATGGCGAGATCCGCGACGCCCTGCGTGGGATGGAGCTGGACCAGACGGCGGTGGACCGCCGCATGCTCGAGCTGGACGGCACCGAGAACAAGTCGCGCCTGGGCGCGAACGCGCTGCTGGCAGTCTCGATGGCGGCCGCGCATGCACAGGCGGCGGATCGCGAGCAGCCGCTGTTCGAGTCCATGGGCGGCGAGCAGGCGACCCTGCTGCCCGTGCCGATGATGAACATCATCAACGGCGGCGCCCACGCCGACAACAGCGTCGACATGCAGGAGTTCATGATCCTGCCGGTGGGCGCGGACTCCGTGCGTGAGGCCGTGCGCTACGGCGCCGAGGTGTTCCATGCCCTGAAGAAGGTGCTGGGTCAGCGCAACCTGGGGACGGGCGTGGGGGACGAGGGCGGCTTTGCCCCGGATCTGCCGTCCAACTCGGCTGCGATCGAGGTGATCCTCGAGGCCATCCACAAGGCGGGCTTCAAGGCCGGGCAGGACATCTGGCTGGGCCTGGACTGTGCCAGTTCCGAGTTCTATCGCGACGGCCGCTACCACCTCGACTCCGAGGGCAAGGCCTTCTCCGCCGACGAGTTCTGCGAGTACCTTGCCCACTGGGTCGACCAGTACCCGATCCTGACCATCGAGGACGGCATGGGCGAGGACGACTGGGATGGCTGGAAGGTCCTCACCGAGCGTCTCGGTGACCGCGTGCAGCTGGTCGGCGATGACCTGTTCGTGACCAATACGCAGATCCTGCAGGAAGGGATCGACAAGGGCGTGGCCAACTCGATCCTGATCAAGCTGAACCAGATCGGCACCGTAACCGAGACCCTGGAGGCCATCGAGCTGGCGCGCCAGGCGAAGTACACGGCGGTGATCTCGCATCGCTCCGGCGAGACCGAGGACGTGACCATCGCCGATCTGGCGGTAGCCACCGGGGTTGGCCAGATCAAGACCGGTTCGCTCTCGCGCTCGGATCGCGTGGCCAAGTACAACCAGCTGATCCGGATCGAGGAGCATCTGGGATCCCGGGCGCGTTATCCCGGCATGGATGCCTTCAACATCCGGCGATAATCCGCGATTGTTGCGTTTGTCGCGGGTTGGGTTCTCAGCCTGCAGAGCGTCTCCTGTGCCCGGCGGCCAAGGGGCCGTAGAATGCCGGGCATGGAAGCTCGACTCTCTCCCTGGCGGCTGGCCGTGGCGACCGGCCGCGGGAATCGCTGATGCGCTGGTTGCTGATCGGTCTGGCGGTGCTGCTACTGCTGTTGCAGTGGCCGCTGTGGCTGGGAGAGGGCAGCTGGCGCGATGTACGCGACCTGCGCGAGCAGGTAGAGGAGCAGCGTGCGGCCAACGCCGAGCTGGAGCAACGCAATCAGGCGCTGGAGGCCGAGGTACACGACCTGCGTACCGGTACCGATGCGGTGGAAGAACGCGCCCGCCGCGACCTGGGCATGATCCGCGAAGACGAGATCTTCTTCTTTGTGGTCGGCGAGGACGACGACCGGCGTCCAGTGCCGGAGCCGTTGCCAGACCCGGCGCGGGATGTGTCCCCGGGGCCCGCCGAGATCCCGGACCGCGAACGCGAGCCGGCAACCGATACGCTGCCACCCGAGGATCCGTTTGATGGCTGATCCCGACACCAACAACCCCTCCGCGGAACCCGCCTACTGGGCCCTGATCCCGGCGGCCGGCGTGGGCCGGCGCATGGGCTCCGATCGACCCAAGCAGTTCCTGACGCTGGGGTCACGCACCATCCTCTCGCATACCCTGTCGATCTTTCTTGAGCACCCGCGCATTCGCGGTGTGGTCCTGGTGCTCGGGCCGGATGTGGACCCGGACGCGCTGGATCTTCCAACGGCGGGCGGGCGCCTGTTTCGTGTGGCCGGCGGGGCCGAGCGGGCGGATTCGGTCCAGAACGGACTCGACTTCCTGCAGGAACGCGCGGCCCCCGATGACTGGGTGCTGGTGCACGATGCCGCGCGCCCCTGTCTGCCACGCGCGGATCTGGACCACCTTCTGAACGCGCTGCGGGACGATCCGGTGGGCGGTCTGCTGGCCACGCCCAGCACGGATACGGTCAAGTGGAGTGACGAGGACGGGCGCGTCGAGCGCACGCTGGAACGCGCGCGCGTCTGGCGCGCGCTGACACCACAGATGTTCCGCCTCGGCATGCTGCGGGAGGCCAATCGGGCCGCCCGCGAGGCCGGTCATGCGGTTACCGACGAGGCCAGCGCGATCGAATGGCATGGCGCCCGTCCGCGTCTGATCGAGGGCTCGATGATGAACATCAAGATCACCCGGGCGGAGGATCTGGAACTGGCCCAGCTATACCTGATGCAGCAGGGGCGCCTGGACGGCGGGTTCCGGCCATGAGCGGCATGCGCGTGGGGCAGGGCTTCGACGTGCATGCCTTCGGACCCGGCGATCACCTGATCCTGGGCGGTGTGCGCATCCCGTTCGATCACGGCTTTGTCGCGCATTCCGATGGCGACGTCTTGTTGCACGCGATCTGTGATGCCCTGTTCGGGGCGGCGGGGCAGGGGGATATCGGCCGCCACTTTCCCGATACCGACGAGCGCTTTCGTGGGGCGAACAGCCGCGACCTTCTGCGCGAGACCCTGCGCCGGGTCCAGGAGGCCGGGTGGCGCCCGGTAAATGTGGATGCGACCGTGATCGCCCAGGCACCGAAGATGGCCCCGCATGTGGCGGCGATGGAGGACCACATCGCTGCGGACCTGGGGCTGATGGCGGGTGCGGTGAATGTGAAGGCGACAACCACCGAGCGTCTGGGCTTTACAGGGCGCGGAGAAGGCGTGGCGGCCCAGGCGGTGGTGCTGCTGGAGCCTTCTTCGGGGCTGATGCACGTATGACGGCGGCTCGATCCCCCAGCGTGCTGGGTCTGGATCACGTCAGTGTCGTGATCGCCGATCTGGAGGCGTCCGCGCGGTTCTATGGCGAGATCCTGGGGCTGCGCCCCGTGGAGCGTCCGGATCTCGGCTTTCCGGGGCTTTGGTATGACCTGGGTGGCGGGCAGACCCTGCACCTGCTGGGCGTACCCAATCCGGACGCTACCGAACGCGACGTGCGCGGCGGTCGCGATCGCCACCTGGCCTTGCGCGTGCGTGGTCTGGACACCTTGCTGCAACGCCTGGAGAACGCCGGGCACTCGGCCGATCGCAGTCAGTCCGGGCGACCGGCCGCGTTCGTCCGCGACCCGGACGGCAACACCGTCGAACTGATCGAGGCGGGCTGACACCGCGCGGGTGCGCCGCGCCGAAATCCCCGCTGCACGAGGAGGGAACATGGACGGCGAGTACATCCTGGCCCTGGATCAGGGCACGACCAGCTGCCGGGCGATCCTGTTCGATCGTGAGGCGTCGATCATCGGTGTCGCCCAGCGCGAGTTCACCCAGCATTACCCCCAGCCCGGCTGGGTCGAGCACGACGCGATGGAGATCTGGGGCACCCAGATCGGGGCGGCGCGCGAGGTGCTGGAGACCCGCGGTATCAAGCCGGCCCAGCTCGCGGCCATTGGCATCACCAACCAGCGCGAGACCACCGTGGTCTGGGACCGGGAGACGGGCAAGCCGATCCACCCGGCAATCGTCTGGCAGGACCGGCGCACTGCGGGTTTCTGCGACGAGCTGAAGGCGCGCGGGCTGGAGGAGACCATCCGGGAACGCAGCGGGCTGGTGGTGGATGCCTACTTCTCCGGAACCAAGCTGCGCTGGCTGCTGGATCACGTGGACGGTGCGCGCGAGCGCGCGGAGCGCGGCGAGTTGCTGTTCGGCACCATGGATACCTGGCTGATCTGGAATCTCACCCGAGGCGAGCGGCATGTAACCGATGTCTCCAACGCCTCGCGCACGCAGCTGTTCAACATCCACGAGCTGGACTGGGATGACACGCTGCTGGACGAACTGGAGATCCCGCGGGCCATGCTCCCCGAGGTCCGGGGCTCCAGCGAGGTGCTGGGCCATACGGGCACCGAGATGTTTGGGGCCCACGAGATCCCCATCGCGGGCGTGGCCGGCGACCAGCATGCGGCGCTCTTCGGGCAGACCTGCTTCGATCGCGGCATGGCCAAGAACACCTATGGCACCGGCTGCTTTCTCCTGATGAACACCGGCACCGAGCCGGTCACTTCGCACTCGGGTCTGCTCACGACCGTCGCCTGGAGCGTCGATGGCCAGGTCGAGTATGCGCTGGAGGGCTCCATCTTCATTGCCGGTGCCGCGATCCAGTGGCTGCGGGACGAGCTCAAGCTGATCGATTCGGCCGAGGACTCGGAATACTACGCGAGCAAGGTGGAGGACTCCGACGGCGTCTATGTCGTCCCGGCATTCGCGGGGCTCGGGGCTCCGTACTGGGACATGTATGCCCGCGGGGCGATCTTCGGGCTGACGCGCGGTACGCGCAAGGAACACATCACCCGCGCCACGCTGGACTCCCTGGCCTACCAGACCAAGGACGTGATCGACGCGATGGAGCAGGACTCCGGCATCGCGCTGAAGGGCCTGCGCGTCGACGGCGGTGCGGTCGCCAACAACGTGATGATGCAGTTCCAGGCCGACATGCTCGGGGTGAATGTCGAGCGCCCGGTGGTCACGGAATCGACTGCCCTGGGGGCTGCCTATCTGGCCGGGCTGGCCGTGGGTTTCTGGACGCGCGACGAACTGGCGCAGAAGAGCCAGCTGGACCGGGTATTCGAGCCGCAGATGGATGCGGCCACCCGCGATCGCTACTACCGGGGCTGGAAGAAGGCCGTAAAACGCACGATGGGGTGGGCGCGCGAGGACGACCAAGAGGCGCCCAACTAGCGGGCGGGTGGTCCGGGGGAGCTGGCTGGCGTGGGCAGGGGCTTCGCCGCCAAGGCGGCTCCCACAGGGGGCAGTGGGTAGAGCGATGACTCTTACCCGGCGCTACCCTGAAGTCTGTGGGAGCGGGCTTGCCCGCGAAAGCCCCTGTCAGAGTCAGACCCTGCCGGGTCAGTCGATGCTGGCCGGTTCGGCCGCGAGCTGGCCGGACTGATAGTCGCTGATCGCCTGCTCGATCTCGTCGGAGGTGTTCATCACGAACGGGCCGTAGTGGGCGATCGGTTCGCCCAGCGGGCGGCCCTTGAACAGCAGCACTCGCGCATCCTGCTGGGCGATCAGGTGGATCTGCGTCTGTCCGCTCCAGGTGCCCAGTTCGCCCGTCTTCAACCCGGTCAGCTCGCCGTCATAGACATAGGCGAGCACCCGGTCGTCCAGCTGGACGGCCAGCGACAGGCGGTAGCCTGCCGGCAGGCTCAGATCCGCCATCGCCGCACCTTCTCCGATCTGTTCCAGCGGGCCTTCGGTATCCCCGGCGCTGGTCTGCCAGGAGCCGGCGATCGCCTTGAAGTGCAGTGGGCCGTCGTCTTCCGGCAGGTGGCGCATCGCGTCGGCGCGCACGTCGCGGTAACGCGGCGGGTCCATCTTGCGCCGAGCCGGCAGGTTTACCCATAGCTGGAAGCCGTGCAGCCCGTCCGAGTCCAGCAGGGGCATCTCGGAGTGGATGACCCCGCGCCCGGCGCTCATCCACTGCGCCTCGCCTGCCTCCACACGACCCTGGTTGCCCATCGAATCTTCGTGGGTCAGGCCGCCATGGACGAGGTAGGTCAGCGTCTCGAACCCGCGATGCGGGTGGGAGGGGAAACCACCGATGTAGTCCTCCTTCGCACTGGCCTTCAGCTCGTCCAGCATCAGGAAGGGATCCAGGCCGCCGCGAAAGTCATGGATGCGGCGAATCTTCACACCCGCGCCGTCCTGGGTCGGGTGGGCTGTGCGTACGCTGTCCGGCGGTGTGGGGGTCATGACTTCTCCTAGGGAAACACTGATAAATGTACACGCTCGCGCTCGAGTTGCTTTTGCGTGCGAACAAGGCGCGGTGACCGCCGTGCAGTCATTCTGCACAAGGGAGCCGCAACGCCGTGCGCGCGCAAAAGCGACTCGAGCCCTTGCATTCAATGGCTTGTGGGGTTGGCACCCCAGGTTCCCCGATCCTGCGTTGCGGCCCTTGCCGGTAGAACCACTACCGGCTGCGCACCGCGCCTTGTCTCGGAGAACCTGGGGTGCCAACGCGAGTGTGTACATTCATCAGTGTTTCCCTTGATTAACCCTGCAACCATACCGACCATAAAAGCAAAAGAAAATTGCAGTCAGGGCCTGTCATGGGGCGGTTGCAGCGATGTCAGCTCCAGCCAGCTATCGGCAAAGAATTCAAGACTCTCCACGAAATCCGGGTCGTGTTCCTGGCGGTTGATGGTCAGGTGCAGCATGACCGCCTCCGGCTTCGGCGGATGCCCGGTCGTCAGGGTCCAGGCGAGGGCGTTCGGGCAGCTCGGCAGGGTGAAGCGCACACCGCCATTGATGCACTCGCGCCGGACACGAAACTCGCCCCACAGGCAGTAGACGACGCCGGCATCGGGCCCGGTCTCTTCAACAAGGGCGTCAATGGCGGGGCAAAGCCGGGGCAGGGCCGGTACGGTCAGCTCGGCCTGCAGGGAATCGGCGACAGCTTGCAGGGGCAGGGTGCGAAAGAATTCCACCGGGATTCCTCGTTACGGGATGGTCGGCATGAAGACCGGCTGGCCGTCGATCTCGCCGGTGCTCAGTGGCTGGTTGTACAGCCGTTCCAGCGCGGAGGGCACCAGCATGGTTCGGGTGGGGCCCCAGCAGGCCTTTCCGTCGGGGAACATCAGCAGCAGGTGATCGCAGTAGCGTACCGCCAGGTTCACGTCGTGCAGCACCAGGATCGCGGCGCGGTTGTCCCGGGCGATGCCCCGTATATGGTCCAGCACCGCCACCTGGTGGTGCAGGTCGAGCTGGCTGGTGGGCTCGTCCAGCAGCAGGAGCCGCGGGTTCTGGGTGAGTACGGTGGCGATGGCCAGGCGCTGGCGCTCGCCACCGGACAGGGTATCGACCAGGCGGTGCTCCAGTTCCGCCAGATCCATGCGGGCCAGGGCGGCGCGGGCCTGGGCGTAGTCCTCGGCGGACTCGATGTCCCAGGGCCGCAGGTACGGGTGGCGGCCGATCAGAGCCGTCTCCAGTACTGTTGCAGGGAAGCCGTCGTGGTGCTTCTGGAATACCAGACCCAGTTCGCGCGCCAGGCGGGCACGCGAGTAGTCGGGGAGTGGGCGGCCGCGTACATGGACCTCTCCTGCGCGGGCGGCGCGCAGCCCGCCCAGTGTGTGCAGCAGGGTGCTCTTGCCCGCGCCGTTCGGGCCGAGGATGCCCCAGCACTGTCCCGGGTTGATGGTCAGGTCCAGGGGTGAGCCGCTGGCGCGTTCCGGAATATCGATGACCAGATCGTGGGTGGCCAGCAGGGTGTCCGGCCCCGGCGCCTCGTGCACGCTCTCGGCACCCGGCGCATGGGGGTCGCCGTGACGTTGGGGGTCGGCAGTGTGCGGAGGCATCAGCGGCTCCGGTACAGCAGGAACAGGAATACGGGGACGCCCAGCATCGCGGTGATCACGCCGACGGGCAACTGCTCCGGGGCGATCATCGTACGGGCGAGGGTGTCGGCCAGCGTCAGCAGGATGCCGCCGCCGAGTGCCGAGGCCGGCAGGATCACGCGCTGGTCGTTGCCGAAGATCAGCCGGAGCATGTGCGGCACGATTAGTCCGACGAAGCCCACCGCACCGACCTGCATGACCGCCGTGGCGGTGATCAGTGCCGCCGCGACGTAGATCGTCCATTCCACCGGCCGCACGGCCACGCCCAGTGCGGCCGCCTGCATCGGGCCGCGCGCCAGCACGTTCAGCGTCCGTCCCAGCGGCAGGGCCAGCAACACGACCAGCACCAGCACACCCCAGGCGGGGTAGGGGTTGCGGGCGTGGGAGACATCGCCCATCAGCCAGTACAGCATCCCGGGCAGCTCCGCGGTCGGGCTCACGGCGAGCAGGAAGCTGATCACGGCGCCCCAGCCGGCCGCCACGACTACGCCGGTCAGCAGCAATCGGGTCGGCGTCCAGCTGCCGGTGCCGTGCGCCAGGCCGAACACGATCACCGTGGACAGCAGCGCGCCTGCGAATGCGGCGACCGAGACCGAGAACATCGACAGCCCCGCGAGCATGGCCAGCAGGGCACCCACCGAAGCCCCGCCGGAGAGGCCCAGCACATAGGGATCGGCCAGCGGATTGCGCAGCAACACCTGCATCAGGGCACCGGCGACGCCCAGCAGCCCGCCGGCGGCGAATGCGGCCAGGGCGCGTGGCAGGCGCAGTTCCAGTACCAGCGTGTTGTGCAGGCGGCTCCCTTCGCCCTGAATCACCGCGAGCAGGTCGCCGGGGGCAATGGCGACGCTGCCATAGGCCAGCGCGATCAGGATCGCAAGCAGCGACGCCGGGAGCAGGACCCCCGTGGCGAGGAGGAAGGAGCGCGTCACGGCTGGTCAGTCGTCCCGGCGTGAACGGGCCCGTTCCAGCTCTTCGCACATCAGCCGGGTCCCTTCGGCAATCCGCGGGGTGTGACGCTGGAGCAGCGACGGCGGGATAAAGAACAGGTTGTCGCGCTGCACCGCAGTCATGTCCTCCCATTGTTCCCAGGCAATTACCCAGTCCGGCCGGTCTTCGCCCATGCCGCCACCGATGATCACCTCCGGGTCGGCCTCGATCACGGCCTCGCGGTCCATGCGCGGCACCAGGCGGTCCAGGTGACCGAACACGTTCTTGCCCCCGCACAGGCGGATGGCCTCGCCGATCAGGTGATCGTCGTTGACCGTCATCAGGGGCTGTTCCCAGACCTGGTAGAACAGCGGGACCGGGTCACGGTCGGAATAGTCCAGCCGCAACGTCTCGATCTCGTCGAGAAAGGCCTGCACCGCCTCCTCGCCGCGTTCCTCGGTACCGGCCAGCTGCGCCATGCGACGCATGCTGGAGGCCACGCCCTCGAAACTGCGCGGTTCCGAGACATAGACGTTCAGCCCCAGATCGCGCAGGCGCTCGATCTGCGAGATGGAGTTGCCACTGCGCCAGGCGACCACCAGGTCCGGGTCCATCTCGACCACGCGTTCCAGGTCGATGCGGCTGTAGCCACCGACTCGCGGGATCATCTCCGCCTCCGGCGGGAAGTCGCTGTGCTGCGTGACGCCGACCAGCTGCTCTCCGGCGCCGACGGCGAACAGGACTTCCGTGATGTGCGGGGCCAGGCTGACGATACGTTCGGCGGGCCGGTCGAGCGTGACCTCGCGATCGTCATCGTCGGTCACCGTGACCGGTTCGGCCAGTGTCGGCCCCGCGCACAGGAGTAGCGCGGCAAGGGCCGTTAACTGGCGTTTGAGGGAAGTGAAAGTCATTAAAAATCCGACTGTTGTGGATTGTTCGTAACGTAAACAATACTGTGTTTTCGGGGCGCCGCACGGGCAGCGAAAGCGCCTCATCATAGCAGCAAGGGCAAGATGGTTTGGTGCCCAAATTGGTCGGGGGCACCCTGAGCGCGTATCATGCTCCGCTTTCGTCAGGTGCCTGCAGTTGGCAGGTGAAACGGGAAGCTGGTGCAAGTCCGGCGCTGCCCCCGCAACGGTAAGCGAGCGGTAAATCGCTCGGCAGACTGGCCACTGGGTCCTGTGCCCGGGAAGGCGTCTGCCGGTCGGCATCCTCCGACGCTCGCAAGCCCGGAGACCGGCCTGGCGGTGATTCATCCTGCGACCGTGCGGCGGGCAACGGTCGAGGGCGCAGGTGCGTTCCTAAAAGCCTGTTCCTTCGTGTCTTCGCCGCGCCGTCGCCTCGACGGAACCTCATGACGGCCCCAGCTCCCAACCAGTCAGAAGAGAATCCGAACGCGTTCGCCTCGGCGGAGCGCGCAGCGGTCTATCGCGTGATCGGCGAGCGCCGGGACATGCGGCATTTCCGCCCGGACCCGGTGGACCCCGATACCCTGCGGCGCCTGCTGGAGGCCGCGCACCAGGCGCCCAGCGTGGGCTACATGCAGCCCTGGCGCTTTCTGCGGGTGACCGACGCGCGGCTGCGCGATGCGTTGCACGGGCATGTGGCGGCGGAGCAGACACGCACGGCCGAGGCCTGCGGCGAGCGTGCCGCCGAGGTGCACCGGCTGAAGCTCGAAGGTATCCGCGATGCGGGCGAGCTGCTGGTGGTCGCGTTGACCGATGGGCGCGAGCGCTACGTGCTGGGTCGGCGCACCATCCCGGAGATGGACCTGTGCTCCGCCGCGTGTGCGATCCAGAACCTGTGGCTCGCGGCCCGGGCCGAGGGCCTGGGCATGGGCTGGGTGTCGCTGTTCGACCCGGACTGGCTGGCCGGGGAGCTGGGGATGCCGAAAGGGGCCTGGCCGATCGCGATCCTTTGTCTGGGTCATGTGGATGCGTTCTACGAGCGGCCGATGCTGGAAACCGAGGGCTGGGATCAGCGACGGTCGCTGGACGAACTGGTGTTCGAGAATCGCTGGGGCAGCCGTACCGACGCACCCGGCGGTTCCTCAGCGAGTGGATGACCCGATGCTGATCGCGTTCCTCACGCTGCTTGGTGCGCTGGTGCTGGATCGCCTGATCGGCGATCCGCGCCGCTGGCACCCGCTGGCCGGGTTCGGGCTGCTGGTCCAGCGCCTGGAGGCCCGGTTCTACCGCGATGGTCGGGCCCGCGGCGCGCTGCTTCTGGCCGTCCTGGTGGTGCCCTTTGTGCTGCTGACGGTCTGGTTGCAGCAGCTCCTGCCGGTCTGGCTGGTAGGGCTGCTGGTACTGGCGTTGGCGCTGGGCTGGCGCAGCCTCGACGAGCACGCCGAGCGCGTGGCCCGGGCGCTGGAGGCCGGCGATCTGGGCCAGGCGCGGCAGCAGGTGCAGATGCTGGTCAGCCGCGACAGCGAGGCCCTGGATGTGGCCGGGGTCAGCGGCGCGGCGGTGGAGTCGGTACTGGAGAACGGCAACGATGCCTTGTTCGGCACCATTTTCTGGTTCCTGGTGGCCGGTGCGCCGGGGGTGGTGCTGTATCGCCTGGTGAATACGCTGGATGCGATGTGGGGCTACCGCAATGCGCGTTACACGCGCTTTGGCTGGACCGCGGCGCGGCTGGATGACCTGCTGAACTGGATCCCGGCGCGCATGACCGCGCTGGCCTATGCCCTGGCCGGGCGCACTCGCGATGCCCTGCAGTGCTGGGGCGAGCAGGCCGCGGCCTGGAAGAGCCCGAACGCTGGGCCGGTAATGGCCGCTGGGGCGGGCGCACTGGGGCTGGTGCTGGGCGGTGCCAGCCAATATCACGGCGAGCGTCAGTGGCGTCCGCGCCTGGGGATGGGCGCGGCACCGGATGCCGCCGGCATCCGTGCGGCGATGGGGCTGGTGGATCGGGCGCTGGCGCTGTGGATGGGCGTGCTTGTCATCGGGGTGAGCCTTGCGATCTTCTGAGCTGAACAGAGCGCGGCCGGCACCGACCGGGGCCGTGCTAACCCAGGTGCATGGTGGCGGACTGCGCGCAGCTGCCAGGCATTACGGGGTGGCGCCGGAGCAATGGCTGGACCTGTCTACCGGCATCAACCCGCACGGCTATCCGCTGCCCATGCCCCCGGCGGACGTCTGGGCGCGCCTGCCGGAGCCCGACGACGGTCTGGAGGCGGCCGCGGCGCGGTACTACGGCTGCAAAGGGCTGTTGCCCCTGGCGGGCTCGCAGGCGGCCATCCAGCTGCTGCCACAGCTTCGCCCAGCGGCTGCTCGGGTTGGCCTCCTCGCGCCCAGTTACAACGAACACGCGCGGGCCTGGCGCATGGCCGGGCATCGGGTCGAGGCGCTTCCTGCGCTTGGCGACGCGGCGCCGGCCGCGATCGAGGCACGCCTGCCGCAGCTGGATGTGCTGGTACTGGTCAACCCGAACAACCCGACTGGACTGCGCGTGACCGTGGAGACGCTGCTGCGCTGGCATAAGGGGCTCGCGGCACGCGGCGGCTGGCTGGTGGTGGACGAGGCCTTCATGGATACCAGCCCCCGGCACAGCCTGTTGGCGGCCGACCCGGGCACGGACCTGGGCCCGGGGCTGCTGGTGCTGCGGTCGCTGGGCAAGTTCTTCGGTCTGGCCGGGGCGCGGGTCGGATTCCTGGCGGCGGAGCCGGCGCTGCGGGCGGCGCTGGCGGAGCGGCTGGGTCCGTGGGCGCTGTCTGGCCCGGCGCGCTGGGCGGCCACCCGAGCGCTGGAGGATCGCGCCTGGCAGGAGCAGACGCGCGCGAACCTGACCGCGGCGGGTGCGCGGTTGGAAGAGCTGCTGCGGCGGTACGGAATCGCTACCGAAGGTGGCACCGCACTGTTTCGCTGGGGGCGCCGCGATGATGCGGTCGCGGTTCAGGATGCGCTGGCGCGACAGGCGATCCTGGTGCGGCGTTTCGACGACCCCGCCAGCCTGCGTTTCGGGCTGCCGGGCGACGAGGCCCAATGGCACCGCCTGGAACAGGGACTGGAGGCGTTGTGAGCGCGACCACGCTGATGGTGCAGGGGACCACCTCGGATGCCGGCAAGAGCGTGCTGGTGGCCGGGCTGGCGCGGGTGCTGCATCGCCGTCGGCTGTCGGTGGTGCCGTTCAAGCCGCAGAACATGGCGCTGAACAGCGCGGTCACGTTGGACGGCGGCGAGATCGGGCGCGCCCAGGCCCTGCAGGCCGCCGCCTGCGGCCTGGAGCCGCATACCGACATGAATCCGGTGCTGCTCAAGCCCAGCTCCGATCAGGGGGCGCAGGTGATCATCCACGGCCGTCCTGCGGCCGAGCTGGATGCTCGTGCCTACCATGACTACAAGCCCGTCGCCCGCGAGGCCGTGCTGGCCTCGCATCGACGGCTGACCGCGCAGTATGCGCACGTGCTGGTGGAAGGGGCGGGCTCGCCGGCAGAGATCAACCTGCGCGCAGGCGATATTGCCAACATGGGGTTTGCCGAGGCGGTGGACTGTCCGGTGATCCTGGTCGCAGATATCGACCGTGGCGGCGTGTTCGCGCATCTGGTCGGTACGCTGGCGTTGCTGAGCGCGACGGAGCGCGCGCGGGTGCAGGGCTTCGTGATCAACCGCTTTCGCGGCGATATCTCGCTCCTGCAGCCTGGACTGGACTGGCTGGAGCAGGAGACCGGCAAGCCGGTGCTGGGCGTGATCCCGTATCTCCACGGGCTGTACCTGGATGCTGAGGACGCCCTGCCGCGCGAGGCGGTGCCGGAAAAGGCGGTGGATGCCCTGAAGGTCGTCGTGCCGGCCCTGCCGCGCATCTCCAACCATACCGATTTCGACCCGCTGCGCCTGCACCCGGGTGTGGACCTTCGCTTCGCCGGCCCGGGCGAGTCGCTGCAGCCGGCGGATCTGGTCATCCTGCCGGGGTCCAAGGCCGTTCGCGACGACCTCGCCTGGTTGCGGGAACAGGGCTGGGAAGACGAGCTGCAGCGCCATGTGCGTTATGGCGGCAAGGTGCTCGGGATCTGTGGCGGCTTCCAGATGCTGGGCCGGGTCGTGCACGACCCCGACGGTGTCGAGGGGCGGCCCGGCTCCACGCCGGGGCTCGGCTGGCTGGACATCGAGACGCGTCTTGCTCCCGAAAAGCGTCTGGAACGTGTTCACGGGGACCGTGTGCTGGGCCGGGAGGCGCGCGTGGAGGGCTACGAGATCCATGCAGGAGTGACGACAGGGCCCGGGCAGGATCGCCCGCTGCTGGAGCTGCAGCATGGCCCGGACGGCGCGCGCAGCGAGGACGAGGCCGTGGCGGGGACCTATGTCCACGGGGTATTCGATACCTCCGCTGCCGCCGAGGCTTTGCTGCACTGGGCTGGCATGCGCAATGGGAAGGAGCACGGCGAAGACCTGGCGACCGCACGCGAGCGCGGCCTGGAACGCCTGGCCGATACCCTGGAGGCGCATCTGGACCTGGGGCGCATCCTCGCGCTGCTGCGCGCAGGGAACACGGAGACCGTGACATGAAGACGCTGGTGCTCGGCGGAGTGCGTTCCGGCAAGAGCCGACTGGCGGAGCAACTGGCCGATGCCAGCGGCCTGCACGTGACCTATGTCGCCACCGCGCGTGCCGACGACGCCGAGATGGCACGCCGCATCGAACGCCACCGCGCCGACCGTCCCGGAGACTGGGGACTGATCGAGGCGGGTATCGGCCTGGCCGCCGCGCTGGAAGAGGCCGCAAGGCCAGGTGAATGCTTGCTGGTCGATTGCCTGACGCTGTGGCTGACCCAGCTCCTTTGCACCGAGGACGAGGCCCTGATCGAACGCGAGCGGGAGGCCCTGATCGCCACCGTGCCGCGCCTGCCGGGCACCCTGGTGTTCGTCTCCAACGAGACGGGCATGGGCATTACCCCGATGGACGCGCTGTCCCGCCGCTTCGCCGACGAGGCGGGCTGGCTGCACCAGCGCCTGGCCCCCACGATGGACCGCGTCGTGCTGACCGTCGCCGGCCTTCCGCATGTGCTCAAGGGTGAACCGCTGGAATGAATAGACCAACGCGCGAAACAGGCACCGTCATTGCGAGGCGCGCAGCGTCGAAGCAATCGGCCCGGGGTGAACTGACGGATTGCCACGTCGCCTTCGGCTCCTCGCAATGACGGGCGTCATTGATGAAGGGTGTTGGTTTCAACATCGGAGGAACACGTGACCGAAGACTGTGACTGGCTGCAGGTGCCGCCGGCACCCCTGAGCGCCGAGGCGCGTCGTGCGGCAACAGAGCGGCAGGCCCAGCTGACCAAGCCGCCGGGTTCGCTCGGGCGACTGGAGGCGATCGCCGAGCGCCTGGCCGCCATGCAGGGCGTGGGCCAGCCCACGCTGGAGCGGGTTCATGTCGCGGTGTTCGCCGGCGATCACGGTGTGGTGGCGGAAGGCATTTCGCGTTTCCCGCAGGCCGTGACCGCGCAGATGGTCGCGAACTTCGCGAACGGCGGTGCGGCGATCTCGGTGCTGGCGCGGCACCTGGGCGCGTCCATCGAGGTGATCAACCTCGGTACCGTGGCCCAGCCTCCGGCCGTCGCCGGTGTGCAGCAGCTGAACCTGGGCCCCGGCACCGCAAACCTGGCCCGCGAACCCGCGATGACGTCGGCGCAGCTGGAACGCGCGCTGAACGCCGGCCGCCAGTGTGCCGAGCGCGCGCGGCGGGGCGGCACACAACTGTTCATCGGTGGCGAGATGGGCATCGGCAACACGACGGCTGCCGCCGCAGTCGCCTGTTCGCTGCTGGGTCTGCCGCCGGTGGACCTGGCCGGGCCTGGCACGGGTCTGGATGCGAATGGCGTGCGCCACAAGGCCGAGGTGATCGAGCAGGCCCTGCGCACCCACGCCGCGGTGCGCGGCGAGGCACTGGGTAGCCTGCGTTGTCTGGGGGGCTTCGAGATTGCGGGGCTGGCCGGCGCTTACATCGCCGCGGCGCAGATCGGGCTGCCGGTGCTGGTGGATGGTTTCATCAGCACCTCGGCGGCGTTGGTGGCCGAACGGCTGTGCCCGGGCACGGCAGACTGGTTCTTCTACGCCCACAGCTCGGCGGAGCCGGGGCACCGGCGACTGCTGGAATCGCTGGCGGCCGAGCCGCTGCTGGATCTCGGCATGCGCCTGGGCGAGGGCAGTGGGGCGGCCACGGCCGTGCCCCTGCTGCGCCTGGCCTGCGAGCTTCACGCCGGCATGGCGACCTTCGCCGAGGCTGGCGTGTCGGGCGATACCCCATGACCAAATCGGTCCGTATCGGTCTGCTGCGCCACGGCGAGACGACGGGTGCCGGCTTTCGCGGGCGCGGCTGCGATGATCCGCTGACCCCGGAAGGCGAGCGGGCGATGCGTGCGGCGTTCGAGTCCTCCGGCGAGTGGGATCGCGTCGTGTGCTCGCCACTGCAGCGCTGTCGACTCCCGGCCGAAGGCTTCGCCCGCGCGGCCGGGCTCCCCGTCCAGTGTGATCCCCGCCTGCAGGAGCTACATTTTGGGGACTGGGAGGGGCAAACGGCCGAGGCCCTGATGCAGACGGACGCCGAGGCGCTGGGTCGGTTCTGGGAAGACCCGTTCGGCTACCCTCCACCCAACGGCGAAGACCTCGGAAGCTTCCGCGACCGGGTGCTGGCCGGCTGGGAACAGAGCGTAGTGGCGCCGGGCGGTCGTGTCCTCGTCGTTACCCACGGCGGGGTGATTCGCCTGCTGCGCGCACAACTGGAGGGCTGGCCGTTGGAGAAGCTATTGTCGATCGAAGTGCCGTTGGCCTCTTTGCACGTTGTCGAGCCGGGCCAGCGCGAGGAGATGCCCTCGTGATCAAGCAAAACAAATGTAGGAGGCCAGCCCTCTGGCCGATCGGGAATATGCCAACGCCCCATCGGCCAGGGGGCTGGCCTCCTACAGCAGGAATGGAAGGGGGGGCGCAATGAACTCCGTATTTGCGCCCTTCTGGCTGGCCCTGCAGTTCCTGACCCGCGTGCCGACGCCGGCACAGGAGCCACGGCCCGAGGACCTCGGCCGTTCGGTCCTGGCCTATCCGCTGGTGGGGCTGATCCTGGGTCTGGTTCTGGTGTTGGTGGGGATCGGTCTGTCCGCGATCCCCGGGGCGCCGGTGTTGCTGGTCGCGGCGCTGGTGCTGACATTCTGGGTTGCGCTGACCGGCGCGCTGCACCTGGACGGCCTGGCAGACACTGTGGACGCCTGGGTGGGCGGCCAGCGGCACCCGGAGCGGGCCCAGGCCATCATGAAGGACCCGGCCTGTGGCCCGATGGCGGTCGCGGCGCTGATCCTGATCCTGTTGCTGAAAGGCACGGCGCTGGTGGCGGTGGTCGAGACCGGCGCCTGGGTCGCGCTGCTGCTTGCGGTGCTGCTGGGGCGCGTGGTGCCGCCGGTGCTGTTTCTGACCACTCCCTACGTAAACCCCGTCGGATTGGGCGCGGACATGGCCAGGCACCTTCCACGCAGCGCCGCCATCGGCGTTGTCGCAGTCTCGGCCGCAGTGGTGCTGGTGCTGGGCCTGCTCTCCGGCCTTTGGGGGGTGATACCGGCCCTGCTCGCCGCCGGGCTGACGCTGTGGATTGCAACGCGCGTACTGCGACACTGGCTGGGAGGCTTCACCGGCGACACGGCCGGGGCCACGCTGGAGCTGGTAGAGACCCTGACCCTCGTGATTCTGGTGCTGACGCTCGCGGGCTGAGCCCGGGTCGATCAGGCCAGGGTCAAGGCAAGCGTTGTCACGAAACCGTCACGGGATTGCCACATACTGACGGGATGAGCTCATTCCCCTCTCGCCTGAACCCGGGCCTTCTGGTCCTGCGCACGCTGACGAACCCCCTGCGGGCGGTGCGGGAGGTGGGCGAACTGGAGGCGATACCCCCCTGGTGGCAAACCTTTCTGCGTCTGGCGCTCCCGGTGCTGCTGCTCAGCGTGATTGCCAGCCAGTGGCTGTACCAGGTCATCCCGACCGGGCTGCCGCCGGAGGCGATGCCGGGGGCCTGGGGCTTCGGCGTCTACAGCGTGCTGGCGATGAGCATCGGGGTGCTGGGTCTGGCCTGGTCCGCGCACTACCTGACCGAGCTGTTCCAGGGCTACTCCCATCCGGACCGGGCGATGCTGGCGGTGACCATCGGCCTGCTGCCCGCCTGGGTAG
Source organism: Thioalkalivibrio sp. ALJ12 (assembly GCF_000378305.1). Taxonomy (NCBI): domain Bacteria; kingdom Pseudomonadati; phylum Pseudomonadota; class Gammaproteobacteria; order Chromatiales; family Ectothiorhodospiraceae; genus Thioalkalivibrio; species Thioalkalivibrio sp. ALJ12. The sequence continues at coordinate 212,695 of NZ_KB899539.1, forward strand.
GCAAGGTGGCCGCCGCCTTTCCCTGGCCCTGGGGCAACACCGTCGGCCTGCTGCTGATCTTCTACAGCCTGTGGCTGCTCTACTGGTCGCTGCGCGGCATCCTCGGCCTGAAGCGCGGCAACCGCATCGGCCTGTTCGTGGCCACCGTCTTCTGTGGCGCCTTCATCACCCTCATCTTCGGCTGGCTGCTGATGGACCTGATCCCCGGCGCCACCCCCGAGACCCGCATCGGCACCACCTGGCTGATCTGAGACCCCTCGTTCGCGGGATAACACTCGTAGGAGCCCAGCCCTCTGGGCGATGGGGGGTTGGCCAGCCCCAATCGGCGAGAGGGCTCGCCTCCTACAGTAGCGGGATCACACCTGGGGGAGATGCTGATCTAATCGCCCGATGGGCAGGGGCTTGTGACGCCTCAAGGAAACATTGATCAGTGTTTCCTTAATGGCTGGCGGGCCCGATCCTCAGGTGCTCCTGCGCGTAGGTGCGCAGGGTCTGGTAGTCGGTGTGCATCTGGTCGGTGAAGTGGCAGGCGCGCTGCAGGGCCGGGGCCAGGTCGGCCGGCTTTTCCATGTATTCGTGGACCAGGCGGTTGCGCAACTGGCGCATCTGCAGCCATGCGTCGGCGTTCTGGATGAGGCCGAGCTTTTCCAGGCGGGATAGGTTGTCGATAGCCGGACCCGCGTTCTCCCCGGCGCTGGCGAGAAATGCAGGAATGAACTTGTCCATGATGGTGTCCTGCATACGGCCGAACTTTGCGCCAAAGGATTCGAGCCGGTCCACCCCGGTGTCGGTGGCGAGCAGCGCCTGAACGCGGTCGGGATCGACGGTGCAATCGCCTTCAAGCAAGCGTTCTCTCACCGCCAGCAGGTGCTTGTCCTCGCGATCCACCAAATCAATCAGCCGCGCGAGCCGCTGCGGTGGCGTCGCGACGGTCACAGGGCGACACCCGTGCGGTCGGCATGCGCATCGATGGGGCGGTGCGGCGTCCCTCGCGGATGCACCACGATGTCCACACGGCGTTCGCCCAAGCGGCGTTGCAATGCCGCAGACAGCCGAAGTTCCCGGTCCAGCAGGTCATTCGGGGTGCCGTCTGCCTCGATGTAGAGGTCGATGTCGCCACCGCGCGCGGTATCATCCACGCGCGAGCCGAACAGCTTCACGTGTGCATCCGGCCCGAATGCACGGGCCACTTCCTCGCGGATAATCGTCTGTTGTTCGTCGCTCAGGCGCATCGCTCAAGTATATCAAGGCCCTGGGCACATACCCGAACCGTCTCGCCTTCAACCACCACCGTCATCCCGCGCACCCACCACACCCCTGTCATTGCGAGGAGCGCAGCGACGAAGCAATCGGTCGGGAGCAGCAAGGTGCTGGAATCAAGCGGCTTGCCACATGCAGCCGATTGCCACGTCGCTGCGCTCCTCGCAATGACGGGGTGAAATCGCCACCCTTGAGGGGCCGGGGCGCGGCGCCCGTTTCCGTACCATCCTGCCACCCGAGTCATCTCGGAAGCCGCGCAGCCACCACTCCCACAGCACAGTCATTCCGGAAACCGCGCAGCGGTTATCCGGGATCTCTGCAGTGCGGGCTGCCCGGCGGTTGCGGGATGGTCCGGCGTGTGGAGATCCCGGCCGCAGCGCTGCGGCCGGGATGACGGGGGGTGTCTGGTGCGGATGATGGTGTGGCTGTGGCGCGTGGTGTGGCGCGTTGGAGGGCGCATGTGCCGCAGGCGGCAACGATTTGCCGCCCGCGGCGAAAAAAATTTGGTGGATGGGCTAAAGGTTCTGTGGGGGAGGTCGTTAAGGGTCCTGAGAGCGGGGATTGGCCCGTTCACCAGAACCGCCCGAGGCGGTGACGAACGACTCTACAGGAGAGCGATCATGTCCCAAGTAATTAACACCAACGTTCTTTCCCTGAACGCGCAGCGCAATCTGGGCAACTCCCAGGGCGCGCTGGCTCAGAGCCTGGAGCGTCTGTCCTCGGGCCTGCGTATCAACAGCGCCAAGGACGACGCGGCCGGCCTGGCCATTTCCGAGCGTTTCACCTCCCAGATCCGCGGCCTGAATCAGGCCGCGCGCAACGCGAATGACGGGATTTCCTTTGCCCAGTCTGCAGAAGGTGCGCTGGGTACGATTGGGGATGCAATGCAGCGAATTCGCGAGCTTGCTGTGCAGGCCGCTAACGACACCAACTCCTCTTCCGATCGTCAGGCACTGAATAATGAAGTTCAGCAACTGGTAGAGGAAATCAACCGGGTTGCGAACTCCACTGAGTTCAACGGCGAAAACATCCTTAATGGAGAACTGGAGGATTTGGTATTCCAAGTGGGTGCCAACCAGAACCAGACCATTTCCGTTGACGGTGTGGATGCACGTGGTTCCCAGTTGGGCACCGCCAGCCTTGGCGGGGACAGCTTGCTTCTCTCTGAGCTTCCAGAGGACGACGGTGATTTGAACTTGACGGACATCGAGATCAATGACCGCACGATCAGCCTTGGCTCAGCAGAAGACCTTGACGACGTCGTTGCTGCAATCAATGCCGCGACGGATGATACCGGCGTGACTGCGGCTCGGGCCGATGAAGTAGTTCACACGATCGAGACACTTAATACCGATGGCGGCGGCACTGTAACGATCAATGGTGCTGAGATCACGATCGCTGATGGCGCCTCTGACCAGGAAGTGCTTGACGCCATCAATGCCGAAAGTGCTCAAACCAACGTTACGGCTTCGTTTGATAGTGATGGTGATCTTGTCCTCACCGGAACTGGTGATGATATCGAAATCAGTGCTACGGATGCTGGCGATTTCGACTTCGGTGGTTTGGATAGCGACGGTGAAACCTACCTTCGTGCGATCGAATTGATGGCTTCGCCGGCCGACGGTATTGATGTTAGCGGGACCGATGCAGCAGATTTGGGTCTCGATGGTGATGTGGATGTGAACACCTTGGATGGTGTCAGCGTCGAGACCCGAGAAGATGCAACCGAAACCATCGGTACGATCGATGCTGCTCTTCAGCAGATTAGCGGGCTGCGTTCCGAACTGGGTGCGGTGCAAATCCGATTCGAGAACACCATCGCCAACCTGGAGATCTCCTCGGAGAATCTGTCGGCCGCCCGTTCGCGCATCATGGATGCCGACTTTGCATCCGAGACCGCAGAGCTGACCCGTGCCCAGGTGCTGCAGCAGGCGGGTACCTCGGTGCTGTCGCAGGCGAACGCCGTTCCGCAGAACGTGCTGGCTCTGCTCCAGTAAGCTCGATCACTCGAGCTTCCGAGTTGAGGCTGGATGGCGGTAACGCCATCCAGCCCTTCTGACGAGGACAGTGTCATGAGTGATGGTATTGGAAGTATCAGCTCGCCACTGGTGGCTGTGAATGTCCGGGGTGCCCAGGGTGGAGAACGTATGGCCACCGGTCTGGGGCAAATAGCCAAGGAAGGTAGCTCGGCGGTGTCGGCCAGCAGTGGGTCTAGTGCTTCGCGGGTGGCCGAGCAGGCCATAGCGGAGCGGACCAAGCCGGCTGAACCGGTCGAGGCCTCGGACATGGATCGTGTCGTGGAATCGATCAATGCCTATCTGCAGTCGACTAAGCGGGCGCTGGAGTTCAGCGTGGATGATGTTAGTGGCCGGACCGTGATCACCGTGATGGATGCGGATCGGGAGAACGTCATTCGGCAGATCCCGCCGGAGCAGATGTTGGCCCTGGCTGAACAGCTGCGCGACGAGCAGGTACTGGAGGGAACCGGGCTAGTGGACCGGGCCTGAGGGCCGTGGGTTTACCCGCACGTTTGATGTGTTGTTGAGCCGGACCCGGCAACGGGTCCGGCTTTTTTCGTTCCAGGACCCGGGTGTTCTTGCCTGGCAGGTCCTCGGCCTCTCTTTTCCTGCGCGGTACGCCCAGGCCGTCATCCCGGCCGGAGCGCAGCGCAGAGCCGGGATCTCGGGGGCTGGTGCCACCCCGGCAGTGTGGGTTGGTCACGCGCCGGAGATCCCGGATAACCGCTGCGCGGTTTCCGGGGTGACGGTAGTGGCGGTGTGGTGTGATCGGGGGATGGTTGTGCCGGTGGCGGTGGTGGGTGCTGGCTTATGGTTGTTCGCAATGACCGGTAAGGCCTGCGGCTGGAGGTTGGGCCTTGGGTGTGGGGGATGCCAGCGGGTTTTTTCTGCGCGGGGCTCAAGATTTGGGCTAGGCTGCCGTAATAGCAAGTACAAGCACGTGCATGGGGCCCGAGACGTCGGGTGCCGAGGAGCGGAAAGACGATGGCAATCAGTTCACTGGGTGTGGGTTCCGGGCTGGATCTCAATCAGATCGTCGGGGACCTGGTCAACGCGGAGCGCGCACCGCGCGAGGAGCGTCTGGACCGCCGCGAGCAGAAGGTCGAGTCACAGATTTCGGCATTCGGGGAACTGACCAGCAGCGTTGACCAGCTCGGCTCATCGCTGTCTTCGCTCGCGGGCTTCGAGCCGCAGCAGGTGGTATCAGTCGGTGACGAGAGCGTCGCCCGCGTAACCACGGATGGCACTGCCGAGAACCGCAGTTTTTCGCTGGAGGTGGAGCAACTGGCGCAGGCGGAGATTCGTGCGACGGCTTCAGGCGCGTTTGCCGATGGTGACGAAGAAGTGGGCGCCGGCCAGCTCACGATTCAGGTGGGCGGTAACGACGTAACGCTGGATATCGAGGAGGGCATGACCCTTCGCGACGTGCGTGATGCGATCAACGAATCCGGCGCGGGTGTTGCCGCGTCCATCGTGAACGACGAGAACGGCGCTCGGTTGGTTTTTGAATCGGACGAGACCGGCGCCGCCAATTCCATTGGGATTTCGGTAACCGGTGGCACGCCCGAGGGGCTGGGACGACTGGAAAATACTGAGGTGGCGCGCGAGGCGCAGGATGCCAGGGCGTTCATCAATGGTCTGGAGATCAACAGCGCCAGTAACACCCTGGACAACGCGATCGATGGGGTGGAAATCGAGCTGACCGGCACCTCGGGGGGCGCACCGACGACCGTCTCGATCGACGAGGACCGCGACGAGCTCCAGCAGCTGCTGGAGGGCTTTGTCGAGAACTACAACGCATTGGTCGGACAGACCAGCCAGCTGACCCGGTTCGATCCGGAATCGGAAGAAGGCTCGGTACTGACCGGCGACAGTACGGTACGCAACATCCGCAGCCGACTGGGCAATGCGCTGATGGGGAACGCACAGGTGCCGGAAGCGACGGCCTCGACGTTTGCGGAACTGGGCATTGTCTCCAACCGGGACGGGACGCTCAGCTTTGATTCCAGCCGTTTCAACGAGGCACTGGACCGGGATGGATTCGACACGGTGGCTGACGTGGTGCGCGACATCAGTGGTCAGGCGGAGGGTATCGCGAACAGCTTTACCGGGCGTGATGGCTTGATTGCGGCGCGCACCGATGGCCTGCAAGGAGAGCTGCGCCGCATCGGGTCGCAACGTGAAGACCTGGACATGCGTATGGAGCAACTGGAGCAGCGACTGGTGCGGCAATTCTCGCGGATGGACCAGATGGTGGCCCAGATGCAGAGCACTGGCGATTACCTCACCAACCAGCTGGCGAACATGCCGCTGGCCAACAACAACTCTCGTTGATGACCGCCGCCACGCGGTGAATAGATAACGGAGACACGCAGATGTATGGACCGGGGATGAATCGCGGCGTGAATCAGTACCGCCAGTCGGGGGCGTTGGCCGAGGCGCAAGTGGCCGACCCGCACCGGTTGATTCAGATGCTGTTTGAAGGTGCGCTGGAGCGGATTGCTGTAGCCAAGGGGGCAATGCAGCAGGGCAACGTGGGCCTCAAGGGCGAGAAGATCGGTAAGGCGATTGATATCGTCGAATCGCTGCGGGCCGTGCTGGACCACAAGCACAGCCCCGAGCTGTCCGGCAATCTGGATGCGCTATACGAATACATGAGCCGCCGTCTGCTGGAAGGCAACGCCCAGAACGACCCGGCGGCGCTGGACGAGGTCGCCAAGCTTCTGCGCGAGATAAAGGCTGGCTGGGACGAGATTCCGCCCGAGGAACGTCAGCGCAAGGCCGGTTGAGGCGTCCGATCTTGACCGCGGGGTTGCCGCGTGCTGTCGTTCGCCGATCATGACGACAAACGATGCGGGTACAGAGGACTCCGGTGCAACGCTGGAGGATGCGGTGGAGGCCGTACGCGGCCTGATGGACCAGGCCATCCGCGAAGAAGACTGGGACCGCCTGGAAGAGCTGGATCTGAAGGCGCGTGTGCTGGTCGAGCGCGCCTTTGGCGAAGAGCCCGTACCGTTGCGCGATGACACAGGCGAGGCACTGCGCAGCGCACTGGAACGCCTGTCGGCGTTCTACGAAGAAACTGTCCCGATCCTGGCCGAACGCCGCGGCGATGCCAGCCGCCAGTTGCGCGAACTGCGCGCGGGGCGGAAAGGCACCAACGCCTACGAGAACACCCGCCGCAACTCCATGCGCTCCGGGCCGATGAAGCCCGGCGGTTAGGGGCCTGTTCTACGTTGGATCGCGCAGAGGGCTGCGCTCCTACAGGTGGCCGTGTTGGCGTAGGAGGCCAGCCCTCTGGCCGATGCAGTAGTGCTTACGCAGCCGGAAGCTCAGGCTGATGGATTGGGGATGCGGCGCACGGACTGGACGCTGCCGAGGGATTGCAGGCGGTCGAACAGGGCGCTGAGTTCGCCGAGGTCGGTGATCTCGGCTTCGAGTTCCATGTGGACGCTGCGGTCGTAGGGGTCGGTGCGGGTGTTCACGCGCAGCAGGTTGATGCCGCTGGCGGAGAAGGCATTGCCGACTTCGCCGAGCAGGCCGGCGCGGTCGTGGGCCTCGAGTTCGAGGGTGATGGGTTCGCGTTCGGGTTCGTCGCCCCAGGAGACGGGGATCAGGCGGCCGCGCTTCTCCTCCGGCATACGCAGGATGTTGATGCAGTCGCTGCGGTGGACGGATACGCCGGCGCCGCGCGTGATGAAGCCGACGATCGGGTCGCCCGTTTGCGGGTTGCAGCAGCGCGCGCGGGAGGTCAGCAGGCCGCCGACGCCGCGGATGCGGATCTCGTCGTCCTGGATGCGTTCTTCCCGGCGCGGTTCGGTGGGCTGGGGCGGGGCCGCCTCTTCGGCACGGGCCTTTTCCGCCTGGCGCTGCTCGCGCAGTTGCTGGGAGATGCGCCCGGCGATCTGGCTAGTGGTGATATCCCCGGCGCCGAGCGCGATCAGCAGCTCGTCGAAGGTCTGGAACTTCATGGCCTCGGCGAGCGCGGTGCGATCCAGGTTCGAGCCGCAGCCCAGACGCTGACATTCCCGGTCGATCAGGTGTTTGCCGGTGGCCAGGTGTTCGTCCTGGTGCTGCTGGCGGAACCAGGTGCGTACCTTGGAGCGGGCGCGGGCGGTGTTCAGGTAGCCGAGATTGGGGTTGAGCCAGTCGCGGCTGGGGCCGCCCTCGCGGGTGGTCAGCACCTCGACGCGTTCGCCGGATTTCAGCTTGTAGGTCAGCGGGACGATATGCCCGTCCACCTTGGCCCCCCGGCAGCGGTGGCCGACCTCGGTGTGCACGGCGTAGGCGAAGTCCAGTGGCGTGGCGCCCTGGGTCAGGTCCATTACCTCGCCCTGGGGTGTGAGCACGAATACGCGCTGGTGTAGCGGCTCGCTCTGGATCTCGTCGAGCAGGTTCTGGTCGGAGTTGTCGGCGGCCTCCAGCAACTGGCGCAGACTGCTGATCGCTCGGTTCAGCGCCTGATCCTCGCGCCCACCTTCCTTGTAGCGCCAGTGCGCGGCGACCCCGAGTTCGGCGAAGTCGTCCATCTCGCGGGTGCGGATCTGCACCTCGACGACCTTGCCCTCGGGGCCGACCACCGCGGTGTGCAACGACTGGTAGCCGTTGTCCTTGGGATTGGCGATGTAGTCATCGAACTCGCTGGGCAGGTGGCGCCAGTCGTTGTGCACGATGCCGAGCACGGTGTAGCAGGTGGCGAGCTCATCGACGATCACGCGGGTGGCGCGCAGGTCGTAGAGCTCGTCCAGCGAGGTCTGCTTGCGCTGCATCTTCTTCCAGATGCTGTAGATGTGCTTGGGCCGCCCGAACACGCGCGCCTGGATGCCGGCTTCGGCCAGCCGGTCGCGCAGGGTATGGGCGAAGCGCTCTACATACGTCTCGCGCTCAGTGCGGTTCTCCTCCAGCCCCTTGGCGATCTCGCGGTAGGTCTCGGGTTCGAGGATGCGCAGCGCGAGGTCTTCCATCTCCCATTTCAGCTGGCCCACGCCCAGACGGTTCGCCAGCGGGGCGATCACGTCCAGGGTCTCCTGGGCGAGCACGCGCGCGCCGTCGTCCGGCTCCTTCACGGTCAGGCGCAGGTGCTGCACCCGGTAGGCGAGCTTGATCAGCACCGCGCGCACGTCGTCGACCATCGCCATCAGCATGCGGCGCAGGCGTTCGGCCTGTTCCGGTCGTCCGACCGGGGCCTCGAAGCGACGGCTGACCAGGGCCGCGACGTTGACGGTCAAGCGCGCAATCGAGTCGCCAAAGCGCTCCTTGAGGGCGCGCTCGTCGATCTGTCGGGCCAGATAGGCGCTGACCAGGAGCGCGGCGGTGATGGTCTGCCGGTCCACGTTCAGATGGCGCAGGACCTCGGCCACGTCCAGCGGATGAGACTCCAGGCCGGAGGCATCCACCGAAGCCAGCGCCAGGTCCAGCGCATCCGCCAGCGCGGTTGCCGACGCGGCATCGCCGTTGGGCCCGGCAAAGCGCGCGACCAGCTGGTCGCGGTCCAGGCCCTGCAGCTCGGTGTTGGTGAGTAGCGAATGGCGCATGATCGCTAGGTATTGTACGTCAGCCGTCCGCCGGGCAAAGGCTTTGTCTGAAGGGGATTCATACGACGGCCTACCGCTTTGGCTTGCCATCGGACCCCTGCCGGGTCACGATCGGATCATGCTGAACCTGTTCAAACTGGCGCTGATTCTGGCGGTTGGGTACGCCCTGTTCGTGGGGCTGATCTACCTGACGCAGGACCGGCTGATCTACATGCCCAGCAGCAATGTGGTCGGCAGTCCCGCGAACATCGGGCTGGAATACGAGGATGTGGCGCTCGAGACCGAAGACGGCGTGCGGCTGCACGGGTGGTACCTGCCGGGTCCGGAGGATGATGCGCCGGTCTTGCTGTTCCTGCATGGCAATGCGGGGAATATCGGCCACCGCCTGGAGTCGCTCGAGCAGTTCCATCATCTGGGGCTCGCGGTGCTGATCATCGACTACCGTGGGTACGGCAACAGCCAGGGGCGACCTGACGAGGAGGGCACCTATGAAGATGCCCGTGCGGCGTGGAACTGGCTACGCGAGCATCTGGAGTACGAACCCGAGGAGATCGTACTGTTCGGCCGTTCCCTGGGCGCAGCCGTGGCGGCGCGGCTGGCCGAGACCAAGAGCCCTGCGGCCGTTATCCTGGAGGCGGCCTTCACCTCGGCAGCCGATCTCGGCGCGGAGGTCTACCCCTGGCTCCCGGTGCGTGCGTTGATCCGGCATGAATACGACGTGCTCGGACGGGTCGGGGCGATTGAGGCGCCGCTGCTGTTTGCCCATGCGCGCGACGACGAGATCGTGCCGTTTGCGCATGCCGAACGCCTGCTGGAGGCGGGCGGCGATGGGGCACAGTTGATGGAGATGGACGGCGGGCACAATGACGCCTTTCGGGCGACCGGCTCGCGCTACATCGAGGGGCTGCGCGAGTTTCTGGAGGATGCAGGCCTGGAGCTGCGCCCGCGGGATGCGACGAATGGGGACGGGGAGTAGGTGCGGTGCTAGAATCGGCGTCTTTTGTGCCCGTCTTGAACGGCATGGACGCATGAATGCCTCAGCTTGAATTAGGCCCACCGGGGCTCGCGATCAGCCGGCAGGAAGGCCGGGGTGACGCACCGGTACTCACGCTGCGTTTCGGTCCCGTTACCGGGGCCACGTTGCGCCCGGACGGGATCGATATTGCCCTTGGCCTCGAGCCACTGGAGATCCCGGAAGGCCGCGAGGCGGCGCCCGAGCTCTGGTACGCAGCGGGTGCGGTGCGCACCGAGCAGATCGATGACCTGATGCTGGCGCATGCGGGGGACCGGCTCGTGGGCTGCTGGTATCGGCCGCATGGCGCCGCCGAGGACCCCGGGGCCATCACCGAGCAGGCCTATCATGCGATCCTCGAGGCCTGCCAGGAGCGGGGGTTCGGACACCTGGTGCGGGCCTGGAACTACTTCCCTGCGATCAACCAGGAACTGAACGGCCAGGAGCGCTACCGCAGTTTTTGTGCCGGGCGCGCCCGGGTGTTCGAGGCCCTGCCGGATTTCGAGCGGCACCTGCCGGCGGCGACGGCCATTGGCACGCATGCCGACGGCATGCTGATCTACTTCATCGCCATGCGCGAGGCCACGCTGCGGATCGAGAATCCGCGCCAGGTCAGCGCGTTTCGCTATCCGCGGCAGTACGGGCCGCGCAGCCCGTCGTTCGCGCGGGCGCGGATGAGCCAGGAGGCGTGCGGGGCCGCGGAACTGTTCATCTCCGGCACGGCCAGCATCGTGGGCCACGAAAGCCGGCACGCGGAGGATCTCGAGGCCCAGATCGACGAGAGCCTGCGCAATATCGGGGTGCTGCTGGCGGCGGCCTCCGAGGAGGGCGCTGTGGCTCTGCGCGATCCCGGCGACCTCTCGATGCTGAAGGTCTATCTGCGCCACCGAGCAGACGGTGCTCGCGCGCAGCGGCATCTGCGCGAGTGCCTGGGCGAAGACGTCGACATCCTGCTGTTGCATGGGGATATCTGCCGCAGCGAACTGTTAGTGGAAATCGAAGGGCTGTACCGCGAGGGCTAGCCCGCAGGGCCCCGCCTCTCGCGGGCATTGAACTGGCATTGGGCGCGCGCGGCGCGCAGAAGGGGGAAGTGGATGAATGATCCGGGGTACAAGCCGCATCCGGTATTGAAGGACTATTACGGCGACGAGTCGGAAAAGCGGGCGTTTGTTGATGACCTGTTCGACCGGACGGCACCGCATTACGACCGCATCCTGCGCTGGGGCTTTCTGGGCACCGGCCAGGCGTATCGCCGCTACGCGCTGAAGCAGTCCGGCCTGAAGCCCGGTATGGATGTCCTGGATGTCGCGACGGGCACGGGCCCGGTGGCGCGCGAGGTGCGCAAGGTGGTCGGTGACGAGAACATCACCTGTGTCGATCCCAGCCGCGGCATGATCGACGTGGCCCGGCGCTCGATCAAGGCGCGCTTCATCGAGGGTCTGGGCGAGCAGTTGCCGCTGCCGGACAAACAGTTCGACCGCGTGTACATGGGGTACGGCCTGCGCCATGTGCGCGACCTGCACGAGCTGTTTGGCGAGTACTTCCGTGTGCTCAAGCCGGGCGGTCGCTGCATGATCCTCGAGGTCTCGCGCCCCAGCACGGAGCGCCAGTTCAAGATGGCGCGGTTCTACTTCCGCGACTTCATCCCGTTTCTCAGCCGCCTGCTGACCCGTGACCCGGATGGACATCTGCTGATGCGCTATTTTTGGGACACGATCAACGAGTGCGTGCCGCCGGAGAAGATCATGGGCGTGCTGGAGGATGTCGGTTTCCGCGAGGTCGAGCGCGATGTGCAGCTCGGCGTATTCAGCGCCTACCTGGCGACGCGGCCGGCCGACTAGGCGGTTTGGCTCGCCTTAGGGTCCGCGTGGCGCCGGGCAGCAAGCGCGATGCGATTGGCCCCTGGATGGGGGATATCCTCAAGCTTCGCGTGCAGGCCCCACCAGAGAAAGGCCGGGCAAACGAGGCCGTTTGCGCCCTGCTGGCGAAGACGCTGGGCTGCCCGGCCCGTGACGTGACCGTCGTGGCGGGTGCGACCGCGCGCGACAAGACCGTGGCGATCGAGGGTTACGGCGAGGAGCAAATCCGCCGCGCGTTATCCTGATCGCCGGATACAATCAGCGTTTCCTCAATGGAGCCGCCAGGGCTCCCGCGACTCTTCCAGGATCCCATGAACCGTCTGACGATTACCCGACCCGACGACTGGCACCTGCATCTGCGCGATGGCGATGTGCTCGGCAGCGTGCTGCCGGATACCGCCCGGCGTTTTCGCCGCGCGATCATCATGCCGAACCTCAAGCCGCCGGTGACGACGGTCGAGGCGGCGGCCGAGTATCGCGAGCGCATCCTCGCGGCGCTTCCGGAGGAAGCGGACTTCGAGCCGCTGATGACGCTTTATCTGACCGAGGCGACCACGCCCGGGATGATCGAGGCGGCAAAGGCCAGCGGGTTCATTCACGGCGTGAAGCTGTACCCGGCGGGGGCGACGACCAACGCAGCCAGCGGCGTGTCGGATATCCGGCGTTGCTACCCCGTGTTCGAGGCGATGCAGCGGGTCGACCTGCCGCTCCTGGTGCATGGAGAGGTGACCGATCCGGAGGTCGACATCTTCGACCGCGAGGCGGTGTTTATCGAACGCCACCTGCAGCCGCTGATTCGCGAGTTTCCGGACCTGCGGGTGGTGCTGGAGCACACCACGACCGAATCGGGGGTGGCGTTTGTCGAATCGGGCCCGGAGAACATCGCGGCGACCATCACCCCGCAGCACCTTCTGTACAACCGCAATGCGCTGTTCGTCGGCGGCATCCGGCCGCATCATTACTGCCTGCCGATCCTGAAGCGCGAGCGCCACCGCCAGGCCCTGTTGCGTGCTGCTACCAGCGGGCACCCACGCTTCTTCCTCGGGACCGACAGCGCCCCGCACCCGCGGCATGCGAAGGAGTCCGCCTGTGGCTGCGCGGGCATCTATTCAGCCCACGCGGCGATCGAGTTCTATGCCGAGGCCTTCGCCTCTGTGGATGCGCTGGACAAACTGGAGGGCTTCGCCAGCTTCCACGGCCCGGATTTCTACGGGCTGCCGCGCAACACGGACACCATCACGCTGGAGCGGGTGGACTGGACCGTGCCCGAAGCGGTGCTGTTCGGCCATGACCCGGGCGTACCCCTGCGTGCGGGCGAGACGGTCGCCTGGCAGCTGGCGCGCCACTGACCTCGCGGCGTGACGGACCCGGCACCGACGGTGGCGGGTCCGAACCTCGAGCCGTCCCCGTGGTCCCCGGTAGTACAGACATTGTTTGCATGACGTATCCAATTCCGACCCCAGGGAGGGCACATGACCGAACCGGACGTACAACGCGGAACCCTGTGGTTCTGGCTGCTGATCAGTGTGGGGGTAGGCCTGCTGATCATCGCGCTGGGCGTGGGCCTGGAGCCGCATGGCGCGGCTATCCTGCGCGCGCCGCTGGAGTCGCCGGCCGCAGGCGCGCTGGCGTTTGGCATGGTGATGGTCTGGGCCGCCTATGGCTACGCATTGACCGCGGGGCGTGCCGCCGGCTCGCAGGAGCTGGGCGTGGTGTTCCTGAATCTGGCGCTGCCGGTGGCCTTGATCGTGCTGTGGAGCAACGAGATCTTTGCACTGGCGTTTTTCGTCGCCTTCGGCTGGGCCCTGACGCTCATCGGGATGGCCTTCCGCCTGTTCCGGCGCGAGGCGCTGGCCGGAGTCATGATGCTGCCGGTGATCGGCCTGAGCATGACGGCCATTCTGCTGTCACTGACCCTCTGGATGGTGCCGGCGTAGGGCAGCCATGATCTCGGTCGTACAGGGCGACATCACCACCCTGGAGGTGGATGCGATCGTCAACGCCGCCAACGAGAGCCTGCTGGGCGGCGGCGGTGTCGACGGGGCCATTCATCGCGCCGCTGGCCCCGAGCTGCTGGAGGCGACCCGGGCCCTTGGTGGCTGCCCGACCGGCGAGGCGCGCATCACCCCCGGGTTTCGCCTGCCGGCCGAGTACGTGATCCACACCGTCGGCCCTGTGTGGCAGGGCGGCCAGGCGGGCGAGGACACGCTGCTGGCCTCCTGTTACCGCGCAAGCCTGGAACTGGCGATCGAATATGGCCTGCGCGAGGTGGCCTTTCCCCTGATCAGCACCGGCGTCTACCGCTTTCCCAAGGACCGCGCGGCCGGTATCGCGCTGAAACAGCTGCGGGCGCAGGAGGACCAGTTTCGCAGCTTGGTGGTCTGCGCATTCAGTGCGGCGGATGCGGATGTCTACCGCATCCGGCTCGAGCGGTGACGCATGCTGCTCTCCGAGACACAAGTCGAGGCGAAGCTCGCCGAGGCCGCTCGGCGGGGCGAGTTCGATGATCTGCCCGGGGTCGGGCGGCCGCTGGAACTCGACGATGACCGCGATGTGCCACAGGAGCTGCGGCTGGCGTTTCGAGTGATGAAAAACGCAGGGTATGTGCCGGAGGCCGTGCGCCTGCGCGGCGATATCGCCTCGGCGGAGGCCTTGCTGCAAGCCGCTGACGACGCGGCCACCCGCGACCGGGCGGCGCGGCGCCTGCGGATGCTGCTGGATCGGCTGAACCAGTCGGAAGAGGGGCGCGGCCTGATCTCCGAATCCGGGTATTTTCGCCAGCTCTGCGAGCGGCTAGGGAAACACTGATCCATGTACACACTCGCGTTGGCACCCCAGGTTTTCCGAGACAGGGCGCGGTGCGTAGCCGGTAGTGGTTCTACCGACAAGGGACGCAACGCGGGATCGGGGAACCTGGGGTGCCAACCCCGAAGGGGCTCGGCCGCCCGTTGTTATCAAAAACGGGTGCGCGCACGGCGTTGCGGCTCCCTTGTGCAGAATGACTGCACGGCAGTCGCCGCGCCTTGTTCGCACGCTAAAGCGACTCGAGCGCGAGCGTGTACATGGATCAGTGCTTCCCTTGACGGCCCGCGCCGATGAACCAGCGTGATGGACCGGTTCGTGGCCGCGGCGCGACGATCCAGCCCCTCGCGCGCTTCGAAACCACCCACCGCGAAGCGTTTGACGATGGCTGGGTGGGCGACGACGAGGAGCCTCGGCCGCTGCGCACCGAGGTGACACCGGAGCACCCACGCAAGGCGCTGTCCTGGAACCAGTCGCCGGATGTCCCGTTCGAGCTGTCGCTGAACCCTTACCGGGGCTGTGAGCACGGCTGCGCGTACTGTTTCGCGCGACCGGCACATGCCTATGTCGGGCTGTCGCCGGGGCTGGATTTCGAGAGCCGATTATTCGCCAAGGTGGGCGCGGCCGACTGCCTGCGCCGCGAACTGGCACGCCCCGCGCACCGCGTGACCCCGTTGGCTCTGGGCATCAATACGGATGCCTATCAGCCCGTGGAGCGCGAGTGGCGTATTACGCGGGAGGTCCTGGAGGTGCTAGCCGAGGCGCGGCATCCGGTCTCGATCGTGACCAAGTCCGCGCTGGTTGAACGGGACCTCGACCTGCTGGGACCCATGGCGGAGGAGGGGCTGGTTCAGGTGGCGGTCTCCGTGACCACGCTGGATCGGGCGCTGTCGCGCCATCTGGAACCCCGCGCGGCCGCGCCCCAGCGGCGTCTGGAAACCATGCGGCGACTGAGCGAGGCCGGGGTGCCGGTGGCGGTGCTGGTCGCGCCCCTGATCCCGGTGCTGACTGACGGCGAGCTCGAATCGTTGCTGGACGCAGCGCGCGAGGCCGGGGCGAGCAGCGCCGGCTATGTCCTGTTGCGCCTGCCGCGGGAGGTGGCGCCGTTGTTCGAGGACTGGCTGCGCACGTACCACCCGCTGAAAGCGGACCATGTGCTGCAGCGCTTGCGCGAGGCGCACGGGGGCCAGTTGTACGATTCGACCTTCGGCCACCGGATGGTCGGGGCGGGCCCCTATGCAACACTGCTGCGTCAGCGCTTTCGCCTGGCCCGGCGCCGTGCGGGTCTGGCCGGCCGCCTGGCGGAACTGGATACGACGCGCTTCTCCCCGCCGGCAGCACCGGAGGCCGACCGCGGCCCCCAGATGGATCTGTTTTAGGAGTGCGCTACAGTGGTCGTCGAGCACATCGGCAACGGACACAGGACACCACCAGGGATGACCGACAAGGACAAGACAGGGAAGCGGCCGACCTGGTGGGGGCGCTGGTCGTTGCCACAGGGGCGTATCGGACGCTGGTCCGTCGGGCCGCTGGATATCTGGCTCGAACATACCCCGGCGGAATGGCGCCTGGGCCTGGATCGGCCGCGCGACGCCGCCGATGCGACGCTGGATATCGAGGTACCGACCGACGCCGAGTGGCCCGAGTCGCTCTCCGAGCGTCTGCGCTTCGCCGGTGCTACCGGCGACACCCAACCGGAACTGCGGATCGCTCTGGCCGACCGTCCGATGGTCAGTCGGCCGGAAAACCCGTTCTACGTGCCGGCTCAGGGCCGGGTCACGCTGTTTCTGAGTTCGCCCGCCTGGGTCCAGTTCTATCTGGGCGATGCGCGGGCACATGAATTCCCGGTCTATGTGCCTTCGGACACCTGGTTCGGTCCCAGTACGGTCGAGGGGGAGCTGTGCTACGCCACGCGCACCCAGGCGCGGCTGGCTCTGGAGGATGTCCCGGAGCGTCCGCACCGCGTGGTCACGCCGCTGACGATCCACAACAAGGCGCTCGATGCGCTGTTCCTGGAGCGCGTGAACCTGCCGGTGCCGCGTCTGCCGGTCTATGCCGATCGCCACAACCGCCTGTGGACCCCGGCGGTCCGCATGGAGCGCGAGGAAGACAAGGACATGGCGGCGATGAAGATCGATGCCGGGCCGCCCGCTGAGGCCGAGGGGGCCGAGCGGATCGCCGAGCCGCGCGAGGTGGGCGGGCGGCATGTGATGGTGCGGGCGTTCAGCGCCCTGTTCCAATAGGGAAACACTGAATGGACGGCTGGATACAAGGCACCATGGACTTTCTGACCAGCGACGGCTTTCTGGCCGCGCTGCGGGCCTCGCTCTACATCGTCGTCGGGTTGATCGTGGCGCGACTGGTCTCGCGCAACCTTACGCGTGCCTTCGGCCGGCATATGGATGCCCAGCAGATCATGCTGATGCGCCGCATCAGCTTCTACGTGATTATCGTCCTGGCGGTTGTGTCCGGGCTGCGCGAGCTGGGTTTCGATCTCACCGTGCTGCTGGGGGCGGCCGGCATCCTGACGGTCGCGCTGGGCTTTGCCTCGCAGACCTCGGCGTCCAACCTGATCTCGGGGCTGTTCCTGATCGGGGAGCGGCCCTTCTCGGTGGGTGACATCATCAAGGTGGGGGACGCGACCGGGGAGGTGCTGTCCATCGACCTGCTGTCGGTGAAGCTGCGTACCTTCGACAACTTACTGGTGCGGGTTCCGAACGAGAGCCTGGTGAAGTCGCAGATCACCAATATGACGCGCTTCCCGATCCGCCGCCTGGACATGCAGATCGGGGTGGCCTATCGCACCGACCTGAAGGCGCTGCGCGACATCCTGATGGACGTGGCGGATCGCAATCCGGTCTGTCTGGAGGAACCCAAACCGCTGTTCATCTTCCTCGAGTACGGGGATTCCGCGCTGAAGATTCAGCTGTCCGTCTGGGCGCGGCGCGAGAAATTCCTGGATCTGCGCAACAGCATGCACATGCAGGTGAAGGGCGCTCTGGACGAGGCGGGTATCGAGATCCCGTTCCCGCAGCGCACGCTGAGCCATATCGATGGCGGGCCGATCCCCGTGCGGCTTATCCAGGACAACCTGAGCGACGAGGAGACGGAGGCCGCCGAGAAGGTTGGGGAAAAAGCCACCGAGCCGGAGGCCGACGCAGGAGCGTCAGAACAACTCCCGACCCGTGACTAGTCGACCCGCAGGTCCAGCCAGACGGGGTCGTGGTCGGAGGCGCGCCATGGCCCGTCGACGGGCTGGCTCCCGTCAAATCCCAGAAAGGCCGGTTCGTCGGCGTTGATCGCCCAGGAGCCGGCGTCCCCGACGTGTTCAGCGATTCCCCCGGGGCCGAGCAAGTAGTCCAGTTGCCCGGACTGGCCGCGAAAGACATAGCTGTAGGCCCGGTCAGGCTCGGTATGGACCAGATCCCGTTTCCCCGCCTCGCGTAGCACACGGAGCGGGTCTTCCGCGGCGTAGGCGTTCAGGTCGCCGGCAATGATCACGGGCAGCCCGTCGCGACGCTCCTGTTTGATCCACTGTGCCAGGCGTTCGGCCTGGGCCGTGCGCCGCTCGTTCCAGCAGCCCTGGCCGTGATCGACGTCACCGCTGGACGGACATCCGGATTTGGCCTTGAAGTGCACCGCCACGACTCCGAACAGGGGTTCACCTTCCGGTGTGCCGAACCATGCAAGCAGCGGTGGACGGTGATGCACACGGTCTTCGTCGGCGACGACTTCCAGTAATTTCAGCCGATCGGGGCGGTAGGTTATGCCCACCTTGATCGCGTCTGTCCCCGGCGCGGGATGCCGTACCGCCTCGTAGGTGAGGTCGCCGTGCTGATTCAGGCGCTCGATCAGGCGTTCGCGGGCGACGGGGCGGTTTTCCAGTTCGATGGCCGCAATCAGGTCGGCGTTCAGAGGGAGCAGGGCGGCATTCAGCTTGGCCTCCTGCCGCTGGCGTGCGGCGCGATTGGCCGCGCCACGCTCGCCCAGCGTGACAAAGTCATTCTCCATGTTGGCAGTAACGATGCGCAGTGCACCGCCTGTCGCCGGGTTCGGCGCCTCGGGTCGGGTGCCCCCCTCCCACTCAGGCGTTTCGGTCGGATGCAGGCGGTGGGCATCGAAGGCGTGGGTCAGGATGCCGGTCAGGCCCGTGACCTGGCTGCCGACGCGCCGCGTCCCCTGGTCGTCGAGATAGGGGATGGGGTCCGGACGGGCGCGGTAGCTGCCATCGTCCAGCACGATGCGGCGTTCGGCATGGTCGTGGTCGTCGAACGCGCCCGTTTGTCCCGGGTGCCACAGGCGCCCGCCGGCGGAGAGTTTCAGGTTGCCGTAGCGCTCGAGTTCATGGTGGCCCGATACGGTCAGCGTCTGATCAAAGCGCACGCGCACGTCCTCGAAGTCAGACAGTCGTTCGGCGTCGCGCGGGAGCTCGAGTGTCACCGGCTCGGGCAGCCGACCGTTTCCGCAGGTCTCGATGCCGTCGATGCGGGCGAGCTGGGGACGGCCGTGGTGATGGCCAAAGCGGCCCTGTACGCGCAACCGATCACCCGGCGTAACCGGCTCTTGGCGCGGGGCATAGACGAACAGCCCGGTTGGCCTGTCGGACTCGTCGTTCTGCAGGTAGAAGCCGCCCAGTTGATCGTCGCCCATGAAGACGCCGGTCACGATGCCCTCCAGAACGACGGAGGCGTCGTCCGCCGGAGGTTCGGCCAGCAGTTCGTCGGTCGTGAGGCTGGCTCTGTCGGACGGGCAGGCGGGTGCCAGCGCAAGCGCAGGCGGTGCGGCAAGCGCAAGGGCCACAAGCAGCGGGGTTGCGGCCGATAGCGGTCGGCGGGAGGTCACGTGCCGATCCATGGCGGCGTCCTCGGGGCAGTGGGGTCAGGCGCTATAGCGTAGCAGGGACCGCAGGTGCTCGGGTGACTGGGTGACATCGCGCACCGTGTATTGATCGAGCACCGCGAGGAAGGCATCGCGGGCGTCGTCCAGTACCCCGCGCAGCTGGCAGCCGGGCAGGATCGGGCACATCGGGCTCTCGCAATCGACGACCTTGAGGTTGGGCTCCATGTCGCGTACGACGGCCCCGATATTGATCGACTCGGGTGCGCGAGCGAGCGAGATGCCGCCGCCCTTGCCACGGCGGGTGATCAGATACCCCTTCTGGCCCAGCTGGTGAACGATCTTGACCAGGTGGTTGCGCGGAATGCCGAAGCGTTCGGAGATCTCGGTGACGGTGACGCGCTGGTCGTCGGGCTGGACCGTGAGGTACATCAGGACGCGCAGGGAGAAATCAGTGAAGCGAGTTAGTTGCATGGGGTGACTCGTTGGCGGTTTGCAGGCCAGATCGGCGCTCGCCAGGTCCCGTACGTTCTCGCGGGTCGCACGGGTTCGGTTGGTCGGCTGCCAAATATACGGCTATGTGAATGTATAACGGCAAGATAAGGGTGTACTGGCGCAAAAACAAGTACGTTGGGTATATGAAAGCGAGTGCCGGGGCGCGAACCCGGTAACACCGTTTCCCGGGCCGTTTCCGTATACTGCGCCCGCCTTTGGGACAAAACCGGAATCGGAATGACAGTTTGGGTTGCCACCCTGCTCGGCGTCGTGCAGGGCATCTTCATGTTCTTGCCGGTCAGTTCGACCGCGCACCTGGTGCTCACCCAGCACTGGCTGATTCTCAGTGGCGAGCCGCTGCCGCCGCCGGAAAGCCCGGAGATGATCCTGTTCGATCTGGTTGTGCATGTCGGCACGCTGGTATCGATTATCTACGTATTCCGCCAGAGTCTTTGGCGCCTGAGCGGCGGGATCGCCCGCGAGAGCTGGCAATGGGCGTCGGCCGGTGGCAGCGCGGGCCGAGAGATGCTGTTCCTGCGCCTCGCGCTGCTCTGCGGCTTGTCGGTTTTCGCCACCGCCGCAATCGGCTTTACGCTGAAGGCGAGCTTTGAGCACGTGTTCGCCAATCCGACGCTGATCGCCGGCACCCTCACGCTGACGGGCATCCTGCTGTGGTGGACGGATCGCCTGAGCCGACGTCCGCTGGGGCTGCGCAAGCTGGGGCCGAAGATCGCCACGGTGATTGGCGTGGCCCAGGGCTTTGCGCTGGTCCCCGGGCTGAGCCGCAGCGGGATGACCATCACCTTCGCGCTGTTCTCGGGCCTCAAGCGGCGCTGGGCAGCCGAATACAGCTTTTTCCTTGCAATCCCGACGATCCTGGCGGCCACCGCCGTTCAGTCGCTGGATGTCTGGACGAATGGCAATGGGCTGGGGGATCTGACCTGGACGCCGCTGATCGTCGGGTTCGTGGTCTCCGCGGTGGTCGGGGTGGTCTCCCTCAAGATGGTGCTGTTCTTCCTCTATCGCGCGCGCCTGAAGGTCTTTTCCTTCTATGTCTGGGCGCTGGCGGCCCTGGTGCTGTTCGGCTTCCTCGACGTGGACATCATGTACGGCCACTGATGGTCGTCGGGCGCATCACTCGGGGCCGCGCAGGACCCCGAGTGGCGCCTGGCGCAGTACGCTGCGCGTCCCCAGCCATCCGGCCAGCGCGATCCCCAGGGTCCCGCCGACGATCCCGAAGACGAAGGTCATCGGATTGATCCGGTAGTCGAACTCGAACACCTGCCAGGCCAGCAGGGCCCCCACCGCGGTGGCGATGATGGCTGCCAGCAGACCCGCCAGAAAACCCAGGCTGCCGAACTCGGCCAGCAGTGCCCGTCGGATGTGGTGCCGCCGCGCCCCCAGCGTGCGCAGCAGTGCGGTCTCGCGGCGGCGGACGTCGCGCGTGGCCTGTACCGCCGCAAACAGCACGGTCAGGCCCGCGACCAGGGTAAACAGAAAGACGTACTCGACCGCGCGGGTGGCCTGGTCCATCACGTCGCGGACCTGCTCGATGATCGCGCCGACGTCGATCGCGGAGACGGCCGGGAATTCGCGCAGCCAGCGGTTCTGCTCCGCTCCCATACCTTCCGGCACATGCAGCGCGGTGATATAGGTGCGCGGCTGCTCGCCCAGCAGGGCGGGCGGGCCGATCACAAAGAAATTGACCCGGAAGCTGTCCCAGTCGACCTCGCGTACGTTGGCGATGACCCCGCGCACGGGTTGCCCGCCCACCCGGAAGGTCAGGCTGTCGCCGATCTCCAGTCCAAAGCGTTCCATCAGCCCGGCCTCGACGGACCAGGCACCGTCGGCCGCCTCGCCGGTCGGCCCGTGGTGGAACCAGTGGCCCTCCGTCACGCGGTTGTGCTCCGGCGGTTCCTCCGCGTAGGAGAGGTTGAACTCGCGATCCACCAGGCGCCGGGTCTGGTCGTCGTCAAAGTCATCGGGCTGGACCGGCTGGTCGTTGATCGCGATCAGGCGTCCGCGAATCATCGGGTCCATCTGCGGGCGTTCGAGCCCGGAGGCCTCGATCCGGTCGGCGAACGCCTCTTCCTGTCCGGGCTGGATATTGACGAAGAACTGGTTTGGTGCATCGGCGGGGATGCTGGCATCCCAGGCCGAGAGCAGGTCCACACGCACAATCGCCAGCAGCAATAGCGCAAGGATGCCGATGCTGAAGGCAACCAGTTGCACGGCGCTCAGCCCGCCGCGGCGGGAGAGGTTGGCCAGACCAAAGCGCATGGCCATGCCCCCGTGATTGCGCAGCGGGCGCAGGGCCAGCACCAGCAGCAGGCCCAGTGCGCCGAGTACGACCAGGGCGCCCGCGGTCCCCAGCAGGACCCAGGCGGCCAGGCGCGGGTCGGCCGCCTGCCAGTACAACAGCGCACCGAAGGCCAGAAGGGCCAGCAGCCCCGACAGCCAGACGGAGGCGGGCGGGAGCCCCAGATCACGGCGCAGTACGCGCAGGGGGGACACCTGGCCGATGCGCAGCAACGCGGGCAGGGCGAAGCCGATCGCGGTAATCAGGCCCACACCGAGGCCCGCCGCTACTGGGCGTAACCCTGGCGGCGGCAGGTCGCCCGCCAGCCACTCACCGAGCAGCGCGGAGAGCACGAACTGCGCCGCGAACCCAATGACCAGGCCCAGTGCACTGGCCAGCAGCGCAATGATCAGGACGTGGCCAAAATAAAGCCTGAGTACATGGCGTCCGCTGGCCCCCAGCGCGCGCATGACCGCGGCGGCGTCCGCACGGCGCTGGGCAAAATGATGGGCGGCCACCGCGATCGCCGCGCCGGCCAGCAGGACCGCCATCAGAGAGGCCAGCCCGAGGAAGCGCTCGGCTCGCTCGATCGCGACCTGCAACTGCGGATTGGCGTCGTCCAGCCCGCGCAGTCGCTGGCCCGGCTCCAGGCGCTCCTCGATCCAGTCGCGGTAGCTTTCGATCGGGGCCGCCGGGCCGGTCACGAAGAGCTCGTAGCGCACGCGGCTGCCGGGTCCGATCAGGCCGCTGACCTCGAGATCCTCATAGGCGAGCATCAGCCGGGGTGCGATATCCAGCAGGGCGCTGCCGCGGTCCGGCTCCCGCGTGATCTCGCCGGCCACTTGCAGTTCCAGTTCGCCGACCTCGACGGTATCGCCGACCTCCAGTTCCAGCGCCTGCAGCAGGGCGCCCTCCAGCCAGGCCGTACCGGGTTCCGGTCCCTGGGTGCGTACCTCGGGGTCCGCGTCCGGGTCGGTTCGTACGAGGGCCTCGCCCAGCAGGGGCCAGTCACGATCCACCGCGCGCAGCGCGGACAGGCGGGAGTCGTCCTCGGGGGTGAACAGCACGCTGGGCAGGGCCGCGGTGCGGGCGGTCTGCAGGCCTCGACGTTCGGCCTCCGCGAGCCAGTCCTCCGGGATCGGCTGGTCGCCGACCACGGCCATGTCACCGCCCAGCAGCAGGGTCGCCTGCTGCGCCATGCCGCGATCCACCCGATCAGTGAAGAACCCGACCGCCGCGACCGCCGCCACCGCGACGACCAGGGCTGCGGCGAGCACACGCAGTTCGGCACTGCGCCATTCGCGCCAGGTGCCACGAATCCATTCGCGCGGACCGCCGCGCCTAGAAAGCCAGGTCATGCCAGCACGCCGTCCTCGATATGAAGGATGCGATCGCATTGCTGCGCGAGATCGGCGTCGTGTGTCACCAGGATCAGCGCCGTGCGCTGGCCCTGGTCATCCGGTTGGAGGGCCAGGCTGAACAGCAGTTCGATGATGCGGCTGCCGGTCTGGCCGTCGAGATTGCCGGTGGGCTCGTCCGCAAACAACACGGCCGGGCGATCCACAATCGCGCGGGCGATGGCGACCCGCTGCTGCTCGCCTCCCGAGAGCTGGTGCGGGTAGTGGGCTTCGCGCTCGCTGAGCCCGACGCGCTTCAGCGCGTCGCGGGCCCAGCCGGAGATCTCGGTTTGCGAGCGCGCCTCGTGCTCGGGGTTAAGCTCCAGCGGCAGCAGCACGTTTTCAAAGGCCGTCAGTGCCGGGAGGAGCTGGAAAGACTGGAACACGAAGCCGACGCGCCCGGCGCGCAGGGCTGCCCGGCCATCTTCGTCCAGCTCACTGATCGTTTGGCCGAGCAAGCGAACTTCTCCGGCACTTGGGGCGTCCAGACCTGCAAGAAGTCCGAGCAATGTGGACTTGCCGGAGCCGGAGGCGCCGAGGATCGCGACCGTCTCGCCGGCGTGCACCGCGAGCGAGACTCCGCGCAGAATATCCAGTACACCGCTGGGGCCGGCGATCCGCTGTTGCAGGTCGCGGGCTTCCAGAACCGAAGATGAGGATGCATCCATGTGGCGTTATTCCCTGGTCATTTTTGCGTGGCTCGCGTTGCTATGGAGTCCGCTTGGCCTTGCGAATTCCATCAGCTCGGAAAATTCAGGGGAAGAACCCGCGAAGGTGCTGGTGTTCGGTGATTCCCTGAGCGCGGCATTCGGGATGAACGATTCCGAAAGCTGGGTGGGGCTCCTGGAGGCGCGTCTGAGCGAGCGCAATCATCCCTGGCGTGTGGCCAATGCCTCGATCAGTGGCGAGACGACGGCCGGGGGGCGCGAACGGCTGCCGGAGGTCCTCGAACGCGAGAACCCTGACCTCGTGATCCTGGCCCTGGGAGGCAATGACGGCCTGCGCGGGCTCTCGCCACGGGCCATGCGCGAGAACCTGGAGGTGATGCTGGAGGCGATCGACTCGGCGGGCGCCCAGACGCTGTTGCTCGGGATTCGCATTCCGCCCAACTACGGCCCCCAGTACAGTCAGCGCTTCGAGGCCGTCTTCGCCGATCTGGCCCGGGAGCGTGGGCTGGTGTTCGAGCCCTTCTTCCTGCACGAGGTTGCTCTTCGCGACGGGATGATCATGGATGACGGGATCCACCCGACGCCCGAGGCGCAGCCCTACATGCTGGATGCCGTGTGGCCTCATTTGGAGCCCATGATGCGCGGGATAGAGGCTTGTCTGGACGACGGGGTTTCAGTTTCCGAGCGCGCGGCGCAGATCGGTCAGGACGTCCTCGGGGAGGAGCTGGCGCAGCACTGGATGGATATCGCGTTCGACCTCGGATAGCAGCGGCAGGGTGCGAACCAGCGAGTGCCGCGAAAGTGGGTCGCCGTACTGATTCGTCTGAATCGGGCGGTCCAGGCCGGTCTCCATCAACGCGATACCCGGCTCGCCGCGGGGGCCCTCGTCGAGGACCTCGACCAGTTCCACCATGCGGCCATCCACTTCCCCCTGCACCCCGATCAGCGGTGCCAGGAGATCGACCAGTCGTTCGGCCTGTTCCGTGGTGAGCGTCTCCATTGGGGTACCTTACGGTGGATTTTCCGCCGACACCAGTTCGTTAAGGAAACACTGATCAACGTACACGCTCGCGCTCGAGTCGCTCTTGCATGCGAACAAGGCGCGGCGACTGCCGTGCAGTCATTCTGCACAAGGGAGTTGCAACGCCGTGCGCATGCAAAAGCGGCCGAGCCCCTTCGGGGTTGGCACCCCAGGTTCCCCGATCCTGCGTTGCGGCACTTGCTGGTAGAACCACTACCCGCTGCGCACCGCGCCTTGTCTCGGAAAACCTGGGGTGCCAACGCGAGCGTGTACGTTGATCAGTGTTTCCTTAAGGAAACACTAATGGAAGGTGGTGTCCCCGGCAGGATTCGAACCTGCGACCTGCCCCTTAGGAGGGGGCTGCTCTATCCAGCTGAGCTACGGAGACAGCCGCGCCGCGAGTATAAGCATGTGTCGGGATTCGCGCCAAAGCGATGTGGCGGTTCCCAGGCTGTGGCGACGGTCACCCTTGAACGTCCAGGCGATGGTGGGCCCAGGCGACAAAGTCCATCACAGGGCAGCGACCTTCCTCGGGGACGCCTGCGCCGCTAATGACGCGATACGTGATCAGGTCGCCATCTCGCGCCAGGACCTTGCGCACGCTCCAGGCGTGGTCCGCGGCGCCGTTGCTGTAGCACTGTCCGGGACGAACATCCGCAGGATCGATCGCGTCCGGGTGCGCATGGTGGCGTCGTGCCAGGAGGTACAGGCGGGCCAGGTCGTCCTCCGTCATGTCGAGATACAGATTGAGATCGCGCATCGCGTGTTCCAGGTCGGCCTGGCTGAGGCCGGCACGCTCCAGTGCACCGGATGGGCCGGCGGGCGAGGGCTCGCCCAGGCGCGCCAGGGCGGCCGGGTAGCGGCGCCATGGAAACGGGTAGTTGATCATGAAGGCGACCAGCAGCATGACGGCCACGCTGGAGAGAACGGGGTGCAGGATGAACAGCAACCCCAGCTCCTCGACCGAGGCGCCGCCCAGCACGGCATACAGCGCCGTGGCACCCCCGGGAGGGTGCAGGCAGCGCAGGTAGTACATCGCGTAGACGGTGAGGCCGACCGCGAGTGCGGCGGCCACCAGCGGGTGATCGACCAGGTGACGGACGGCGACCCCGACCATAGCCGCAATGGCATGCCCGCCGAGGACATTCCAGGGCTGCGACAGCGCGGCCCGGGGTGCGGCAAAGAGCAGGACGGCGGTAGCGCCCAGGGAGGCGAGGATGAGCCCGTTGATCCCGCTTTCGGTGACCGAGGCCGCGACCTCCAGTGACAGATACAGGCCGATCACGGCCCCGATCAGCGCGATCAGCTTGTCCTTGTGATTGGTGGTGTCGAGGAAGTCGCCGAGTAGGAGGCCGCGTCCTGTGCGCATGTCTGCCCGTTGCTCATAAGTTGAATAAAGTGCACAGCTTTAGGGGCGCAGGGCCCGTGGTCAAGTGGTGGGTTGCGTGCTGCGGGATTCCCGGGGAAGGCATGGGAATCCTTTGGGCGTCATGGATCCGCGGCGGTTGGAGACTCGAGGATCAGCGCGACGCGCCGATTCTCGGAACGGCCGCGTGCGGTGTCGTTGCTGGCCACAGGCTGGGTGTCGGCGCGGCCCACGGCGCGCAGTCGCTCGGCGTCGAGTCCCTGGTCCAGCAGGTAGCGGACCACGCCGCTGGCGCGGGCGGAGGAGAGCTCCCAGTTGGAGGGAAAGCGCTCCGTCCCAATCGGGATGTTGTCGGTGTGCCCCTCGACGGTAACCAGGCCGTCGTGCTCGTCCAGTAGGGTCTCCAGCTGCGCCAGTAGCGCCCGGCCTTCCGGTTGCAGGTCGGCCTGTCCGCTGGCGAACAGGATCTCGTCCTGGATGCGCAGCTCGGTGCGGCCGGGGTGCTCGACGACCTCGACGCCCTGAGGTGCCTGCTCGCGCATCCTGGATGCGGTCGTGGCCGTGCCCTCGGGATCGGGGTCGTCCACTTCCGGCAGCAGTTCATGGAGCCGGCCTTCGAGATCGCCCAGGTCTCCTGTTAGGGGCGCGACCAACGGGTCGAGGAGGGCCTGGTGATCGGGGTGGGCGAGCTGGATCGGTTGGGCCGCGCTGGCCAGTGGGCGGTCGTCGCGCGGGTCCATGAAGGTCAGCATGATCACGAATATGACGATGACCAGGGTGAGCACGTCGAGATAGGTGAGGATCCAGGCGTGCTCGTCGTCGCGCTGGCGCTCGCCCGGATAGGAGCCGAGAAAGGCCTGTTCCGGTCGCGTGGCCGCCTGGGCATCCATCTCGGCCTGCATGGCCGCGCGGTTGGAGGTGGAGTATCCGGGGCTGGGCATGCTCAGGTGCGTTCCTGGCGTTCGGCTTCATCCGGATCGGGTTCGCCGTTGGGCTCGGTCTGGCGGATCTCGTCGCGGTGGTTCTCCATGAACGAACGCAGGGTCTCGCGGATGTACCCCGGGGTGCGGCCCTTGCGCATCAGCATGATGCCTTCGAGCACCATCGTCATCAGCACCACGCGGCCCTCGGTGCGCCGTTCCAGCTTGATCGCGATCGGGCGGAACACGAGGTTTGCCAGCAGGATGCCGTAGAACGTGGTGATCAGGGCGATCCCGAGGTTGACCGCGATGATGGTGAAGTCATCGGTCTCGGTGGTCAGCAACAGGTTAATCAGTCCGATCAGCGTCCCCAGCATGCCGAAGGCCGGGGCATAGGTGGCCATGGTGCGAAACATCTGCGCATCGGCCTGTTCGCGGGCGCGCAGGCGGGCCATGCGCCAGTTGAGCAGGTCCTGGATGTCGTCCATCGGGGTGTCATCGATCACCAGCTGGATGCCGGTGCGCAGGAACGGATTCTGGACCTGCTCCAGGCGCTGCTGGACGCCGCGCAGGTTCTGCGAGTACCAGTAGCGCGAGACCTGAACGATCTCTTCCAGGTCGCTGGCGATGTCGTAGCGCTCCTCGCGGATGGCATGCGCCCCCGCACGGAAGACTCGCACCACCTCGTGAAAGGGATAGCTCATCAGGGTCGCGGCGATCGTACCGCCGAGCACGATACCCAGCCCCGGCAGGTTCAGGAAGGCATGCAGGTCCTGCGAGGAAAAGGCGATCACGCTGCCGAAAACCAGCAGGCTGCCGATGATGCCGAGAAGGGTCGAGAGATTCATTCAGGAATCCGTAAGGCTCCGGGATTGATGGGGGTCAGGGTATAGCACGGCCGCGCCGGGTTCACGCAGTCCCGGGCGTTCGCCGGCGGCGTCGTTCCTGCGTACACTCGGGGCTTTGTTTGCTGAGGGAGAGGCCGGCATGGAATGGGTGCTGATCGCGATTGTGGTGCTGCTCGTGGTCTGGGCGGTCTGGACATACAACCGGCTGGTGACGGCGCGCAACCGCTACAAGAACGCGTTTGCCCAGATCGACGTCCAGCTGACCCGCCGCTACGACCTGATCCCGAACCTGGTGAAGGTCGCGGAACGCTACATGAGCCATGAGCGCGACACGCTGGAAGCAGTGATCCAGGCGCGCAATCAGGCGATGGACCGGCTGAAGCAGGTGGGCGGGGACCCCACGAACACCGAGGCCGTGCGCCAGCTGTCCGGGGCCGAGCAGGGGCTGTCCGGCGCCCTGGGACGCTTGTTCGCGCTGTCCGAGAACTATCCGGACCTGAAGGCGAACGAGAACATGATGCAGCTCTCCGAAGAGCTGACCAGCACCGAGAACCGGGTGGCCTTCGCGCGTCAGGGCTATAACGATGCGGTGATGCAGTACAACATCCTGCGCGAGATGTTCCCGAACACCCTGATCGCGAACAACTTCGCCTTCCGCCCGGCGCAATTGCTGGAGATCGAGGACCCGCAGAAGCGCGAGCCGGTCGAGGTCAACTTTTCCTAGGGACAGGGCATGAATTTCTTTGAACATCAGGACCGTGCCCAGCGGCGCACGCGGGTGCTGCTGGGCCTGTTCATGCTGGCTGTGCTGGCGATTGTGGTGGTGATGAACCTGATCGCGCTGGTGCTGTTCGGCCAGGCGCAGGCGACCGCACCGGGCGAACCCTGGCTGACCCGGGCGTTTCTCCGCGACAACCTGGACGTGGTTGGCTGGACCAGTGCGTTCACCGTGGGGCTGATCGGTCTGGGCAGTCTCTATCGCATGCTGAGCCTGCGCGATGGCGGTGGCGCGGTTGCGCGCGAGCTTGGGGGCACGCGGATTGAAGGGGACACCCGTGATCCGTTGCGCCGCCGCCTGATGAACGTGGTGGAAGAGGTCGCGATCGCCTCGGGGGTTCCGGTGCCCGAGGTCTACGTGCTGGAGCAGGAGCCGGGCATCAATGCCTTCGCGGCCGGGTATTCGCCGTCCGATGCCGCGGTCGCGGTGACGCGCGGCGCGCTGGAACACCTGAACCGGGACGAGCTGCAGGGCGTGGTCGCCCACGAGTTCGGGCACATCCTCAATGGCGATATGCGCATGAACATTCGCCTGGTGGGGATGCTGTTCGGGATTCTGGTGATGGCACTGATCGGGCAGCGTGTGCTGTTGGCGATGCGCTTTTCCCGCAACAACCGGAACGCCGGTGGGATCGTGGTCGCGGGCCTGGTGCTGATGATCGTGGGTTACATCGGTCTGTTCTTCGGGCGTTGGATCCGGGCATCGGTTTCGCGTCAGCGCGAATACCTGGCGGATGCCTCAGCCGTGCAGTTCACGCGCCAGCCGGAGGGTATTGCGGGGGCGCTGAAGAAGATCGGGGCCAGCTACTCCGGGCTCAACGCGGACAGCGAAGAGGTCGGACACATGCTGTTCGTCAATGGGGGGCTGGGCCGGATGTTTGCGACCCATCCGCCGCTGGAAGATCGTATCCGCAAGATCGAGCCGAGTTTTGATCCCTCGGAGCTGGAGGCTGTACAAAAGCGCATGCAGGACGATGCGCGGCGCCGGCGCGAGGAGCAGGAGGCCGAGGCCGCGCGCGAACAGGCCGAGCCGAAGGCCGGGGGTGGGCTGGCGTTGCACCCCGAGGCCCTGCTCGAAGCGATTGGCGACCCCGGCCTTGCGCATATCCTCGGCGCCGGCTTCCTGGTCGCCGCAGTGCCCAGCGCCCTGGAACGCTCGGTGCATTCCGATCGCTGGGCCGCCGAGGCCGTGCTGTATCTGTTGATCTCCAATGACGCGGAGGTGCGAGATGCCCAGCTGATGCGCATCCTCGAGACGCGCGGCGAGGACAGCGAGAAGCGCGTGCGCGACCTGCTGCAGGCAGTACCGGAGCTCAGTCCCGATCTGCGCATCCCGGTGCTGGAGATGGCCTTCCCCGTGCTCCGCCGTCACCCCCCACAGGAACGCGAGGTCTTGTCAGGGCTTGTAGATGAGCTGATTCAGGCCGATGGACGGGTGTCGGCCTTCGAGTACGCGCTCGGGCGCCTTGTACGGCGTCAGCTGCAGGATATCGAACGGCCGTCGCAGGCCCGTTCAGGTGGCCGCCGCCGGCTGGCCGACAACAGTGGACAGGCACGCTACGTGCTGGCGGTCCTGGCCCACCACGGGCACCCCGACGATCCCGATGCGGCCATCACGGCGTTCAATGCCGGCGTGGCGGCGCTGACCGGCATCATGCCGCTGGAGTCGGAGGCCCCGCCCGAACTCGAGCAGGCCACCACCGGCAATGCCTGGGCAGCCGTGCTGGACAAGGCCCTGGAGCGGCTCGACGACCTGCGGGTCAAGGACAAGCGGACGCTGGTAGAGGCGATGCTGGCGACGGTTCAGCGCGGCGGTGGCGTCCAGGTAGCCGAGATCGAGTTGCTGCGCGCGATGGCCGCTGCGCTGCACATCCCGTTGCCCATCGCCGAGATGGCGGATGGCTCGCAGGGGAGCGGGTCAGCGGGATAAGGCTCCACACCCGGCTGGTGTAGCCGGTATGATGCGAGTCCCCGGGGGCGTGGCGGAACGGGTAGACGCAAGGCACTTAAAATGCCTCGGCCGCAAGGCTGTGCCGGTTCGAGTCCGGCCGCCCCCACCATTATCTTTCCTTGCACTTGAAGTGCCACGGCTAATCGTCACTTCCAAAAGCATATTTCTGCGCCTCGGGTGAGCAGCGATCTCACCGTTCACAGGGGGGTGTTTTAGGCGCATAGTGGGTACTACCGCTGGTAGTGACAGGTCTGGGCATGGATGACAGCACCCACACGCGCACGGAAGCCCCGCACGACGCGCCTCGGCACAGGGGCCGGGATTCGGGGTCCACGGCGGGCCCCTTTGCCCTGGGCCTGGTGGCCGCCCTGATATTCCTTGGGCTGTTTCTGCTGATTGATCGCGCCTGGAAGATCGAGCTGGAAGATCGCCAGAGTGCCGCGGTGGCGAGCGAGCTCGCCAGTCTGCGCACGCAGGTGGAAAGCGTGATCAATGGGCTGGTGCATTCGACCATCGGGCTGGCGGCCTACGCCTATGTTCATCCGGACCTGGGGACCGACGAGTTCGAGCGCGTAGCCGAGCGCATTTACCGCGGGCATGAAGACCTCGTGATTTCCCTGACGCTGGCACGGGGGCCGATCGTCGAATTTGTCTATCCCCTTGAGGGGAACGAAGGCGTGGTCGGGCTCAACCTCGCCACTCACCCGGAACAGGCGGATTCCTTTCGCCGAGTCCTGAACGAACGAGAGGTGGTCGTAGCGGGCCCCTGGCCGCTGGTTCAGGGCGGTTATGGGCTCCTGGTGCGCGCCCCGGTCGACACGGAGCCCGTTCCAGACAGTCCTGCTCACCTCGCCGCTGACGAGCCTATGGACCAGCTGAGTATCAGCAGCATAGCGCTGGATTTTGAGGCCTTGCTCGAGCGTGCGGGCATCGGCGAACAACTGGGTACGCTGTTGCTTGCCCTGCGCGGCCGGGATGGTGTGGGTGAGGCTGGCCCGTTTTTCTACAATCCTCATGACCTCGCCGAGGAGGCGCCACACCGGCATCGGATTCGTTTCCCGGGGGGCGAATGGCAACTCCTGGCCGATGTAGATCCGGCGCACAGGGATACGGATCGTCCCATGGCCTGGTGGGCATTGGGGTTCGTGGGCGCACTGGCAGTGGGCGGCTACACCTATCGCGTCGGGACGGGCATGCAGGCACGTCGACGTGACCTTGATCGCTACCGGGGCCTGGTGAATCGCTTGGAAGACCCGACGCTCGTGGTGTCCGGGCGACGTATCCTCTGGGCAAACCCGGCGTTTGTTCGAATGCTGGGACAACAACCGCCTGTGAATACGGAGCTGGCACAGTTGGACCTTGTGCACCCGGATGATCTCGACCGGCTTCCACCCAACCTCGATTTCACCGATTCACCGCCCGAGACGCATGGACGCGAGGTACGGATATGCGTGTTTCACGGGGGATGCCGCTTTTTCCTGTTGCGCTGGGTGCCTGTGGACTGGGAGCGAGGCCGTGCGTGGCTGCTGACCTTCGTCGACGTCAACGAAAACCGATTGCTGTTCGATGCCCTGACCGCCGCGCGGGATCTGCAGGATGCGATGTTCGAGGCCATTCCGGGGTATGCCTTTGTGGTCGATTCGGAGGGCACGGTTCGACACGTGTTCGGGGAGGCTTGCCATCGACAGGAGATGGCCCCGGCCCTCCTTGGCGACACCCTGGATCAGTTGTTTCCCTCGGACGTGGCGGCGAACTTCCTCGAGATGGTGAACCGGGCGATCGATGAGGGGACGCTGCAGATGCACGAATACCGCCTGGATGTGGATCTGTTGAAGCGCCTGGGGATTCCCGAGCATGAAACCGGCGCGCGCTGGTTCGAGGCACGGATCCGGCCTCTGGCGCGCGCAATCAACGGCCTCCCCGCAGTCGTCTGGCACGCGCTTGATGTCACGGATCGGCGGGAGCTGGAGGTCAAGCTGAAGACCATGGCCTGGGAAGACCCCCTGACCGGGATGGCCAATCGGGCGGCACTGGATCGTGCGTTCCCGCGGCTTGTGGCGCGTGCCGAGCGTCAGGGGGGACGCCTCGCGCTGCTGTTCATCGATCTGGACCACTTCAAGCCGGTGAATGATCGCTATGGCCATGTCGTGGGCGATCAGCTCTTGCGCCGGGTCGCGGAAAGGCTGAAATCGCATCTGCGCCCGGACGACGTCCTCGTCCGTCTGGGCGGGGACGAGTTCATCGTCCTGACCGCGCCGCTGGAGGAGCGTGAAGAGGGCCTTCATCTAGCCCAGCGGGTGCAGCAGGATCTCGATAACGCGTTCGAGGTCCACACCGGTCCTGGCGAATTCGTGGAGCTAAAGGTCACATCCAGTATTGGTGTGGCCTTCTATCCGGATGTGGGCCGGCATCTGTCGGACCTGATGGTCGCAGCCGACCGGGCCATGTATCAGGTGAAGGCGCAGGGGCGCAATGATGTCGGCCTGGCCGGTGATGCCCCCCCTAACCATGGGCGCCCCACGCCGAGGGTGTAGTCCACAACAACCGGCGAATGGGACGACTAGGCGAGCGGGCGTTGCGGGTCGAGGCGGCCGGCGGTGCTGTCCAGCAAGGGCTCTGGCAGACCCAACAGGCGGTCGGCCACCAATTCCGCGGCCAGGGGTGCGTACAACAGCCCGCGCGAGCCGTGGGCCACATTGAGCCAGACGCGGCGGCCGGGGTCGCGAAGACTCGCACCGGCCAGAGGCAAGCGATCACGTACCACGGCACGGTTACCCGCCCAGCGTTCCAGCGTCACGACCTGGGTGGGGTCACCCAGACCGGGAACCCAGCTCAGGTGCTCGAGGTTGAGCTGGTCGTCCTCGCGGCGAGGCGTGGTGTCGGGTGCGGCTTCCACTGCATCCGGCATCTGTGTCCGCCGATACGTAGCGCCAATCCAGGCCTCGCCCGGGCCTAGCGGGATGCAGTACCCCTGGCCCGTCGTGACCTGGCCACCCCAGTCTGGGAGCGGGGCACGGATCCGGGTCATTTGCCCCGACACGGTCGATACCTGTTCCAGTTCGGGGCACAGGGCGTGTAATCCGGGAGCCGCTGTCGCGACCACTACGTGATCCCATGGGAGAGAATCGGCGCTGGACCCGGCCGGTTGGCCTTCCAGTATCAGGCCCTCGTCGGTGAGGCGCAGGCCGGCGATCCGGCGGGTCTCCACAGGCGGGAGCGACTGCGCGAGGGCCGTACAAAGCCGGGCGAGATTGAGGCCGCAGCCCCCGGGATAGTACAGACGTGGCTCCGGACCCGAATCCGGTCCGCCCTCGAGGTCGAACAAAGCCCCGGTGTACTCCCGCCCAGCGCGCAGCAGGCGCTGCACCCGTTTGCGGCCGTGGGCGCTGACACCATGAAAGGAGACCCCTTCCGCCAGCACGGGGTCAATGCCGGTTTGCGCGGTAATCTCGCCGAGCAGGCCCCGGGTCGAGCGCATGCCGGCCAGGGCCAGATGATTCAACTCCGTGTCCCTGGGGTGGGGGTTCGGCAACAGGACCGCGGCCGGGTTTCCGGATGCGCCGCCCCCGGCGCCGGCAGGGTCGAACAGTCGAACCTCGCAGCCTCTGTTATGCAATGCAAATGCAGAGGCCAGCCCGGCAACGCCGGCACCGATGATCGCAACCCGGGGCCGCTTGAGCGCGTCGGGTACAGGTCCGCGATAGCTGCCTTCCAGGCGTTCACGCTTCTGGCCATGTCCCGGGGCACGTTGGACTTCAAATCCCACTGCCTCCAGATCCCGGCGTACCTGTCCGGCGGCGGTATAGGTGCCAAAGGTGGCGCCGGGGCGCGAAAGGCGCGCGATCTGGCGAAAGACCGCCGTGTTCCACAGGCCCGGGTTCGAGCGTGGCGCGAAACCGTCCAGGAACCAGGCATCGATACCGCCGCGGATCTGCGCCAGCAGGGGAGCGGCATCGCCCAGGCCGAGCGTCAGGATTGCGCGGGCTCCGGGAAACACAATCCGGTGCAGGCCACTGATCGGTGGGGGGTACTGCGCACGGAGGGCCCGGCTATCGGCGTCGTCCAGGTCCAGGTGCCGATGGACCTCCCGCAGATCGTCGAGTGACAATGGATGGGCTTCCAGACTCAGTATCGACAGGAAGGCCCCGGGCGGCGCGTGTTGCCGCCACTGTTGCAGCGTCAGCAGGACGTTGAGGCCTGTACCAAAACCAGTTTCCCCGATGGTGACCGTTCCGCCGGCGGCAAACCGACGCGGGAGGTCGTTGGCCTCGATGAAGACCTCGAAGGCCTCGGCCCCGGGGTCGTCCGAGCCGAAATAGGCGTCCTGGTATTCGGGTGCGTACGGTCGCCCGTCGCGCCAGACGAGGCGCGCGTGCGCCAGTGGTTCACATGGAATAGCGGGAGAATGTGCGGGGGTCACAATCGAAGCGCGCCCCACCTGTAAAGGGGTGGGGCGCCGACCTTTGGCAAAAGCAATGCGTTACTGGCTCAGCAACTCGTCGTAGGGTGTGAACGCGACCTGCGTGTTGCGCACGCCGTTGTCGAGTTGCGCCAGGAGGGTCCGGCTCAAACTCTTGAACTTCTCCAGTTCCTCGCCCGCGAGCGACTCGCTTTCGGGGAGCTCCACACGCATCGGGTCGCGCGGCTGGTTGTTCACGTGGACCTCGTAGTGCAGGTGTGGCCCGGTCGAGCGGCCGGTGTTGCCGGACAGCGCGATACGGTCCCCGCGTTCCACGGTGTCTCCGACGCTGACCAGTTGCCGGTGCAGGTGGAGGTACCGGGTAGAGTAGCCCTGCCCGTGCTCGATCACGATAAAGCGGCCTGCGTAGGGATGGTTCTCCACACGGGTGACGCGGCCGTCAGCTGGCGCGTTCACCGGGGTGCCGATCGGCATGGCGAAATCCGTCCCGGAATGCGGTGCCACACGGCCCGTGACCGGATGCCGCCGACGCGGATCAAAACCGGAACTGATGCGGTAATTGCCCGAGAACGGACGACGATCAAATGGTGGCAAAAGGCTTTCGCCGTCCGGCGTGTAGAAGCGGCCATTGGAGTTGCGGGCCGCGCGTACCGTGATGCGCTGTCCCTCGTAGTCGAAGGCAAGCAGGCGGAGATTGTGCGGGGTGTCGTCACCGACCAGGGTTTCCATCTCCAGCAGCAGAGTGAACTCGTCGCCGGTACGGGCGTGTGTGCGGACCGGGAGGTAGCGGTCCAGCAGCACGGCGATGGCGCCGGCCGCGCGAGGCGAGAGGTCGGTGCGTTGTGCTAGCGCGGCGGACACATTGCCCTCAATCTCGGCACTGATCACCATGTGGCTGACTTCGCGCCCGTTCTCGACCTCACCGCGCTGGAAATCCCAGCCATCTTCCTCGCGGACCCATTCGTAGCCGCTTGCGCGGTCGGTCCAGAGACGCAGGTGGGTCAGGTAGCCGTCTTCGTCCACCTGCCACTCGATCTCCTGCCCCGGCCGTATGCGGTTGAGGATCGATGCGTTCTCGTCATCGTCCAGGAGTCGGTAGAGGGTTGCCAGCGGCAGGTCCCAGTCGCGTTGCCACAGGCTGGTCAGGCGCTCGCCGCTCTCGAGCTTGTGGTTGTTCCAGTCCGAGCGGTCCTCTTCGGCCACGCGGTCCTCGCCTTCGTCGAGGTCGAAGGTTTCGTATGAAGTGGGGTAGTCGGTCTCGTCGTCGAACCCGGAATCATTAATCAGGTCGGTTGCGTAGGCGACCTTGGTGGCTTCGGCGTCGAAGTGCGAACCGGCAGATCCGGCCGCTCCCGGTCCATGCGGCTGGGAGAGTTGCTCGGCCTGGCCGTTCTGGCTATCGGGGGAAACGGTGGGGACCATCGGCGACATCTTGCCGTTGGCCCCGGCTTGCAACGCCGCGATATCGAGCGGTTGCGAGGTTTCTGCGGGCTGAGAAGCGAGAAGAAGACTGGCGCTGATTGCAACAGCGACCCCGGCTGCGCCGAGAAGAAAGACGGGTGGGATCTTTCGTTTGACGCCCATATGGCCTCTGCCCGGAAAAGTTTCCGCTTTATACCACGTTTTTTCCGGTAATAAACCCCCTCTTGCCCACGTTGCGCGGTGTCGCAGGCAGGGTGGCGTTCTCGTGATGCATCAGGACCGGATCCCGATGCCCTTGTTCAACAGTATCAGGGCCGCCGTGTACAGGGCCGCGATGAAGGCCACAATTACGGCAAACGAGACCATGATCGGGAAGTCGCTGGACCCGAGGCTGCCGTAGCGGAAGCCGTCCACCATGTAGAGGATCGGGTTGAGCATCGATACGCCCTGCCAGAACTCCGGGAGCAGGCTGACGGAATAGAACACCCCGCCGAGATAGGTCAGGGGCGTGAGCACGAAGGTGGGCACGATCGCGATGTCGTCAAAGGTACGCGCGAACACGCCGTTGATCAGCCCGGCCAGTGCGAACAGGATCGAGGTGAGCAGGACCACGATCAGCATCACGCCTGCGTTGTGGATACTCAGAGGGCTGAAGAACAACGAGACCAGCAGCACTGCCACGCCGACGCTGAGCCCGCGGGCGACACCCCCGAATACAAAGCCCAGGATGATCACGCTGTTGGGGATCGGCGAGACCAGCATCTCCTCGATGTGGCGCTGGAACTTGGAGCCAAAAAAGGACGAGACGACGTTCGAGTAGCTGTTGGTGATTACCGCGAGCATGATCAGCCCGGGGACGATGAAGTCCATGTAGCGAAAGCCGTCCATGTCTCCGATGCGTTCGCCGATCAGCCCCCCGAAGATGATGAAGTACAGGGCGGTGGTAATCACCGGCGGCAGGATGGTCTGCACCCAGATACGCGCGAAGCGCAGCACCTCCTTGGTCACAATGGTGCGAAAGGCGACCCAGTAGTCATGCAGGTGGCGCTCGCTCATTGCGGGTTCTCCGGCTGCTCGGCGGCGCCCGTGGCCCCCTGCGTCAGGTGGCTGGGGGCGGCGTCACTGCGGGTCATGCGCAGAAACAGCTCTTCCAGCCGGTTCGACTTGTTGCGCATGCTCTGAACCCGCAGCCCGGCATGGTCCAGGACACGGAAGAGGTCGTTCAGGTGCTGCCCGCGCTTGATGTCGGCCTCCAGGGTCAGTTCGTCGATTTGCCGCAACGGGATCTCGGAGTCGTGGGGCAGCTGCCGGACCGGCTCGCTCAGGTCCAGAACCATGGTCTCGGTCTCGAGCTTCGCGAGGAGCTGCTTCATCGTGGTGTTTTCGACGATCTGGCCGTCATCGATGATCGCGATGTTGCGGCAGAGGGACTCCGCCTCTTCCAGATAGTGCGTGGTCAGGATGATGCTGCGGCCATCGGTATTGATGCGACGGAGAAAATCCCACATCGAGCGACGCAGCTCGATGTCCACTCCGGCCGTGGGTTCGTCCAGGATCAGCAGTTTCGGTTCGTGCACCAGGGCGCGGGCGATCATGAGCCGGCGTTTCATCCCGCCGGACAGGGTGCGTGCCATGTCCTTGCGCTTCTCCCACAGCCCCAGCTCGCGCAGGTAGTGCTCGGTGCGGCGCCAGGCCTCGTGGCGCGGGATGCCGTAGTAGCCGGCCTGGTTCACCACGATCTCGCCGATCGGCTCGAAGTTGTTGAAGTTGAACTCCTGCGGGACCAGGCCGATCGAGCGCTTCACGGACTGTTGATCACGGTCGAGGTCGTACCCGAACACGCGCACCTCACCGGCCGTCTTGTTGATCAGCGAGGTGATGATGCCGATGGTGGTCGACTTGCCCGCCCCATTGGGCCCGAGCAGGGCGAAGAAACTCCCGGGCGCCACCTCCAGGTCGATGCCCTTGAGGGCCTCGAATCCGTTCTTGTAGGTCTTGCGCAGGCCGCGAATTTCCAGCGCTGGTGTCATGCTCACATCCTGTGACGGTGGGTGTACCGGCCGGGGCGGCCGACGGGCGTTATTATGGCCGTTTTGACCGAACCGGGAGGAAAGCCGCGTGGATTCTGCCTTTGTTGAAGCCGCCGACGATGCCATCGATCTGGTACCCGTCACCACCGACACCCTGGAGTCCCGTCTCGAGGCGGCCCCGCCAACGTGGCGCGCCTGGGCCGAGGCGGGGCGCTTCGAGGGCAAGGACGGGCAGGTCCTGCGTGTTCCCGGGGATCAGGGACAGCTTGCCGCGGTCCTGGTGGGATTCGATGCCGAGACACCCCTGTGGATGCTAGCCGCGGCGGCCGAGACCCTGGCGACGGGCCACTATCGCCTGGTCACGGCGGGTCTCGACCCGACCATTCAGGAGCAGGCCGCGATCGGCTGGGGGCTGGGGTGCTACCGCTTCGACCGCTATCGGGCGGCCGAGGATCGGCCGGCGCCCAGGCTGGTCTGGCCCGAGGCGGTCCATCGCAAGCGAGTGATGGCCTATATCGACTCCATCGCCATGACCCGGGACCTGATCAACACCCCGGCCGCCGACATGATGCCAGCGAACCTCGCCCTGACGGCGCGCGAGCTGGCCGAGGCCTTTGGCTGCAGCCTGCACGTGGTCAGCGACAGCGACGCGCTGGAGAAGTCGTTCCCCTGCGTGTACGCGGTGGGCGAGGCGAGTGCGCACGGCCCGCGGGTGATCGAACTCACCTGGGGCCCCGCGGGTGCTCCGTCCGTCGTGCTGGTGGGCAAGGGCGTCTGTTTCGATTCCGGAGGCCTGAACCTGAAACCGGGCAACTCCATGCGCCAGATGAAAAAGGACATGGGCGGGGCTGCGATCGTGCTGGGGCTCGCGCGCCTGATCATGGCGACGGAACTGCCGGTTCGGCTGACAGTACTGATCGGCGCGGTCGAGAACGCGGTGGGTTCGCGTGCGTTCCGCCCCGGGGACGTGCTGACCGCGCGCAATGGCAAGACGATCGAGGTGGACAACACCGACGCGGAAGGAAGGCTGGTGCTCGCGGACCTGCTGGACCGGGCGGGCAGCTTCCACCCGGACCTGCTGGTCGACTTTGCCACCCTGACCGGCGCGGCCCGCGTCGCGGTGGGGACGGAGATCAGCGCTGTCTTTGCCAGCGATGAGAACTGGGCGAACGCGCTGGAAGCCCCGGCCAGAGCCTGGGACGACCCGGTCTGCCCGCTACCGCTGCATGCCCCGTATCGCTACATGCTGGACAGCGATGTCGCCGACATCGTCAACAGCTCGACCGGTGGCTACGCCGGCGCGATCACCGCAGGGCTGTTCCTGAAGGAGTTCGTGCCGGAAGACGTGCCGTGGCTGCACTTCGACATTATGGCGTTCAACGTGCGCGCCCGGCCGGGCCGCCCCAAGGGGGGCGAGGCGATGGGGCTGCGCGCGCTGCACGGGGCACTCGAAGAGCGCTACGCCAGCCAGAAAGCGTAAGCGGGGATTCAGCGGGCGAGGCGTTCGATCGGGAAGGCGGCGGTATCAGTGATCGCCTGGGCCAGCCCCTCGGCGTAGTGGTCGATCAGGGCCTGACCCAACTCGGGCGTGGCGCGGTCCGCGGCGCCTACGACGCCC
This sequence comes from Thioalkalivibrio sp. ALJ12, assembly GCF_000378305.1. Taxonomy (NCBI): domain Bacteria; kingdom Pseudomonadati; phylum Pseudomonadota; class Gammaproteobacteria; order Chromatiales; family Ectothiorhodospiraceae; genus Thioalkalivibrio; species Thioalkalivibrio sp. ALJ12. The sequence continues at coordinate 253,248 of NZ_KB899539.1, forward strand.
TCTGGATTGAGGTCATCCGCCATCCAGGCGAACGCAGTCTCGCCGGTGGGACCCAGGCGTCCGGTCGTGCCCTCGAGATCCTCGCCCAGCGAACGGGCGTCCGGCGCGCGGTCCATCTGGACGAGTGTCGGTGCCAGCACACGCATCATTGCGGTCTCGCTAAGACCACCGTGCAGGCCATGTCGGCACTCGCGTTCGGGGATGTCGATGGTGTCCGGCAGTGGCTGCAGGAAGTAGTGGTGCTTGGTGACCAGCAGTCCATGGTCCCGGCGCAGATCCAGTGCGGCGAGCTCCATGATCGCGGTGTTGCCCCCGTGGCTGTTGGCCAGCACCAGGCGGCGAAAGCCGGCGTGGGCGACGCCCGCGCCGATCTCGCGCAACACCGCGAGCGCCGTCTCCGGTGTGAGGCTCAGCGTCCCTGCGAAATGGGTGTGTTCGGCGCTGGTAGCGATCGCCAGCGGCGGCAGCACCAGCGGCTCGAGATCGCTCGGGAGTATCGTCGCCGCCGCGTCCAGCAGGCCCAGGCCGATGCGCAGGTCCGTTTCCAGCGGCAGGTGGGGGCCATGCTGCTCGATCGCGGCCATGGGCAGCACCACGACCGCGTCGCGACGGGCATGGTCGGCAATGGCCTCGGTGGTCAGGTCCTGCCAGCGGATCAGGGTGCGGGTGTCCATTCAGGCAGCGTTGTCCGCGAGCGCGGTCCGGGTCAAGCCCCGCGCAGCCGGGCGTAGATGTCGCCGGAACCTACACGCTCCACATGCTGTTCCAGCCAGGCGCGGATGGCATCCGCGCTCTGCCAGGTGTCGAACCGGAAGCGGCGCTGTTCACCCACGATCAGGTTGTACTCGTAGTCACCCAGGGCGGTCAGTTGCGCCAGGCACTCCTCGGTGACCTCGTCGGCGCCGGCGACGAACTCGAAGGACAACGCCGGGACGGGTTGGCTGAGTCCGCGCAGGACCTCGGCCTCCAGACCCTCGACATCGATCTTGCAGAAGGCCGGCAGGCCGTGATCGGCGATGAGCTGGTCCAGGGTGACCATGGGAACCGCGATCTGGTCGTCCCAGGTCACCTTGCGGAAGCTGCGATTGCGTTTCGCGATCTCGCTTGTGAAACGTCGCGAGACCGAGGAGACGGTCGGGGTGCTGCGACTGACCTCGAGCTGCGCGGTACCATTCTCGGGGCCTACGGCCTCGCGGCGGACCCGCACGCCCGGGAGCCTGGCGGTGGCTCTGCGCAGCAGCCGCAGGATATGGGGCTGCGGCTCGAGCGCGATCACGTGCGCCCCGAGTGCGGCGAAGGCGCGGGTGCGATCTCCGATATGGGCGCCGATGTCGAACACGAGGTCACCGGGCCGCACGAACCCGGCGTAGAGGCGGCGCAGGCCGGCCTGGCGCCCGGGTCGCCAGTAGATCGCCATCGAGCGCAGGGTGCCCAGCCATGCCTGCAGGTGCTGGGGGAGCCGGTTGCGCGCGGCGGTGTCCTCGGGCGTGTCCATGTCGGCAGGCTACCGGACGCGGAACGTGCCGGCCATCGGGGGGTCCGAGAGTAGGTCTACCACCGGGGATGGTGCCTCAAACAGGAGAATTGCATGCAAGGCAGAGTAATCCGACGGCATGGCATGGGCGTGATGCTGGCCGCGATGCTGGCCGCGCCGCTGGTGCCCGGTGTGGCCAGCGCGGCGTGTCCGGCCCCGGGGCAATGGGCCACGCCGGCCGGCGAGGAGCTGGATCGCGCGGAGCTGTTCGCCGAGTTGGCGCAGGCGGATGCGGTGCTCCTGGGCGAGCGCCACGATCGCATGGATCACCATCGCTGGCAGTTGGGAACACTGGCTGCCCTGCACGGGCAGCGCCCGGACATGGTCATCGGCCTCGAGATGCTGCCGCGCTCCGTGCAACCGGTGCTGGATCAGTGGGTGGCCGGCGAACTGGACGCGGATGCATTTCTGCGCGACAGCGACTGGTATACCCACTGGGGCTTCGACCCGGAGCTGTACTGGCCGATTCTCCATTTTGCCCGTGTACATGATGTCCCGCTGGTGGCGCTGAACGCCGAACGTGCACTGGTTCAGCGGCTCGGACAGGAAGGCTGGGACGCGGTCCCGGAGGATGAGCGCTACGGCGTCAGCCAGCCGGCCGATCCGCCCGAGGCCTACCGCGAGTATCTGGTGGAGGTGATGGAACGCCATCCGGCGGGCATGGAGCGCGACTCCGACCGGTTCATCGGGTCGCAGCTGGCGTGGGACCGCATGATGGCCGCCGGCATCGCCGAGGTCCTGGAGGCTTCGGACGAGCCGCCACTGGTGGTCGGGATCATCGGTTCCGGCCACCTGCAATATGGCCATGGCGTGCCGCATCAGCTGGCCGATCTGGGCTATGAACAGGCCCCGGTCCTGCTGCCCCGCGAGTACCGGGAGGACTGTTCCGCGGCCGATCCGGGCCTGGCCCGGGCGGTATTCGGCATCACGGATGGAGATCGCTTTGACCGCGCTTCACCGATGCTCGGCGTGCAGCTGCGCGGCGACGAGGACGGCGGAGTGACCATCCAGGGTGTGCAGTCGGGCTCCGTGGGTGAGGCCGCGGGCCTGGAGGGGGGCGACCGAGTCCTTCGTGCCGGCGACCAGCCAGTGGAGCGCCCGTCGGATCTGCAACGGATCGTCCAGCGCGTGACACCGGGCACCTGGCTGCCGCTGGAGATCGAGCGCAACGGCGAGGCCGAAGAGCGCGTAGCCCGATTCCCGTACGCCGATTAAACGAGGGGGCAATATGCGCGCGGCATGGTGGATCTCGATGGGCCTTATGGCGTTGCTGGGCTTCCCGGTCGCTTCGGCGGCCGGTAACGATTACGCCGAACCCGATTCCGACTTCCCGCTCGGCCTGAGCGTGCACCTGCACCCGGGCGAATCGACCTTCGACGGGCGTCTGGCGCTGGATCTGGAGCTCCTGGACCGGGACCCGCCGAGCCGATTGCGCCTTGATCCCGCCATGGGGATTGATGCCGTGACCCTGGATGGTGAGCCCATCGAACACGAGCTGACCGAGTCGGGCTGGCTGGAACTGGGGAGTGTGCTGTCCGATCGCGATGCCGGGCTCCTGGTGATCGCGTATGGCGCTCGGTTGTCGCGGCCTGATCAGGCGCGTCCCGGCTCGGGATTCCTGGGCGAGGAAGCCGGGTTTCTGCCAGCGGGGGCGGGCTGGTATCCCGCGCTGGAGGACGAGCCCGTGCCCATGCGAATTCAACTGACGGTGGACGGTGGCCAGAAGGCTGTGGTCTCCGGCTCGCTGATCGATGACACGCGCGAGGGCGAGCGCTATCAGGCCCGTTACGAACACCCCGCTGCGCGCCACCTGGCGCTCGCCTCCGGCATTTGGGAGTTGGGCGTGATCGAGGGCGACGGGTGGCAGGTGCGTACCCTGTTCCCGCAGTCGCTGCATGAGGCCTTTGGCGAGACCTACCGCGAGAAGACCGTCGAGTACATCGAGCGTTTCGAATCGGAGATCGGGCCGTATCCGTACAGCAGCCTGACCGTGGCGGCCTCGCCGCAGCCGGTGGGGCTGGCGTTCTCCGGTTTTACGCTCTTGGGCGAACAAGTCATCCCGCTCCCGTTCATTCCGCATACCTCGCTGGGGCACGAGGTCCTGCACATGTGGTGGGGCACGGGGGTCTATGTCGATCGCTCGGGCGGCAACTGGTCGGAGGGGCTGACCACCTACATGGCGGACTACCAGTTCAAGCGCGAGGCGGGTGAGGGGCGCGAGGAGCGAGCCCAGTGGCTGCGCGACTACGCGGCACTCCCGGCGGACGAGGATCGCGCCCATGGGGAGTACCAGGGCGGCAACCAGGGCGCGTTGCGCATCGCCGGCTATCACCGGGGCGCGATGATCTGGCGGATGCTGGAGGACTGGATCGGGCGCGAGGCGTTTTTGGAGGGTGCTCGCACGCTCTACAACGACTGGAAGGGGCGTGAGGCGGACTGGGATGCGCTGATCGCGGCCTTCGATTCCGCCACCGACGAGGATCTGGAACCGTTCTTCCGCCAGTGGGTTGATCGGCGCGGTGCGCCGGCACTCGAACTGGCCGCTCTTGCCGTCGAACAGGAGACGAATGGGTGGACGCTGTCGGGTACGTTGCGTCAGTCCCGTGATGACGACCCCTGGGATCTGCGTGTACCCCTCGTGGTCGAGACCGAACAGGGGGCGGAGACGTTCTGGATTGCGCTGGCCGACCGTGAAAAGGCGTTCGAGGTGGATCTGGATGCCAAGCCGCTGCGCGTCGCCGCCGATCCCGACTGGCGGCTATTTCGCCATCTGGCCGAAGGCGAATCCCCGGCGATCCTGCGCCGCGCCGCACTAGACCCGGACACACAGGTGATCGCATTGGGCTCGGCGCGGCCGGTCGAGGTGGCGCCCTGGCTGGGGCGCGCACCCGAGCAGAGCCAAAACATGGAAGGGACCCGCATCGTGCTCGGCGAGCCGGACTCGGTTCGCGACTGGCTGCGCGCCCGCGACTGGCCGGAATCGCCGGCGGCGATCGACAGCGACCTGCCCGAGTCCCCGGACGCCGCAGCCTGGGCCGTGCCCGGCGAGGATGTGATCGTGATTGCGGGCTCGGATGCGCAGCAACGCCGTGCGCTGGCGGGCGAGCTGCGCCACCGGGCGCATTACAGCTATGTCCTGCTGGAAGGCGAAGAGCGCCGCACGGGGCACTGGGCCACGCCGGGGATCTGGAAGGAACTGCAATGACGGAGGCGTTCGAGCTGGATAGGCGCCTGCACGCGGATACCTGGTTCGTCGCGGACTGGCCCCTGTCGACGCTGCTGATGATGGATCATGCGGCAATCCCGTGGTTCATCCTGGTCCCGCGCCGCGCAGGTTTACGCGAGTTGCATGACCTTGGGTCCGACGATGCGGCAATGCTGGCACGGGAGTCTTTGGTCCTGGCGCGGGCGATGCAGGCGGCCTTCGAGCCGCAGACGCTGAATGTGGCCAAGCTGGGCAATATCGTCGGGCAGCTGCACCTGCACCATATCGCCCGTCAGCCGGGCGATCCGGCCTGGCCGGGCCCGGTCTGGGGCGTCCCCGCCGAGCGGGGCCTGGAAAAGAACGAGGCCGAGGACCGCATGCAGCGGGTCCTCGGCCTCGTGGAACGACTGGGCTAGGCCGGCTTAGAAGCGGTAGCCGACGTTCATCCCGAAGGTCCACGGGTCGATCTCGACCGTCCCGATACGCTGGCCGTCGAGACGCGCGGTGCTCTCGATGTCGATCCAGCGCACCTCGGTGTTCAGGAACCAGTTGTCATCCAGCGCGATGTCGATCCCGGCTTGCAGAGCGACACCCCAGGAGTCGTCGAGCCGCAGGCGGCTGTCGGACAGTGCACCGCGGGTGGTCGTGTCAAAGAAGTGGGTGTAGTTCACGCCCGCCCCCAGGTACGGGCGGAACGCCGAGCCGGTGTTGAAGTGGTACTGCAGGCTCAGGGTCGGCGGCAGGTGTCGGGTGTAGCCGACGTTGCCCAGACCTTCCAACGCGATGTCGTGCTTGAACGGGATCCCGACCAGCAGCTCCAGACCCAGGTTGTCAGTGAGCATGTAGGTCGCAGTGCCGGTCGGGCGCGTGCTGGAACCGACGTCCACGCTCAGGTCATCTCCCGTCAGTTCGCCGTTGTCGGACTTCGGCGAGATGTAGGTCAGGCCGCCGCGCAGCAGCCAGTCGCCGGCGGAGACATCCGCGCTGGCGGCGGCCGCTTGGGCCGGGATGAGGGCCGCCGGGGCCAGCAGGCCGGCCAGGGCTAGGGCACGAAAGGTCAGGGTACGGCGCATGTTCGGTTCCTCCGACAATGTGATGGTTCAGAGGTACTATTGCCCGCCTGGTATTAGCACTTGTTGATGCAGATCACGAGCGACAATAGTTTTCAGAACGGCAGCCGCTGGCCCTCGAAGTCGTAGAAGTTCCCGGAGTCCGATGCCTCCAGACGATCCAGCACCTTCAGGAGTTCGCCGGTGGCGTATTCCGGCGCGAGCACTTCCGGGGCGCGGGCCCGATAGGGCTCCGACAGGCGGGTCGCACAGGTCCCCGGCTGCAGGGCGATCACCGCGGCCTGGCGATGGCTGAAGCGCAGCTCCAGCGCCGTCGTGCGGACAATCTGGTTGAGCGCGGCCTTGGAAGCGCGGTAGCTCACCCATCCACCCAGCTGATTGTCCTCGATGGAGCCGACTCGGGCCGATAGGGTCGCCAGGATGCCCTTGCGCTGACGCGGCAACAAAGGTGCCAGGTGTTTGAACAGCAGGGCCGGGCCGATGGCATTGATGGCAAACGAGCGCGCCATGATCGCCGGATCGAGATCGCGCAGACGCTTCTCCGGGCCGTGGCCGTCGATGGTCAGGATGCCGGTGGCGTCCAGGATTAGATCCCATTCGGGCGCTTGTTTGCGTAGCCAGCCAGCGGCGCGTTCGATGCTGGTTTCGTCGAGGAGATCGACGGGCGGTTCGCTGTGGCGGCCAAGTGCCACTACGCACCCGCAGTTCGGGTCGTTTTCAAGATGCTCAGCAAACGCGGCGCCGAGCCCGCCCGTGGCACCGACGACCACGGCGCGATAGGGTATCTGCAGGGATTCCATACTGCCTGCGACCACGGCGCGGGGAATTGATTCCGGGGCCATGCCTCGGCAAGGGAGCGCATGAACTTTCTCCACACGCTGGGCCATGCGGCGCGCAATCTTGCGCCCATCGTGATCGTGGTTGCGGTGTTCCAGGCGCTGGTGCTGCGTACGGTGCCGGATGGCCTGCTGTCCATGGTGATCGGGCTGGCCATCGTGGTCTTTGGCGTGGCGCTGTTCCTGCAGGGCCTGGAGATGGGGATCTTCCCCATCGGCAAGAACCTGTCCAACGCGCTGGCCCGGCGCGGTTCGCTGCTCCTGCTGATGGCGTTCGGCTTTACCCTCGGCTTCGCTACCGTGATCGCGGAACCGGCCCTGATCGCTGTGGCGGAGCAGGCGGAGCTGATCAGCGAGGGACGGATCGAGGGCTTGGTCCTGCGCCTGATTGTCGCGTTGTCCGTGGGTGCCGTGGTGGCGCTGGGCATCCTGCGCACGGTCATGGGCCATCCGCTGCACTGGTACATTCTGAGCGGCTACGTGCTGGTGGTGCTGGTGACCTTCTTTGCCCCCGAGGAGATCGTCGGTCTGGCCTATGACTCGGGCGGGGTCACCACAAACATCGTGACGGTGCCGCTGGTGGCGGCGCTGGGCCTCGGCCTGGCGGCCTCGATCAGCGGGCGCAATCCACTGCGCGACGGCTTTGGCCTGGTGGCGCTTGCCGTGATGGTGCCAATGATCACGGTGCAGCTCTACGGAATCATTGTGTTCGCCGGCGCGGAGGTCGACGCCCCGGGCAATGGCGAGACCGCGGCCATGGATGCGGACACGGACCTTCCGGGTGCGGGCGAGGAACACTGGCTCTCCGCGATGGGGATGGACCTGCTACTGATGCTGCGCGATGTCGCACCGATCATCGCGGTGATTGTGGTATTCCAGTACTTCGTGCTGCGCAAGCGCATCCCGTATCTGCCGCGGGTGATCTTCGGCTTCGTGCTGGTCGTGCTGGGCCTGTACGCCTTCGTGGTCGGGCTCAAGCTGGGCCTGTTCCCGATCGGCGAGAGCATGGCCGAGCAGTTGATCACCAACGAACTGTTCCTGTGGGTCTACCTGTTCGCGTTTTCCATCGGATTTGCGACCACGATGGCGGAGCCCGCGCTCATCGCGATTGGCCAGAAGGCCGAGGAGGCGGCGCGCGGTTCATTACGCGGCAATGTAATCCGCATCCTGGTGGCGCTGGGGGTCGCAATCGGTATCACCATTGGCGTGCACCGCATCCTGGTGGGCGACTCCATCCATCAATACATCATGGCTGGCTACCTGCTGGTGATCGTGCTGACGATCCTCGCCCCCAAGCAGATCGTGGCGCTCGCCTTCGACTTGGGCGGGGTGACGACCTCCGAGGTGACCGTACCCCTGGTCACAGCCCTCGGGATCGGTCTGGCCACGCATCTGGAAGACCGTAATGTCCTGATCGACGGCTTCGGCCTGATCGCCTTCGCGTCGATCTTCCCCATCGTCACCGTGATGGTCTACGCCATCCTGGTGGATATCTACGAGCGCTGGACCGGCAGGGGCCGCGCACAACAGGAGGATTCGCCATGAGATTTTCGGCATTGATCGCCGTGCTTCCGGATGACCTCGAGCAGCGGGCCATCGAGACGGCCAAGGCCGCGGGCGCCGGCGGCGTCACGATCATGGATGCCCGCGGTATCGGCGCGGAGGCCCGCAAGACGTTTCTGGGCATGACCTACGAGGGCAGCCAGTCGGTGCTGATGTGGGTGCTGGAAAAGAAGGTCGCGCTGAACGTGCTCAAGGTCATCAGTCAGGAGCTGGAACTCGAAGGAGACCCGCGCGGCGTTGCATTCACCGTGGATATTGCCCACCTGGCCGGGATCGGGCGCAAGCAGATCGAGCAGTTCCAGGAACACGTTAAGGAAGAGATCTGAGGAGGACTCGAGCATGCTGGTAAGCGACATCCTGAAGCCCAATGTGATTACCGTGTCGCCGCTCGCGCCCTTGCGCGAGGCGATGCAGCTGATGCGGCGGCACAACGTGAAGTCCCTGGTGGTGGACAAGCAGCACGAGCACGACGCCTACGGGATCATCACCTACACAACAATCCTGAAGACCATCGTGGCCGAGGAGGGCGATATCGACCTCTCCAACGTCTACGATGTCTGTGCGAAGCCGGTGATCACCGTGCCGGCCGAGATGGACGTGAAGTACGTGGCGCGGCTGATGGTCAATCAGGGCATCCGGCGCCTGGTCGTGCTGCGGGGCAATACCCTGGAAGGAATCGTTACCACCAGCGATATCGTGGGCTCGATTCTCGAAATGGCGGATATGGAATGAACCTCCCCGCCGCGGGACACTCGGACCGGTAGTGCCGGTCCCAGGCTGATCCATTTCTAAGGAGTCCCGTGGCCACTGTCGCGTACATCGAGGGGTTCGAGAAACTCCGGCTGCTGGATGCAGCCATCGACCAGTCGAGCCACTCTGTTCTGATCACGGACGCGGACCTGGACGACGGGCCACGCATCGTCTACGTGAATGCCGGCTTCGAACAGATGACCGGGTACGCGGCCGACGAGGTGCTGGGCAAGACCCCGCGCCTGCTGCAGGGGCCGCGGACATCACGGGTAATCCTCGACCGCCTGCGCGCCGCGCTGGATGCGGGCGAGATGTTTGACGGCGAGGCGATCAACTATCGCAAGGATGGCAGTACCTACGTGGTGCGCTGGCATATCTCGCCCGTGTATGCCGACGATGCGCCGGAACGGATTACGCATTACGTATCACTGCAGCAGGACGTGACCGCCGAACGGGAACGCGACGAGCAGTTAAGACTGCTGTCGACCGCGCTGGAAGTGTCGGGTGATCCGGTCCTGATCACCGATCCTGAAGGTACGATTACCTACGTTAATGCCGCCTTCGAGGAGCTCATGGGCTATTCGCGCCGCGATGTCCTGGGCGCGAATCCGCGACGCTTCAGATCGGGCAGTCACGACGATGTCTTTTATCGCGGGATGTGGGAGTCGCTGGAGCGCGGCGAGACCTTCCGGGGCGAGTTCGTGAATCGGCGTCGCGATGGATCCCTGATCCATCTGGAGCAGACGATCACCCCGGTACTCGATGACCACGGCGAGATTTCGCATTACGTCGCCCTGGGCAAGGACGTGACCGACCGGGTGCGCATGGAGGACGAGATCCGGCGTGTGGCGAATACCGACTGGCTGACCGGCGTCGCGAATCGCCTGAGCCTCGGGAACACGCTGGAGGCGGAGATCGAGCGCAGCCAGCGCTATGGTCGTCCGCTGAGCCTGATCATGTTCGATCTGGATCACTTCAAGGCGGTGAATGACCGTTACGGCCACGATGCCGGCGACGAAGTCCTTAAAGCGCTGGCGAAGACCGTGAGTGCGGAACTGCGCGACGCGGATACCCTGGGTCGTTGGGGCGGAGAAGAGTTCATCATCTTGGTGCCCGAGACCCGGCTGGTGGGTGCGACGGCCATGGCCGAAAAGCTGCGCCAGGCGGTCGCTGCGATGAGCGTGCCCGGGGTGCCGGGCGTCACCGCCAGCTTCGGGGTCGCCGAACGGGCCTCCGGTGACAGCGCCAAGCTCCTCGCGCGGCGGGCTGACGAGGCGATGTACCAGGCCAAGCGGGCAGGGCGCGATCGTGTGGTCGCGCTCTAGGTATCCGGTGACGGAGACACAAAAAAGGCCGGCGAACGCCGGCCTTTTCCTTGATGCGCTGAAGGCGCCGGTAACGGCTTACCCGCGGCGACGCAGCACCCAGATTTCCAGCAGGGCCCAGTCTTCGCCGGGGTAGTTTTCCTGCTCCAGCGGCGACATACGACGGTGACGGGTTGCAGTACTGCCGACAAAGTCCAGACGATCCAGCAACAAACGCTTGGTGGCGTCCGCTTTTTCTAGTGCGAAGGGGTTGAGAAAATTCACCAGCATGTAGCCTTCGCCCTTGCCGCGCGCGAAGGCGTCCACCAGGCTCTCGATGGCCGGCGGGTCCAGATAGACCAGCGATGCGGTGGAGATGACGATGTCTGCCTCTTCCATCGACTGCTCGATCGCGTTGCGCGTGTCGGCGTCGGCCTGGTTCAGGTCAGCCTCGAAGGTCTGGTCGAACAGACCCGAGCTCTTGCCGTAGGCGAGGGCGTTGCCGGAGATGTCGATGCCGGTCGTTTTGATGGGCAGACGGCGCGGGGCAGCAACCGTCTTGCAGGCCTGCTCGTCGGCCCAGTTGGCGCGGATTGCCTCGACATCCATGCCGTGCACGGCCGCCATGGTGGTGTTGCCAAAGCAGCAGCACAGATCGACGTAATTCAGGGTCTTGCCTGCGTCAGCCTGTTGCTGCGCCCAGGGGAGAATCAGCCGGTCGAAGGTTTGCCGGTTGAAGTCGTCGGAGATGTAATCGAGCGCGTCGATGATGCGCTCCTTGAACGGCACCGGGGTCTCGGCGACGTAGATATCGTCGAAATGCTGCTTCTTCTCCTCGGTCTTCACTTGCGGCTCACTCATCGGCTTCTCCTCGTTGGATAAACCCACCATGTTCAGGGGCATGAGCCGCAAGCGTCAAGTAAACCTACTGAAGTCGTTGTAACCTCCGTCGCATCATGCTGCGGCTCTGCTATGTATCATGAGGAGAAAGGAGTGCGCGCTGCCGGCGGTGCCGGGAGTCGGAGGGGGCCGGAAGGGAACTGCATGAAGATCGATTGCTTCAAGGCGTACGACGTACGCGGCCGCGTGCCGGATCAACTCAACCCCGAGGTGGTATACGCCATCGGACGCGCCTTTGCCGAAGAGGTCCGGCCCGGCCGTACGGTGGTCGGACACGATATCCGCCTCTCCAGCCCGACACTGGCCCAGGCCCTGACCGAAGGACTCACCGCCGGCGGTAGCGACGTGGCCGATATCGGTCTGTGCGGGACCGAAGAGGTCTACTTTGCGACTGCGCACTACGGGGCTGGTGGCGGGGTGATGGTTACCGCGAGCCACAACCCACTGGATTACAACGGGCTCAAGCTCGTGCGCGGCGAGTCGCGACCGATCAGCGGGGACTCCGGGCTGCAGGCGATCCAGGCATGCGCAGAGCGCGGCGACTTCCGCCCCATGCCACAAGGCCAGGTACATCCGCTGGACCATCGGCCGGACTATATCGCCCGGCTGCTCGCATCGGTCGACCGGGAGGCGCTGCCGAAGCTGCGCGTAGTCGTAAACCCGGGCAATGGCGGTGCGGGCCCGGTGCTGGAGGCACTGGAGCCTCATCTGCCGTTCGAACTGATCCGCGTGAATTTCGAGCCGGACGGACATTTCCCCAATGGCATCCCCAACCCGCTGTTGCCGGAGAACCGTGCGGCCACGGCCGACGCCGTGCGCAAGCATGGCGCGGATCTGGGTGTGGCCTGGGATGGCGACTTCGATCGCTGCTTCCTGTTCGATGCAGTGGGGAATTTCATCGAGGGCTACTACATTGTGGGGCTTCTGGCTCAGGCCTGCCTGGAAGGCGGGCAACCCGGCGAGCGGATCGTCCACGACCCGCGGCTGACCTGGAACACCATCGAGATGGTGCGAGCGGCGAGTGGCGAGCCCGTCCAGTCCAAGACCGGGCACGCATTCATGAAGGAGCGCCTGCGCCACGAGGACGCCATCTACGGCGGCGAGATGAGCGCGCATCACTACTTCCGGGACTTTTACTACTGCGATAGCGGGATGCTGCCGTGGCTGCGGGTCGCCGAGTTGATGGGGCGCCGAGGTCAGTCGCTGGGCGAAATGGTGGCCGAGCGCATGGCGCGCTACCCCTGCAGCGGCGAGCTGAACTTCGAGGTCGCGGACGTCGAAGCCGCCACGGATCGCGTTCTCGCGGCCCTTGAGGGTCAGGGTGGCGAGGAAGATCGCACCGACGGCGTCAGCCTCGAGTTCCCGGACTGGCGCTTCAACCTGCGCAGCTCCAACACCGAACCGCTGTTGCGGCTGAACGTCGAGACCCGCGCTGATCCGGCCCTGCTGGAGCGTCGCGTGGAAGAGCTTTCCCGCCTGATACGGGGATAACAACGATGGCGCCTGCCGATACCCAGAACCAGCTGCAACCGGTGATCCTGGCCGGCGGTACCGGCACGCGGCTGTGGCCGGTGTCGCGCAGCCATTACCCGAAGCAGTTCCTGCCCCTGACTGGCGACCAGACGCTGCTGCAACAAACTGTCGCGCGCCTGGAGGGCCTGCATGCGGCGGCACCAATGGTGCTGGCCAACGTGGAGCACCGCTTCCTCGCCGCCGAGCAATTGCGCGCGATTGGTGTCGAACAGGCGCGCATCCTGCTGGAACCAGAGGGGCGCAACACGGCCCCGGCGATTGCCCTGGCGGCGCTGCAGGCCCGCGCGGAAGGCGACGACCCGTTGCTGCTGGTCCTGGCCGCGGATCACCACATCGGCGATGGCGATGCCTTCAAGGCTGCCGTGGGCCGCGCCGTGGCGCTGGCGGAGGCCGACTATCTGGTCACCTTTGGGATCGTGCCGGTGACACCGGAGACCGGTTATGGCTATATCCAGCAGGGCGAGTCGCTGGGCGAGGCCGGTGCGCGGGTCGCGCGTTTTGTCGAAAAGCCCGATGCTGCCACGGCGCGCGAGTACCTGAGCCAGGGGGGCTATCTCTGGAACAGCGGCATGTTCGTATTCCGTGCCTCGCAGTATATGCAGGAGCTGGAGCGCTTCGAGCCCGAGATCGTTACGGCCTGTCAGGCCGCGCTGGAGGGGGCGCGCGAGGACCTCGATTTCCTGCGCGTAGCCCCGGAGGCGTTTGCCCGGGCCCCGAACATCTCGGTGGACTACGCCGTGATGGAGCGCACCGACCGCGCGGCGGTCACGCCCCTGGCCGCGGGCTGGAGCGATATCGGGTCCTGGTCCGCGCTGGCCGGGGTGCGCGGGACCGACGCGCAGGGCAATACCCTGCGTGGCGATTGCCTGCTGGAGGACAGCGAGGGCTGCGTGGTCGATGCCGACGGCCTGCTGGTTGCGGGGATCGGCCTGCGCAACCTCGCGGTGGTCGCCACCCGCGATGCGGTGCTGGTGGCGGACCGCGACCGCGTGCAGGACGTCAAGCGCATCGTCGAGCGGCTGAAGTCGGACAACCGCAGCGAGCATGTGGACCACCCGGCGGTGTATCGCCCCTGGGGCTGCTACGAGTGCGTCGACGTCGGGCGGCGCTATCAGGTCAAGCGCATTACCGTGAAACCCGGGGCGAAGCTCTCGCTGCAGATGCACCACCACCGCGCGGAACACTGGGTGGTCGTCAGCGGCACCGCGCGGGTGCGCAACGGCGAAGAGACCTATCTGGTGACGGAGAACCAGTCCACCTATGTGCCGATCGGGCAGATCCATTCGCTGGAGAACCCGGGCGCGATCCCGCTGGAGCTGATCGAAATCCAGTCCGGCAGCTATCTGGGCGAGGACGACATCGTGCGCCTGGAGGACCTCTACGGCCGCGTCTGAGCGTCGCCCGAGGCGCAATCCCTATCCGAAGTCGCGGGAGCGGGTAGTCAGCTCGCCCAGCCAGGCGCTGCGATCGATCAGGCGCTGTACGATCAGGTGCCCAACCCCCTCGCTGTACTGCCATTCCCCGTGGGCCTCCAGCAGGCGGCCGTGCAGTACCTCGGCGCGAAAGCGCTCCACCCGGTCCGGCCAGACGATCAGGTTCAGCGTGCCGCTCTCGTCCTCCAGGGTCAGGAACACTGTGCCGTTGGCCGAGCCCGGCCGCTGGCGGGTGATCACGAGCCCGGCATAGCGGGCACCGGGATGCCCGGGGCACTCCAGCAGCCGGGCGGCGGTGGGCAGCCGCCTGCGCTCCAGGAACGGGCGCATCAGCGCCAGTGGGTGCGGACCCAGGCTCAGGCCCTGGGTGGCGTAGTCCTGTACCAGGTCATCCACCGCATCCGGGCGCGGCAGCAGCGGGGTCACGTCGGCCTCGCGCACTGTGTCGGTCGGGGCCTCGGCGAACAGGGGCAGGGGTTCCTCCACCGCCTCGGTCGCCCAGCGCGCCTGGTGGCGGTTGCCGGCCAGTCCCTTCAGGGCGTCGGCGCGGGCCAGGCGGTTGGCCTGGGCACGGGTCAGGGCGGCGCGGGCGACCAGATCCGGCACGTCCGCGAACGGGCGCTCGGTGCGCGCGGCGACGACGCGCTCGGCCACGGCCCGCGCGAGCCCGCCGACCCGGTTCAGGCCCAGGCGCAGGGCCAGCGCGTCGCTCCCGGCCACCGGCTCCACCGTGCAGTCCCAGTCACTGCAGCGCACATCCACCGGGCGCACCTCCACGCCGTGGCGGCGCGCGTCGGCGACGATCTGTGCAGGGGCGTAGAAGCCCATCGGCTGGCTGTTCAGCAGCGCGCAGGCAAAGATCGCCGGTTCATGGCACTTGAGCCAGGACGAGACATAGGTGATCAGCGCAAAGCTGGCCGAGTGCGACTCGGGGAAGCCGTACTCGCCAAAGCCAAGGATCTGCTTGTACAGCTGCTCGGCGAACTTCTCCGGATAGCCGCGTTGCCGCATCCCGTCCATCAGGCGCTCGCGGTAGCGCGCGAGCTGGCCGGTACGGCGCCAGGCCCCGATCGCGCGGCGCAGCCCGTCCGCCTCGCCGGCGGAGAAGCCGGCCGCGACCATCGCCAGCTCGATCACCTGCTCCTGGAAGATCGGCACCCCCAGGGTGCGCCCCAGCACCCGCCGGATCTCGGGATTCGGATAACGCACCCGCTCCGGGTGGGCACGGCGCTTCAGATATGGGTGCACCATCTCGCCCTGGATCGGGCCGGGGCGCACGATGGCGATCTCGATCACCAGGTCGTAGAAGTTCGCGGGCTTCAGTCGCGGCAGCATGCTCATCTGCGCGCGCGACTCGATCTGGAACACGCCCAGGGTGTCGGCCTTCTGCAGCATGTGGTAGACCGCCGGATCCTCGGCGGGGATGTCGGCCAGACCCCAGTCGCGGCCCCGGTGGCGCGCCATCAGCTCCAGCGCGCGGCGCACGCAGGAGAGCATCCCCAGCGCCAGCACGTCGATCTTCAACAGCCCCACCGCGTCGAGGTCGTCCTTGTCCCACTGGATCACCGAGCGCTCCGGCATCGCCGCGTTCTCGATCGGCACCAGCTCGTCCAGCCGGCCCTCGGCGATCACGAAGCCGCCGGTGTGCTGCGACAGGTGGCGGGGGAAGCCCAGCAGCTCGGCGGTCAGCGCCTGCCACTGTCGGGCCAGGGCACCATCCGGATCCAGCCCGACCTCGCGCAGGCGCTCGGCAGGGATGCCGTCGTCCCACCAGGCGAGGTTGGCGGTCAGCGCATCCAGCCGCGCGCGCGAGATGCCCAGGGCGCGGCCGACGTCGCGCAGGGCGCTGCGCCGGCGGTAGCGGATCACCGTGCAGGCCAGCGCCGCGCGCTCGCGGCCGTAGCGCCGGTAGATGTACTGGATCACCTCCTCGCGGCGCTCGTGCTCGAAGTCGACATCGATATCCGGCGGCTCGCCACGCTCGGCGGAGATGAAGCGCTCGAACAGCATGCTGGAGCGCGAGGGGTCCACCGCCGTGATGCCGAGGGCATAACAGACCGCGGAGTTCGCCGCCGAGCCCCGCCCCTGGCACAGGATCCCGCGACCGCGGGCAAAGCGCACGATGTCGTAGACCGTCAGGAAGTAGGGCTCGTAGCCGAGCTGCGCGATGATTCCGAGCTCGCGCTCGATCTGCTCCGTTACCTTCGGCGGGATGCCGTCGGGCCAACGTCCTCGCGCGCCCTTCAGGGTCTCCTTGCGCAGGTAGGCGGCCGGGCTCGTGTCCCGGGGCAGGGGATCGGTCGGGTAGCGGTAGGTGACCGCGTCCAGCGAGAAGTCGCAGTCCCGCGCGATCCGCACACTGGCCGCGAGCCAGGCGGCGGGATACAGCGCGGCCAGGTCGTCGCGCGGGCGCAGGCAGCGCTCGCCGTTGGGGAAGCGCGACGGGGCCGCCTCGGCAACTGTGGTGCGCAGGCGCAGCGCGGTCAGCACGTCCTGCAGGGCACGCCGGCCGCGAGAATGCATGTGCACATCGCCGCAAGCGACGATCGGGAGTCCCACCGTGTCGGCGAGCTGCTGTGTGCGGGTTGCCAGCGCGGCATCCTCCGGCGTGCGCAGCTGGCTGACCGCCAGATGGGCCTGCCCCGGCGCGGCCCACCCGGCCAGCCAGCGGGCCGCTTCGGCGAGCGTCGGCTCCGCGATCTCGGGCTCGATACGCAGCAGGACGTGCCAGCCGGCACGCGCCTCGGCGGGCAGGGCGTCGAGGTCCGCCTGTGTCAGGTGGTAGTGCCCCTTGTCCGCCGCCCCGCGTGCATGGGTGATCAGCCGGCACAGCGCGGCATAGCCCGCCGCATTGCGCACCAGCAGGGTCAGGGCGGGGCCGTGTGCCAGCTGGAAGGTCGCCCCCAGGATCAGGTGCAACCCGCAGTCCTTCGCCGCCGCGTGCGCGCGGACCACGCCGGCCAGCGAGGCGATATCGGTCAGCGCCAGCGCGCGATAGCCCAGCGCTCGGGCCCGCTCCACCAGCTCCTCCGGGTGCGAGGCCCCGCGCAGGAACGAGAAGTTGCTGACGGCCGTCAGCTCGGCGTACTCCGGTGGTTCGGGGGTAGTGGCATCCATATACTGTTTATATAAACAGTATTACGGGCTGGCAAGAAACCCTGGCTTCGAGCCGGTGCGCCGGCTCCGGTATGGTAGGCCCGCTACCGGCCCATCCCAGTGACGAATCCCCTATGCGCAGCGCCCTCTACAACCTGCTGATCCTGCGTCTTACCTCGCAGTGGTATGCCGAGGTCATGCGGCGGCTGCCGGACGGGACGGCTCTGCTGGACGTGGGCATTGGCACCGCCGGTGCGCTGCTCGCCAATGCCGCCACGGCACGCGAGAAGGGGCTCGTCATCACGGGGATCGATATCGATGCCGACTACATCCAGCACGCCCGGCGAGCCCTGCGCGACTCGCCCCTGGCCGATAGAGCCGAGGCCCGACTCGAATCCATCTACGACCACACAGGTGGCCCGTACGACGCGATCTACTTCTCCGCCAGCTTCATGCTCCTGCCGGACCCCGAGGGCGCTCTGCGCCACTGCCGCAGCCTGCTGAAGCCGGAGGGGAAGGTCTTCTTCACCCAGACCTTCCAGACCCGCCCCTCCCGCTGGATGGAGCGCTTCAAGCCCCTGCTCAAGCGCATCACCACCATCGATTTCGGTCGCGTGACCTACGAAGAAGCGTTTCGGGAACAGGTGGCGGGGGCCGGGTTTGTGATCGACGAGTTCACCACACTCGGACGCCACGGGACGCGCGCCTCCGTCCTTGCCATCGCCCGACCCGCCAGCTCCGCCTGAAAGCACGCCGGTTCGCCGCCGAGGCTGGGACCTACCACTGTAGGAGGCGAGCCCTCTCGCCGATCGGGCATGTCCAGCGCCCCATCGCCCAGAGGGCTGGGCTCCTACGAGAGAAAGCGGCTGTGGCGGCGGGTGAACAATATGGGTGTCCTCTTTCTCGCTTCTCGGGAAGAAGGCGGGTGTCCTTTATGTTGCTTCACCTTCAAAAAAGTACATCTGTGCCCGTCCTCGTCGCTGCTTGACCCATTGGCTGTTATTTCGCAGGCTCGATGTCCATGTCTCGCGCGGTCGGACCGCAAGGAACT
Organism: Thioalkalivibrio sp. ALJ12; assembly: GCF_000378305.1. Taxonomy (NCBI): domain Bacteria; kingdom Pseudomonadati; phylum Pseudomonadota; class Gammaproteobacteria; order Chromatiales; family Ectothiorhodospiraceae; genus Thioalkalivibrio; species Thioalkalivibrio sp. ALJ12. Next base: position 271,523 of record NZ_KB899539.1, read on the forward strand.
GCGTGGGCTTTCAGTCGTGGGGGTGCTGGCCCGGGTTCGAGCGGAGTGTAGAGCAGGCGCCGTTCGCGAATGCTTTTGTGCAAGGGTCTCACGGGCGCTCGCTGCTCGGGATATCGCCCGGCCGAGCGACCAACCGCGTGACGCCCGCCAGGACAGTGCATGACAGAGATGATCTCGCGTAAAGAGGAGGTAACAATGAAGCACTCTTTTGGCTTCGCACTAGTCGCAACGATCTCGTTGATCTCCGGCTCGGCGGCTGCGGAAGATGTCGTGGTGGTCGATCAATCGATTCTGAAGCAAGACGTTCTGGCGGCTCAGGACGCTTGGTGCGAGGCGCTTGTCGATATCAGTACCACCTATGCTGAAAGCGGGCATGAAGCCGCCAAGGCGCTCGCCGCAGACATCATCGACGAAGCATATGCCTACCAGATGGGCACGGTTCTCTTCAAACCCACGCTGGCACAGAAACCGGACACGTTCCGCATGACCCGGGAAGGTGCATTGTCGTACTTCGTGGGGGGCGATTCCTCTTTTCCTGACGACTCCGGGTTTGCTCTCGAGGCCTGGAAGGAGTGCGAACCACAGAATGCCGGAATCTTCATCGATGGCAAGAGCGCGATCACGATGGGGAAGGTGCATTTCGCGGACCAGGATGGAGAGGTTACAACCGTCGACAAGACCTGGGGTTTTGTGCGCGATGACGCCGGTGCATTGCGCATCAATCTGCATCACTCGTCGCTGGAGTATCAGCCGGATTAAGGGACTACTGGCCCGATGGAAAAGTGGGTGTCCTCTTTCATGATCGTGTAACCCGGATGAGGGATCGGCGGAATCGGCATACAGCGAACCCGTCCTTCAGGCTTCGGGCTTCCGTGCCAGCAACATGTAGTTGACGCTCATGGAGCGCGACAGCCACATCCGGCGGGAAAGCGGATTCACCTTGACTCCCGTCTGCGCCACGGGCTCCAGGCCGTCCCGCGCGAGCAGCGCCCTCGTTTCCCGCGGTGTGACAAAGCGCTTCCACTGATGGGTGCCCCGGGGCAGGATGCGGAACAGGTACTCGGCACCGACAATCGCCACCACGAACGAGACCGGATTGCGATTGATCGTGGCCACGAAGGTGTGGCCGCCGGCGCGCAGCATGCGGTTGACGCTCGCCATGAACGCGGGCAGGTCCGCCACATGCTCCACCACCTCCATGTTCAGGATCACGTCGAAGGTCTCGCCTCGTGCCGCGAGGGCTTCCGCGGTGTTCACTTCGTACTCGATATCCAGGCCCTGCTCCGCGGCATGAAGCCGAGCCGCGGCGATGTTCCGGTCGACGACGTCCACGCCCAGTACATTCGCGCCCAGGCGGGCCATGGCCTCGCTCAGCAGCCCGCCGCCACAGCCAATATCGAGGATGCGCAGGCCGTCCAGGGGGCGCTCGGCCTCCGCGTCCCGCCCGAGCGAGTGGCAGAGTTGGTCGCGGATGTAGTCACTGCGCAGGCCGTTCAGCACGTGCAGGGGCCAGAGTCTTCCATCCGGTTCCCACCACATCTCGGCCAGGGCGCGGTAGCGTTCCACCTCGGCGGGATCAACGGTTCGGTCGTGTTCCACATTCGGAGAAGTCATGGGCTGGGTCGCTCGCCATCGGCACAAAGGTCTCTATCCGACCACACGCTGCCAGTTTCGATCGCAGCGGCGGGCGCACCGAACGATCATGTACCCCTGATCACTCGCCATAGGCCTGAGCGATTCTGGGCCCGGTAGGCGCCTGCAAGCAGGCTCCCTCAGGATGCTTTTGGTGTCCCGGGGCGACCGGCAACCGCGCAGCGGTAAACGGCCCTTGGAAACAGGCGAGGTGACGTCAGAGAGTCCGGCTCTCCGCGGTCGTATTGGCCGGTTACCGGGGTCCAACCCTGTCATTGATCAGCACAACGGTCGGAACTTGCTGTGCCGTCGGGTCAACCAACGAGTTGAGGAAATCGCCATGGTCACCTAAAACACGGGTTAGGTGCGATCGCTCAACAGGTTGTCCAGCAGGAGAAAGCGTCATGAGTTGCCAGGAACATCCGAATCACGATCATGAACACGGACCCGGCTGCGGACACACCGCGGTGGAGCACAATGGACACGTGGATTACCTGCATGATGGCCATCTCCACCACCCGCATGGCGACCATGTTGATGAGCATGTCATCGAGGTGAGCGAAACGAACCCCGATCACTGCACCCCGGACCATCAGTGCCAAGGTCACGACCCGAATCACGTGCACGGTCCCGGCTGCGGCCACGAGCCCGTTCCGCACGGGGACCACGTCGACTACCTGGTAGACGGCCACCTGCATCACCCCCATGGTGACCACTGCGACGACCACGGACCCCTCAAGGTCGTCGCATCGGGGACCTGACTCGCGCCATCCGGGCCACCTTCGCGATGCGGCACCGCGTCGCCGTGCATGCGTTTGACCTTACCTTGGTCCGGCCCCGTCATGCCCGCGATATTCCGTCATTGCGAGGTCTCGCAGAGACCGCGGCAATCTGCCGGACCGTTCCGAGAGGTAGCTGTTCGCTCGGTACCGTAGGTGGCCCTTGTGACCGACCGCAATGATCGACGAGCCAAGGCACAAGGTCAGATCCTGGTTTTCGTCCCCGTGTGGCCGGAACAGAGCCCCTCGGAATCCGAGCCCCCCTTTGCGCCAAAGTTGGCCGGGCAGGGCAACAGGCAAGGTCTGACCCCGTGTCCGCGCCGGTTCGTCGCCGAGGCTGGGGCCTGCCCACAGTAGGAGGCGAGCCCTCTCGCCGATCGGGTGTGTCCGGCTCACCATCGCCCAGAGGGCTGGGCTCCTACAAGAAAAACAAGAAAAAGGGCTGGGGCGGTGTGCGCGCAAGATGGGCGACCTCTTCCGCTAACGCGGCGGTCTGCTCAATCTGAAGGCAGACCCCGGGCCCTCCTGCGACTGAAGACACCACCGCACCGTGCGCTAGAACTCGATGTCGTAGCGCAGCTCTTCGTCCGGCTGACGCAGGAAGTTGCCCTGCACCAGGTCGATCTGCGATTGCCACAGCAGGGCCAGGCCGTCCACATCCTCCACATAGGCCGCCATGGTGCGTGCGCCGCTGGCCCGGGCGATGTTCAGCAGCGGCTCCAGGCGCGCGAGCTTGTCGGCGGCATCGTGCAGCCCGTGGGTCAGTGGACGCGCGACCTTCACGTAGTCGGGCTGCAGGCTGCGCAGTAGCTGCGCCGGCTGTTCGCTGGAGAGTCCGAAGTGCTCCACGGCCACTCCGACATGGATATCGCGCAGTGTCCCAATGACCCGTTCGGCCTGCTGTAGGTCCGCCACGATGTCTTCCTCCGCCAGCTGCAGTACCAGCGCTCGGGCTGGCAAGGCCGCCTGGGCGAGGATGCGCCCGAGCCAACCTGCCAGGTCCTTGTCGCGCAGCGACCCGCGCGACAGTTTGACGAAGAACACCGAGTCCGGATGGGTGCGCAGTCGTGCGCCCAGGATGTCCACTGCGTTGGCCAGCACCCAGCGGTCCAGCGCCCGGTCGAGGTCCAGGTGTCCGGCCATGTTGACGAACGGGCCGGGTAATTGGGTGTGGCCTTCCGGATCGCGAATCCGGAGCAGCACTTCGTAGCGCTCCGTGTTGTCGGAGCCGGCGATGTTGGCGATCGGCTGATACACCAGAAAAAGGCGGTGCTCGTGAATCGCCCGAGTGATCACCTGGCGCCAGTGCTGCTGCTGGGCGGCACCGCACTCCGGCGTGATCAGCGCCGGGTCCAGCTGGATACGGTTTCCGCCCTCCCGGCGGGCCTGCGCACAAAGCGCCAGAGACTGGTCCACTGCATCTGCCGCGGGTATGTCGGCCAGTGCCGTGATCCCGATGCTCAGGCCCGGGTACGGCGCGTGGCTCGGGGCACCATGCGGCGCCGGGACCTTCGCATAAAGGGCATCGCCCCAGCCTGACAGGGCTTCCGCGTCGGCTCGGTTCAGCAGCACGAGGGTCGCGTTCTCGCTGAATCGGGTGATGCGCTCGCCCGCGGCCAGGCCTGACGCGATTCGCCCCAGCAGGCGACGCTGAAGCAGCGAGAAACCGGCCACTCCCTGTTCCCGGATCAGACTTGAGGCCTCGTCCCATTCGACGCAGGCGAGGGCGACGATTCCGGGCTGAGTGGCCAGCCCCGCTCGCCAGTGGTCCAGCAGGGGCGCCAGGTCGCCGGAGCGCAGGGTGGCGGGGGCCCGCCCGGCCCGACGACGTCGGCGGCAGAGGCGCGCCTCGGCGCGGACACGCGCGGGCGCCGCCTCCGGCGATATGTGCGCAAGCCGAGGGCCCGGCTCGGCTCCAGGGCCTTCTGGTGGCGTCAGCAGAACGCGCGGGATGTCGAACAGCGATGGGTCCTGATCAAGGGAGCGGGACAGGGCCGCGGCCTGACCGGGCGTGATGTCCACGTCGATCACAATGGCCTCGGGCAGGCTCTCCAGGGCTTGGCCCGGCACATCGTCCTCCGGCAAGAGACGCTGGATGTCGAGTGCCGGGGCCTCCTGCAGGGCGCGGGTCGGGGAGACCGACTGCCCGGTGGTGACCAGCATGATCCGCAGCGGATCCCATGGGCTGGAGTCGACCAGGCCCTCCAGTGTCGCGGCGATCTCGGAGGGAATCGTGGGCATCGACAGGACCGCGTCCCAGTCATCGATCGTGGTTGGCTGTTCCCCGACCTGGGAAGCTTGCAGGATCAGGATATTGGGCAACGCTGCATCGTCATCCGGTGTTGGCGGGCCCGGCGGCGCCGCCAGGACGACGCGTGCATGAGGAGTCGCTGTCGATTCGGCATGCACCGCCTCCTGCAGGCTGGCGAAGGCGTCCACCCGAAAGCCACAGGCCACCAGTTGCAGTGCCAGTTCGTCGCGTTCCGCGCCGGCCGGCCCGAGCAACTGGACCCGCAGTCGGTCGGGAACCGGAGTCGGCATACTGTCGGGCTCCGGAGCCGCCGGGAGCCCCTCCGACGCGGCGAGATCGTCCGGAAGCGTCCCCTGCAGGCGCAGGATCAGGGCGCCAATGGTCTCCTGCTCGTTGGAGTTGGGAGGCAGCGGGCTTTGCAGATGCTGGGCCACACGCTCGTCAATGCGCCGTGCGGTGTTCAGCGCTTCCTTCAGCGCCGTCCCGGCCAGCCCTCCGGCGATCACCCGGGTCAGCGCGCGGATCTCCCCCAGGTCCACATGGCGGCAGCCACGCTGCCGGATCATGTACCACCGGTCGGCCAGGTCGGCGACCATCCGTGGCAGGCCCCGGACAAACTCCCGGCTGGTGGTGTTATCGGATGGAGTTGGAGAGGACTTCGCCTGCGGGGTGCTGCCGGAAACATCGGCCATGTGATTCGAAGTCCTCTTGGAATGTGTCTTGTGAACTATAGACAACCCTTGCACGCATGGTTGAGTTTTTTGGTACTGCCTCGACCCATTAGCGGCCTGCGCCGGAATCCAGCCTCCAGCGAAACGGCGATACCGCCCCAAAGCGCTTGCGCCTGTGCGTCATCGAGGCTGGGGTTTACCCACTGTAGGAGGCGAGCCCTCTCGCCGAGCGGGCATGTCCAATGCCACATCGCCCAGAGGGCTGGGCTCCTACAAGAGAAAAGGGCTGTGGCGCCATGTGAACAAGACGGGTGTCCTCTTTCTCGTCCTCAAGCGGCGATACCGCCCCAAAGCGCTTGCGCCTGTGCGTCATCGAGGCTGGGGCTTACCCACTGTAGGAGCCGAGCCCTCTCGCCGAGCGGGCATGTCCAGTGCCCCATCGCCCAGAGGGCTGGGCTCCTACAAGAGAAAAGGGCTGTGGCGCCATGTGAACAAGACGGGTGTCCTCTTTCTCGTCCTCAAGCGGCGATACCGCCCCAAAGCGCTTGCGCCTGTGCGTCATCGAGGCTGGGGTTTACCCACTGTAGGAGGCGAGCCCTCTCGCCGATCGGGCGTGTCCAGTGCCGCATCGCCCAGAGGGCTGAGCTACTACGAGAGAAAGGGGCTGTGGCGGCATGTGAACAAGATGGGTGTCCACTTTCGCATGCTTCCAGCCATGTTTGGCGATTGAATCACCCCCAATAATTGGTCTATTCTCGTACTGAATTACCGTACGGTTCGGAGCGACCATGGAAACAGTAAGCGTCAACCGGTTTCGTGAGAACCTGAAGGCCTTTGTCGAGGAAGCGGTATCCACGCACACCCCGCTCAAGGTGACGCGGCGCGCGGGTGAAGCCTTCGTAGTGATGAGCGCGGATGACTGGGAGCGGGAGCAGGAAACGCTCTATGTGCTTCAGAACTCCAGCTTGATGCAGCAGATTGCGGACTCCGCCGCCACCCATCGGAAGGGAGACGGTTATCGACCCACGGAAGGGGAGATCGATGAGATCACTGGTATTCGAGGGTAATACCTGGGCCGCGTACGAAACGCTCCGGGAGCGCGACCCAAAGCTGCATCGAGCCCTGCGCCGGATCCTGAAGGAGATGCTCCGGAACGACCCGGCCACCGGAACCGGGAAGCCGGAACCCCTCCGGCATTCGCTCTCGGGCTTCTGGTCCCGACGTCTCTCCGCCCGGGACCGACTGATCTACCGCTTCGACGATCAAGCCATCTATATCTTCGCGATCGGGGGCCATTACGACGCGTTGTGATTCTTGCCCAGGTTGCCCTTCCCCGGAGGCCGAGGGATTACGGGTGTTCGTGCTCTGCTCCGGAGCCCAGCCAGAAGTCCAGGCGTTTGGCCAGAAACTCCTGCCCGCTCATGTAGTGGGACCCGTCACAGGAGAAGTTGAGGCCAACCATGCCGTTGAAGATATTGAGGGAGCCGGAGCGCAGGTAGATCGTGTCGTCCATGAAGCGCAGCTCACGGAAGGTACGGAACACCGCTGCTACCTGCTCCGTGGAGAGTAATGCCTCCTCGGGGTAGGACCGCTGAGGATAGGCGAGACAGATCCCGGGATCCGTGAGGTCCTCGTAGTCCAGCAAGCGGTAGCGGAATGGATCGTCGCGCAGCCACAAGGTGGCCCGGGAACTGGAGAAATGCAGCTTGCCGTGGAATACACCGTGGGCGGCCACCAGCTCAGTCAGGAGGTCCAGTACCTCGTCGATACGGGTGTCGAGCGGGCTGTCCACCCGATGCTGGTTGAACAGGCCCCCGCGGATCGCTGGATCCCCCTTGAGCTGCATCCATTGGTCCGGCTGCTGATAGAGGTCGCGGGTCAGGGGCAGCTCCCGCAGGTCGAAGTCCGCCCCCAGGAACCCCAGCAGTGTGCCGTCGCTTTGAGTCAGCCGTTGCACGGCCGTCAGGGTAGGGCGGCGCCGGTTGCGGCTGATATAGGCCGACGACATGGAGAACTCGGCACCGGCCAGGGCATCGGCCACGTAGGGCCGGGCGCTGCGATCCCGCCCGGCCTGGTCTGGCAAGGGGCCTTCCGGGGATACGTTGGCGGTCACCTGGTGAGCGCGATGATCGAGCACATAGAGGTACTTGCAGGACGGCAGCGCGCCCAGAGCCACCGCGAGTCGCTGCTCCAGGGCCTCGCGATCACCCCATCTCTCGGCACAGGGGGTCACCAGCCGCGCCAGTGCGGTCGACAGTTGCCCCTGGAGCAGCAGTCGCTGCCGGGCCACCGCCGTCATTGTCGCTTCACTCATGGCCTTCGCTCGGAGGATACCGTTGGGAACGCGCCCGCCAGGCGCGGAAGTCTCGCGAGGGTGCCGCAGGACCGGCGGTGGCGCAACAACCGACTCGATGCATCCTGTGGTCGGATAGCGCCAGGCCGTTGGGTGTGTCGCCATTAAGGCCTTTCAGTGGCGTCTTGATGGGAATGCTCGTCGAGACAGCTACCACAACGCGGCGCGCGTTCAACAGCTCCAGGCCCGCCCTCTGGCCGAGACAGCGGCAAAAGACAAGCGCTGACCCTATGGACAAAAGGCAAGGCCTGACCGCGGAGCCCCTTGTAGGAGGCGAGCCCCCTCGCCGATCAGACGTGCCCAATGCCCCATCGCCCAGAGGGCTGGGCTCCTACGAGAGAAGGGGCTGTGGCGGCATTTGAACAAGGCGGGTGTCCTCTTTTCCGGTGTTCCGGATGGGCGATCATCTCGAAACCGCGCAGGGGCTATCCGGGATCGTGTAGCCGGGTTACTCGTAGTGGCTCCATAAACGAATCACCTTGACGACTCCCTCGTCTTCAAGCACCTGGTACACAAGCCGGTGTTGAATATTGATGCGCCGCGAGTACGCGCCGGAGAGATCACCCACCAGCTTCTCGAATGGTGGGGGCTTTCGATACGGATCTTCCGCGATCAACGTCAGCAGTTCCTGTGCTTTCGGCTTCAGGCCGCTGGCCGCCAGCTTCTTCGCATCCTTTTGGGCCTGCCGGGTGTAGACCAACTTCCATGTCACCAATCCAGCTCCTCGTGGCATTCATCCGCCGGAGTATCCATCCCCTCGCGGATCGACTCGCGCATACCCGGCACCGATAGCAGGTACAGGGTCTCCTGAATGGCCGACCAGTCCGACTCGGATAGCAGGACCGCGTTGTTCCGCTTGCCGGTGATCACAATCGGCTCGTGGGATTCCGCCGTTTCGTCGATCAGCCGGTAGAGGTTGCTGCGCGCCTCTGTAGCCGTAATTCCCGTCATGGCGCACCTCGCAAGTGTGTGGGCTTCGACCAAGAGTACGCCTTGGCGTACGTCCCGTAAACCGTACGGGTATTCCGTCACCGCCAGCAACCGCAGCAACCGTTCGGATCGTTCCAGGAATTGTCATTTCGCCCAGCTTGGAAGGTCATCCCGGAAACCGCGCAACGGTTATCCGGGATCTCGGACACCGAGGCAGGAGCGGACGCCGGCTCTCCCCTTGCTGCGGCCGGGATGACGAGGGGCTCCCACAGGGGGAGACGGGCAACAGTGGAGTGATGTATTTGGGTGGGGTTAGTGGGTTGGGAGGCAGTCGGGCAGGGATTGTTCGAACGAGTGAGGGGTGATGCCGAGGTCGGCGAAGGCGCCGAGGGTGGGGTTGGCGATGTTGTCCTGTTGCATCAGGTAGAGCTGATCGCGCGTCAGGGGTGGGTTGGGGAGTAGCGATCCCACGGCGGCTAGGGCGTGCCAGAGGATGAATGGAATGGGCAGCATGGGGCGTTTGCGGCCCAGGTGCGTGAGGACCAGGCTCACGATCTGGCGATAGTTGAGGATGTCCGGGCCGCCGAGTTCGTAGATGGGGTGTGTGGGCGGCTCGTCTGCGCACAGGCGGGCGAGGGCGCGGGCGATGTCGCTGACGTGTACCGGTTGCAGGCGGGTGGTGCCGCGGCCGAACAGGGGTATTACGGGCAGGGGCGCGAGGCCGGCGAGGTTGCGCACAAAGGCGTCGCCCGGGCCGAAGAGTACGCTGGGGCGCACGACGATGGCGTTGGGGAATTCGCGGAGGACGGCGGCTTCGCCTTGCGCTCGGGCGCGGATGTACGACGAGGGCGAGCGGCTGTCGGCGCCGATGCCGGAGACCTGCACGACGCGCTCCAGGGCCGCGTTCCGGGCGGCACGGGCGAGGCGCGCGGCGCCTTCGACGTGGATGGAGGTGAAGCGCAGGTCGCGTTGCTCCACGTACAGGCTGACGGCGTTGATAACACCCTTGGCATCTTCCACGGCGCGGGCGACATCGGCATCGTCCCGGATGTCGGCGCGGCAGTGCTCCACTCGGGGGTGATCTTGCAGAGAATCGGGTAGTACGGGGCGGCGCGAGGCGATGCGCACGGTGTGCCCGGCGTCGAGCAGTGCGTGCACCGTGGCGCGGCCGAGAAAGCCGGTGCCGCCGAATACCGTGATCAGGTTCGGGCGCATGATGAGCCCCCTCCAGGCAAATCCGATCGTTACGGGGTGTGGATGCTTGTCGATCCGACTGACAGATGGCCTATAGGTAAGACTGGCGTGTAGGGAGAATGATCCCGGTGGGGTATGGAAGAAGAGGGGTGTCCTCTTTCCTGTTCAAGAGCCTTCTGCTCACCCCCGGAAGTCAGGTTCGCTTACCCATACGCTGGTGTTGGTCCGCACACTGCAGGAGTAGGGAGTGACTGGATGAAGACGATTCTTTTTGCCTGGAACCCAAGAAAGTGGGTCTGGGATGAGCTTCCCCGGGCGGTTGTTCGGGCGAACCAGGAAGGTTCTTACAGAGATGAATGGAGCTGTGGAGTAACCAAGAACGTTCAGCCTGGAGACCGCGCGTTTCTGATTCGGCTGGGTGAGTCACCCAAGGGTTTGATCGGGTCGGGTATCGTGCTGTCGAGTCCGCGCGAAAGGCATCACTGGGATGCAGAGCGGCGTGCGAAAGGCGATACCGCCAACGTTGTGGAGATCGAGTTTGATGTTCTGAGTGAACAGCCTGTGGTGGACGAGGCTGAACTCCGCTCAAAACCGCTTGATGCTCAGGACTGGTTTCCCCAGGCCTCCGGCGTGACGATAGCGAGCGACGTGGCTGAGGTGCTGGAAGCTCGCTGGGCAGAGCGCGCGCAGCGCCCTGCATATTCGGCATCGATGGGCGTGGTGGAAGGGAAGAGGCTATTGACCGTGGCGACGCGGTACGAGCGTAACCCAGAAGCGCGGCGGAAATGTCTGGAGCACTATGGGCTGACTTGCCAGGCCTGTGGGATGTCCTTCGAAGAGCGATATGGGCCCATCGCAAAGGACCTAATTGAGGTTCACCACAACGTTCGCCTGTCCGACATCGGGAAGGAATATACCGTCGATCCTGTCCATGACCTCATTCCGCTGTGCCCTAACTGTCACGCGGTGGTGCATAGGCAAGTACCGCCGCTTGCCGTGGACGAACTGAAGAAGCTCATCAAGGCGCGGATGGGTGCGTAGCCTGACGGGCGCTCTTGGGCCTGCGGCCGCAATTGTTACCGTCACATAGCAGGGTTGTGGGTGGCCGATAAGGCGGCTGTCGTTCCTCTGTTCGCCGCGTGCCTTCGTTTGCTGCAACAATGTCCCCATCACTGGGGCTTGGTGCCCGGCATGGAAGAACGAACAGGGGAGCAGGGCTTGAACACGGAGAATCATTCAGAGACCGCCGCGTGGATCTGGTCGGTGGCGGATCTGCTGCGCGGTGACTTCAAGCAGTCGCAGTACGGGCGGGTGATCCTGCCGTTCACGCTGCTGCGACGGCTGGAATGCGTGCTGGAGCCGACCAAGGATGGCGTGCTGGCTGCTGCCAAGGAGCACGAGAACAAGTCGGAGACGGTCCGCGAGCAGTTTCTGCTGCGCGAGGCGGATCAGCCGTTTTTCAACACCTCGCCGCTGTCGCTCGCGAGTCTGTCGGACACGCAGACGGCCGAGGACCTGATGAGCTACATCGAGTCCTTCAGCAAGGACGCCCGCGAGATCTTCGACCACTTCCACTTCGAGGACTACGTCGAGCAGCTCGCCAGCAACAACCTGCTGTACCAGGTGGTGCAACGCTTCTCCGCCATCGACCTGCGCCCGGCTCGGATCTCCAACTTCGGTATGGGGCTGGTGTTCGAGGAGCTGATCCGCAAGTTCGCGGAGAGCTCCAACGAGACCGCCGGGGAGCACTTCACCCCGCGTGACGTGGTTCACCTGACCACCTCGCTGGTGCTCACCGGGCAGGACCACAAGCTCCAGCCGCACGGCATCGTCACCGTCTACGACCCGACCTGCGGAACCGGCGGCTTCCTGTCCGAGAGCGAGGAGTATATCCAGCAGATCAGCCAGGATGTCAGCGTGTCCCTGCACGGGCAGGAGCTGAACCCCGAGTCCTACGCCATCTGCAAGGCGGACATGCTCATCAAGGGCCAGGACGTCGAGAACATCAAGCTCGGCAACACCCTGTCGGACGACCAGCACGCGGACGAGCACTTCGACTACATGCTCGCCAATCCGCCGTTCGGCGTGGAGTGGAAGAAGGTCCAGAAGCAGGTGGTGGACGAGCACCAGCACAACGGCTTCAACGGCCGCTTCGGCCCCGGCCTGCCGCGCGTGTCCGACGGTTCGCTGCTGTTCCTGCTGCACCTGGTCAGCAAGATGCGGGACCCGCGCGAGGGTGGCTCGCGCATCGGCATCATCCTCAACGGCTCTCCGCTGTTCACCGGCGGGGCCGGTAGTGGCGAGTCCGAGATCCGCCGCTACCTGCTGCAGCACGACATGGTGGAGGCCATCATCGGTCTGCCCACCGACATGTTCTACAACACCGGCATCGCCACCTACATCTGGGTGCTGAACAACAACAAGTCGGCCGAGCGCCGCGGCCGCGTACAGCTCATCGACGCCACCGAGCGCTACGCCAAGATGCGCAAGTCGCTCGGCTCCAAACGCCAGTTCATCGACGACGCCAATATCGATGCCATCGTGCGCAGCTACGGCGCCTTCGAAGAGAGCGACAAGAGCAAGATCTTCCCGAACGAGGCCTTCGGCTACCGCCGCATTACGGTCGAACGACCGCTGCGCCTGAATTTTCAGGCCAGCCCCGAGCGCATCGAACGCATGCTGGCCGAAAAGCCGATCCAGAAGCTGGACGAGACCACCCGCCTGGGCGTGCAGGCCGCCTGCGAGCGCCTGGACGCCGAGCGCGTATACACCAACCGCGAGGCCTTCCTGCAAGACCTGAAGGCCCAGTTGAAGGCGCTGGACGTGAAGCTGCCCGCCACCGCGCTGAAGGCCGTGTGGAACGGCCTGAGCGAACGCGACCCGGAAGCCGACATCTGCACCGACAGGAAGGGCCACCCGGAACCGGACAGCGACCTGCGCGACACCGAGAACGTCCCGCTGGGAGAGCACGTGTTCGAGTACTTCGAACGCGAGGTGAAACCGCACGTCCCCGACGCCTGGATCGACCAGGACAAGCGCGACGAGCAGGACGGCGAAATCGGCATCGTCGGCTTCGAGATCCCCTTCAACCGCCACTTCTACGTGTTCCAGCCCCCGCGGCCGCTGGAAGAGATCGATGCCGACCTGAAGGCCGTCACCACCCGCATCAAGCAGATGATCGAGGAGCTGTCGGCGTGAGTTTCCCGAAGTATCCCGAGTACAAGGACTCCGGCGTCGAATGGCTGGGCGAGGTGCCGGCGCATTGGGCCCTTTCAAGAGTAAAATATGATTCTCACGTGAAAGCCCGTATTGGCTGGCATGGGCTTACCAGTGATGAATTTACAGAAGTGGGTCCGTATCTTGTGACAGGGAGTGACTTCAAAGGGAAGTCTGTTTGTTGGTCGGAATGTTATCATTGCACTGAGGAGCGGTACGCCCAAGACCCTCATATCCAGCTGAAAGAAGGCGATCTTCTAATAACCAAAGATGGAACTATTGGTAAGTTGATTCTGGTTGAAGGGCTTCCTGGTAAGGCCACCCTAAATAGTGGTATTTTTGTTGTTCGCCCGCTGAAAGAAAAATACTCGACTCGATTCTATTATTGGTTGCTACAGTCTCGTGTTTTTAAGGACTATATCGGCATACACAGAACTGGTAGCACGATCCTTCACTTGTATCAGGAGACATTCGAGAATCTTGCCTATGCGCTGCCGCCGGTTACTGAGCAGACGCGTATAGTTGCCTTCCTTGATAACGAGACTGGGAAGATCGATACGCTGATCGAGGAACAGCGGCGACTGGTCGAGCTGCTGAAGGAGAAGCGGCAGGCGGTGATCTCCCACGCCGTCACCAAGGGCCTTGACCCCAACGTGCCCATGAAGGACTCCGGCGTCGACTGGCTGGGCGAGGTGCCCGCGCATTGGGAGATTCGGAAGCTGTCTACCGTTACGGAAAAGATTACGAATGGATATGTTGGGCCGACGCGGGATATTTTCGTCAGTGAAGGGGTTCCCTATCTTCAGTCCCTTCATATCAAGAATAATCAGATCGTTTTTTCACCCAAGTATTTCGTGTCTGAAGAGTGGAGTCGCCTTCACCATAAATCGATATTGCGGGCAGGGGATGTCCTGATTGTGCAGACTGGTGATATTGGCCAGGTGGCGGTGGTCACTAAGGAGTTTACAGGTTCGAACTGCCACGCATTGATCGTCGTGTCACCAGTTTCCGAGTTTTTATATGGGGTATGGCTATCTTGGGTATTGAACTCGGATTATGGCTATAACTCCCTGCTTTCTATAAAGACAGGAGCTCTACATCCTCACCTTAATTGCGGGTACGTGAAAGATGTTTATGTACCTCTTCCGCCACTTGGGGAGCAATATGATTTGGTCGGTCATATAGAACGTGAGTTAGAGAGTTTTTCGGGCCTAATATCTGAAGCAGAAAAGGCCAAGTATTTGCTTCAGGAAAGGCGATCAGCCCTGATCTCCGCCGCCGTCACCGGCAAGATCGATGTCCGCGGCTGGTCGGCCGGGGCCGAGACGAAAGAGCCGGAACTGGCGATGGTCGCCGAGGAGTCAGCGGGGTATTCGGCGCGAGGCGGTGCGGCATGAGCCAGGGCCGCAGCATCCGCCTGTTCCTGGTGGACGGTACGCCGCACGGGCTGCTGACGGCGGAGATCATGAACTGGACCGGGCATGTGCTTACCGGGCCGCGCGGCAAGCTGAGCGAGCTGGTGCAGCGTCCGGAGTGCGGCCGCACCGGCGTGTACTTTCTGGTCGGGCCGGATGCGGAAAACAGCGCGCGCCCGCAGGTGTACATCGGCGAATCGGATGATGTCGGCAAGCGACTCAAGCAGCACAACCGCACCGAGGAACAGGGCGGCAAGGACTTCTGGGAGAAGGTCTGCCTGATCACCAGCAAGGACCAGAACCTGACCAAGGCCCATGTGAAGTACCTGGAGAGCCTGCTGATCCAGCAGGCCCAGCGCGTGGGCCGCTGCACTCTGGTCAACGGGACCCGCCACGACTACATCGGCCTGCCCGAGGCCGACCAGGCCGACATGGCCTTCTTCCTGGAACAGATCCGTACCGTGCTCCCTGTACTCGGCTTCGAGTTCCTGCGCGATGCGAGCCGGCCGCCTTCCCACGAATTGAAGGATGGCGCAGCGACAAGTGCCGCGGATGTTTCGGAATCCCCCCGGTTCCGCCTGTCCCTGCCCAAGCACGGCATAACCGCATTCGGGCAGGAGGCGGAGGGTGAGTTCTTTGTGCTGGAAGGCTCAATTGCGCGGTCGGAGTGGGTGGGCCCCGCCCACGGCTATCAACGCCTGCATCAGCAGCTCTGTGAGGAAGGCGTGGTCGTGGGAGGCGAGGATGGACTGCTGCGGTTTACCCGCGACTACGCCTTTTCCAGCCCAAGTGCCGCTGCGGCTATGGTGAGTGGACGAACAGCCAATGGCCGCGCTGAATGGAAGCGGGAGGACACCGGCCAGTCCTACGGGGAGTGGCAGGACCAGTTGGTTAGCGAAGTGGCCGGAGCCGACGGGGACGAGCCTTAACAACAGAGAGCATCATGGCAGGCAGAGGAAGCATTTCTTCTTCGTGCCAGCGCGGAATCTGGATGGGTGGCGGGGCCGACCGGGACCAAATGGTCAAAGTCGGGCCAGACCTCAGGGAGAAAGAAGTATTCTTCTCCGCGACGACACCACAAGACCACTGACCCCTGTATGAATCGACCGTACCTCCAGAAGCGCTTCCGAGAACTGGAAGCATTGTTTCGCACACAGGCTTGCGATCCCAATGTCTTGCGCGCATTGCTGGCTGAGCTTGATCACCGCCGGACGCCAAAGGCGAGGGGGCTGCGCGAGCGCGTGGAGGCCGCGCTGCGCGATGTGTCCAAAGACT
This sequence comes from Thioalkalivibrio sp. ALJ12, assembly GCF_000378305.1. Classification (NCBI taxonomy): domain Bacteria; kingdom Pseudomonadati; phylum Pseudomonadota; class Gammaproteobacteria; order Chromatiales; family Ectothiorhodospiraceae; genus Thioalkalivibrio; species Thioalkalivibrio sp. ALJ12. The sequence goes on from NZ_KB899539.1 coordinate 287,239, forward strand.
TCGAGTTGGTATCTCCTACCGCTCAGGACTTCGAGTCCCGTCAAGATACTCGGCCGGAGCCATCTAGAAAGGCAACGGCCCCGGCCGTTCCTGACCCGAGTGAGGTGCTACCCAACGAGTTCCGCAGGGTTGCTGCCCGTGGATGCACAGGCCGCCCAGCCAAGTACGTACCAAAGCTGAAGACGGACCTTAAGCTCGCCGAAGCAGAGGCATCGCGCGCGGCGCGCTATGTAGATGGGCTCGAACTGCTGGTCGAGGAGATACGGCGCAAGGGGTACGGCGAGCTCCGGATAGAACTAGAGAACGGCCTGCGAAAGCCCTTGGACGGCAGCAAATGCGGCTATCTGTTCGACTTCAGTGAGGAAGCCAACCTGTTCGAGGGTGCGGAGGTCCAGGTGGTCGTCGGCGGTCGTATGGCCCCCGGGCAGGTCGTCTCATTGTTGCCGAACAAATTGCTGCTGGCCCTCGATGAGGATTTTGGCGAGCACTTGAACCACTGTTTGCTCAAGACGGACAGCGCTGCGCTACTGGTCTCCCTGAAGGATCGCCTGTCGCAGGCTGAAAAACGGGAGCTGACGGGGTTCAACACATCGTTGGCCGAGAACGTGCTGGAAGGGGCGCCGCGAATCTTGGAGCGTGTGCCCTTGCCTCGGGTGGCGGATAATTACGGGCTCAACACTAAGCAGGTGCAGGGCGTCGAACGAGGCCTGGGTAGCGAGGCACTCTATCTCTGGGGGCCACCGGGGACAGGCAAGACGCAGACGCTCGCGGCGCTAGTGCACTCCTTGTACGCGCAGGGGAAGCGGGTCCTGGTCTGTTCGAACACCAATCAGGCCGTGGACCAACTGCTGCTCAAACTCGCTCGAGTACTTCAGGCTCATGATCCTCAGGTTCTCGATACGGGTCATGTGGTTCGTGTGGGCCGAATTAGTCACAACGAGCTTCAGGGCGAGTTCAGCGCGTACGTTGGTCTTGAGGGCATCGTCGAGCGCAAGTCAGAGTCTCTGCGTGAACGTAAGGCCGAGGTGGAGCGCCAGCTTGCTTGCCTTGCTCAGACTGTGGAGGGCGCGCAGGGCCTGCTGGAAGTGTTCAAGCGGTTGGACCAGTACCAACGCAGCCTGGAAAAAATTCGGCAGTCGGAGGCAGAGGCACGCAAGCGCGAGACGGACAGTCTCGACGCGATTGAAAGGAAGGAAGCTACGCTGACGCAACTGCGTCAGGAGCTGGATGCACGTGCGGCCGCCGGCATGCTCCGCCGCATGCTTATGCGTAGTGAGCAGAATGTGCGGGAGGACATACAGAGAAATGAGCGTGCGCTTCGTGTGGCGCAAGATGAGGCGGCGACCGCAAAAGCGGATTGTGAACGGCTTGCTCGGAAGTTTTCTGATGCGCAGGGGGCTATTGCGCGCATGCAGGAACACTTGAGAGGCCAGGATCGCACCGCACTGGCGCGGCAGGTGGAGGAGTATGAGAAGCAGCGCCAGCCTTTTAGCGAAGAACTGGCCGACCTGAATCGTCAGATCGACGATGTTCAGCGTACTGCTCTTGAGCAGGCGCGCGTCATCGGGGCCACTGTGACCAAGAGCTATCTTAGCCCTTCTCTGTTTTCCGGCTTCGACGCGGTTGTTATCGACGAAGCATCCATGATTCTGCCACCGGCAGTGTTCTACGCTTCGGGCCTTGCTAAAGAGAAAGTTGTGGTTGCGGGCGACTTCGCCCAGTTGCCACCGATTGTGCAGACGGAGCAGCAGGCATTGGCGGATTTGTTTGCAACTACCGTGTTTGCGACGGCAGGTATCGAGAAACAGTGCGCGGATGGGGCCCTTGATGAGCGTGTTGTCATGCTGGATGAGCAGTACCGTATGGATCCAGCTATCTGTGGACTCATCTCTGGACTGTTCTACCGCGGTCAACTCCGGACAGGAGACAGAGAGAAGAAGGAAAAGGCGCCGCCTGATCCTTTCGCGGGACCACTGACGGTCATCGATACATCGAGGATCTGGCCATTCGCAGCACGCGACCGCGTAAAGTCCAGATTCAACATGATGCATGCTCTGGCCGCGCGTAACCTTTGTCGCTATTTGAAGCGAGAGGGCTTCATCGAAGGCACGACAGACCTTGGTATCTGTACGCCGTACGCTGCTCAGGCGAAGCTGTTCCGGAAGATCCTCTCCGGCGAAGGCCTAGGGGACAGCATCGCGGCGGGTACGGTGCACCGCTACCAGGGTGACGAGAAGAACATGATGCTGCTCGATCTGGTCGACAGCGTCGGCGACCCCAATGCCGGAATTTTCCTCCAAGCGACGGCGATGGCCGATGCAGGTGCCAAGCTGTTCAATGTCGCGGTGAGCCGAGCCGAGAATCATTTGGTCGTGCTTGCGAACCTGACCTACCTTGATGAAAAACTTCCATGCGACGCGTATCTGCGTGAGATCCTGTACGAGATGCAGCGGAAGGGTCGTGTCATTGACGTGCAGGAGGTTCTCGACCTCTATCCGATTGAAGAGGATTTGCCATCGCGCACCCACATGTCGGCGGACTTGAACTTCCGTCACGGTGCTGTCAGCCAGCGCGAGTTTGAGGCTCTGGCTCAGGAAGACATGACTGAGGCAAAACAGTCGATCACGATCTTTTCTGGCTTTATTACGCCGAGGCGCGTTGCGAGTTACGGCGACCTTTTCCGCCGCAAACTCGCTGAAGGGCTGAAGATTCGCTGTGTTACCCGCCCGCCGCGGGACAACGGCTCGATCCCGGAAGAACAGGGACGTGAGGCCCTTCGAGCGCTGGAGGGTATTGGCGTAACGATCGATCTTAGGCGTTACATCCATCAAAAGTTGGTGTTGATCGATGACCAGATAGCTTGGATTGGTTCTCTGAACCCGTTATCCCATACCGCCCGCACTGAAGAGATCATGATGCGGATGGACAACCGTGAAGCGGTTCAGCAAATCATCGAGCTTGTAACGGTTACCCGTGCAAAGGAGGTTGAGGTACACCAGAAAGAGAATCCGGCCTGTGGTAGCTGTGGAGGATGGACGATCTATGCCATGGGGCGTTATGGGCCTTACTTCGCGTGTGAAAGTGAATGTGGTTGGACTCAAAGCTTCGACCGATCCAGCAGGGCCCCGAAGAAGGTTTCTGGGGGAAAAGGCGGTGAGCCAAAGCCAGCCGTGAACGGGCCCGCGTGTCCGAAGTGTGGCAAAACCACACGCCTCAGAGAGGGCCGATACGGACATTTTTATGGATGCGTCAAGTATCCCGAGTGCAACGGGACGGCACAAGTTAAGGGCAAGAAAACTACTGGACGGGTTAAGGCGAAAAAGTCTAGTGAACGGGGACGAAAGGTGAAACGGCGCGTTGTATAAGCGAAGCTTCGCGACGCGCTCGTCCGATACTCTCTTTCGCCGATCCTTGAGTCACCGAGACATGGGATAGCATCGGTACAGTGTCTACCATGGGGCGTCCCGGATGGTAACGGCACCCGCGCCCGCCACTTGATTGCAACGCGGGTGCCAGCCCCAGTGCTGGCGCGGGACCTGTAGTGCGAAGGGTGGCCAACGGCCGCATCGAGTGGAAACGTGAGGACACCGTCCAAAACCTACGGCGAATGGGCAGGAGCAGTTGGTCACCGAAGCCGCAGAAGGCACTCTAGAAGTTCTCTGATCCACCGCATGTGTTACCGGCGAGCGATCAATTTCGCACGCGGTTGGTCGGTTCCTGCTCCTGGCGGAACACGCGCATGTTCAGCCGACCGACTGCGCGGCACCCGCTGGCGGTTGGCGGTGTCGCGCCTAAACCGTTCCTTCCGAATGAGCGGAAAAGGTATAATTACCACTCATAGCTGAGTTTCAGTTTGACGAGGCCAAAAGCAGGGCCAATCTGGAAAAGCACGGTATCGATTTCGAGACCGCCCAGGCGCTGTGGGAAGACCCGAACCTGCTGGAGATCCGGGCAAGGTCCGAGGGCGAGCCGCGATTCCTGCTGATCGGGAAGATTGCTGGAAGACACTGGTCGGCTGTCGTCACCTACAGGGAAGGCCGTACTCGCCTGATCTCCGTCAGGCGCTCCCGCAGGAAGGAGGTGGAGCTCTATGAAAGCTAAAGACTTCGACAAGAAATTCGACGAAGGGCAGGAAGATATCGTTGGCGATCTCGACCTCTCGTCGGCGCGCCGCGTCAATCAGGAACAGAAGCGCATCAACGTCGACTTTCCCGCCTGGGTGGTGGAGTCGCTGGACCGCGAGGCGGCGCGCATCGGCGTGACCCGTCAGTCCATCATCAAGGTGTGGCTGGTCGAGCGCCTCCAGGAAGAAGCCACCAGGAACCCGCTGAAGGGTGACGCCGCAGGCGGTGCGCATTAGCCAGGCGCCGGGCGCGTTTTGGAACCGCATTACCGTTCTCCATAAGGACTCTGGGGCGGGCCACGGGAATGGCGGTTTGCCGTTGCGCGCATAACCCTGCAAATTGGGAGCCATCGGAGGCCGTAACCACCAGGAAGGGAAGCATTGATGGCGGATAGCAGGGAAGCCCAGTTTCAGCAGGACATCATCGAAGCGATGACCGCCGATGGCTGGCTGACCGGTCCGGCCAGCGGGTATGACGCCGCCAACGCCCTGTACACCGAGGATCTGGTCGCCTACCTGCAGGAGGCCTGGCCGGAGCGCTGGGAGAAGTTCGCCGCGAAGAACGCGCAGGACCCGCAGAAGGCCCTGGTGCGCGCGGTCACCCGCGAGCTGGAGCACGACGGCACGCTGGAAGTGCTGCGCCACGGGGTGAAGACCCCGGGTGTAAAGCTGGATCTGTGCAGCTTCAGGCCCGACCACGAGATGAACCCCGAGTCCCTGGCGCGCTACCGCGCCAACCGCCTGCGGGTGGTGCCGGAGGTCTCGTACTCGCCGCATGCGCGCAGCGGCGAGTACAACCCCCGGCTGGATCTGGTGCTGTTCGTCAACGGCATCCCCACCGCCACGCTGGAGCTGAAGAGCGAGTTCAAGCAGTCGGTGGAGAACGCCAAGCGCCAGTACCGGCGCGACCGCCCGCTGAAGGACCCGGTCACCCGCAAGCCCGAGCCGCTTTTGACCTTCAAGCGCGGGGCGCTGGTGCACTTTGCCGTTAGCCAGGACCAGGTGGCGATGACCACGCGCCTGAACGGCAAGGACACCTTCTTCCTGCCCTTCAACCAGGGCACCGAGGAGGGCGGCGCCGGCAACCCCGCACCCCCGGACCCGGACAGCTACGCCACCGGCTACCTCTGGCAACGCGTGTTCCAGCCGGATGCCTGGCTGAAGATCATCGGCCGTTTCCTGCACCTGGAGGACAAACCGGAGGAAGACTTTCACGGAAAACGGCGCAAGAAGGAGTCGCTGATCTTCCCGCGCTTCCACCAGTGGGACGTGGTGAACCGCCTGATCGAGGCGACGCGCGAGGAAGGCGCGGGGCAGCGCTACCTGATCCAGCACAGCGCCGGCTCCGGCAAGTCCAACTCCATAGGCTGGATCGCCCACCAGCTTTCTGCGTTATACGACGATGCGGGCGACAAGCTGTTCAACTCCGTGATCGTGGTCACCGACCGCACGGTGCTGGACAGTCAACTCCAGAAGACTATTTTCGACTTCGAGCACGCGCATGGGGTGGTGCGGCCGATCACCCGCGATGTCGGCAGCCAGAGCAAGTCGGAGCAACTGGCCGAGGCGCTGGCCGAGCAGACCCGCATCATTATCGTGACCATCCAGACCTTCCCGGCGCTGTTCGACGCGCTGGACAAGCGCCCGGACCTGGCCGCCGGGCGCTACGCGGTGATCGCCGACGAGGCGCATTCCTCGCAGACCGGCTCCTCCGCCACCAAGCTGAAGGCGATTCTCGGAACGGACAAGCCGGAGGACGAGGAGATCAGCGCCGAGGAGCTGCTGGACGCGGCCGTGGCCGCGCGCAAACCCGCCGAGGGCATCAGCTACTACGCCTTTACCGCCACCCCCAAGGCGAAGACTCTGGAGCTGTTCGGCCGCCCGCCGAATCCGGAACTGCCGGCATCACAGGACAATAAGCCCGAGCCCTTCCACCTCTACTCCATGCGCCAGGCCATCGAGGAAGGCTTCATCCTCGACGTGCTGAAGAACTACACCACGTACTCCACCGCCTGGAAGCTGGCGCACCCGCACGCCGACGAGCAGGAGGTGGAGTCGCGCAAGGCCTCGACCAAGATCGCCCGCTGGGTGCGCCTGCACCCGTACAACATCTCGCAGAGGGTGGAGGTGATCGTCGAGCACTTCCGCGCCAACGTGCGCCACCTGCTGGACGGCCAGGCCAAGGCCATGGTGGTGACCGGCAGCCGCCAGGAGGCGGTGCGCTACGCGCTGGCCATGCGCGCGTACATCCAGCACAAGGGCTACACCGACGTGCACGCGCTGGTCGCCTTCTCCGGCTCCGTTCTGCCGGACGAGGTGATCCCCGAGGAGGTGACCGAGACCAGCTCGCTGCTGAACCCGGGGCTGAAGGGCCGCGACCTGGCCGAGGCGTTCAAGACCGACGAATACAACGTGATGATCGTCGCCAACAAGTTCCAGACCGGGTTCGACCAGCCCAAGCTCTGCGCCATGTACGTGGACAAGAAGCTGCAGGGCGTGGAGTGCGTGCAGACCCTCTCGCGCCTGAACCGCATCTTCCCGGGCAAGGAGGCCACCTTCGTCCTCGACTTCTTCAACGATGCCGAAGACATCCTCGAGGCCTTCCGCCCGTACTACAACAAGGCCGAGCTGGCCGACGTCTCCGACCATCAGATCGTCTACGACCTGCAGAAGAGCCTGGACGCCGCCGGCATCTACCACTGGGACGAGGTCGAGAACTTCGCCCGCGCCTTCTTTGATCCGAAGGCCGGCGCCAGCCAGCTCAGCTACTACTGCCAGCCCGCGAAGGAGCGCTACCACACCCGCTACAAGGCGGTGCTGGAGCAGATCCAGACCTGGAAGGCCGCCCATGCCGAAGCCGAGCGCAACGGCGACAAGGCCGGCCTGCACCGCGCCGAGCAGGAGCTGAAGGACGCCCACACCACCCGCGACGAGCTCGACCTGTTCCGCAAGAACCTGCAGAGCTTCGTGCGCAGCTACGAGTTCCTGTCACAGATCGTCGACTTCGAGGACCACGAGCTGGAACAGCTCAACGTCTACGCCCGCGCCCTGCACCCGCTGCTGCGCATCGAAAACATCGAAGAAGACGCCATCGACGTGGACGAACTGGAGCTGACCCACTACCGCCTGAACAAGCGCGCGGAGCAGCGCCTGAGCCTCGCAGAGGACGGCGCCGACTACGACGGCCTCAAGCCCGTCTCCGACGTCGGTTCCGGCAAGCCCCACGACCCGGAAAAGAAACGCCTCTCCGAGATCATCGACCAGCTCAACGAACTGTTCGGCGCCGAAGTGAGCGACGAAGACAAGCTCCAGTTCGCCAACGGCATCGCCGACCGCATCCGCCGCGACGACGCCGTGATGGCCCAGGTCGAGAACCATAGCCCCGACCAGGTGATGCACGGCCTGTTCCCCAAACGCGTCACCGACACCGTCCTCGACGCCATGACCGAACACGAGAAACTCTCCATGCAGGTCCTGGACGACCCGGAGCGCCAACGAGACTTCGCTCTCCTGATCCTGCGCCTGCTGACAGCACGGTCGCGGAGCCAAGGCAAGACCGATACGAGTATCGATGGAGGAAAAGTCCTCTAAAACCATGCCGCGCCCCACCCCTCCGCTCACAAAAAGAGTAATGAGACGAGCCGGAACTCACGCTCCCTCTTTGTCACGTCAGAAACAATATCCACGGCCAGCGTGCAGACGGCTTTTTCTCAATGCGCGGGGCCGCCTACGCATTATCTGGGATCCTCGGAATGGAATGGTCCACGCCTTCTCATAAACCATCAGAAAGCGGAGTGTGGCTGCGTTCGTCTATCCTGTTAGAGGTGCGTTATAAATGAAGTTCTATATTATTCAGCGGTCCAGTGCCCTTCCAAGCGAAGGAAAAGACTCCGCATATCTGAAGATAGATCATTGGGATGATTACTCATTCGTTACAATGTTCCATCTTTCGGTCCATGATAGTTATGGTGTTTTATACGACATTGGGGACGTGAAAATCGCCTTTAAGGATCAGGTTCCAGGCGAGGCTACATACGAAAGAGTTGCACATGAGTTTGACGCTTTGCCCGCTGGGTTCTTTTCGCTCGGTCAGGGCGTCGAGTATTACCAAAATATAGCTTCGCTACCAAACAGTATCGGTAAAGAACTTCTCCTCCGCTTGGGGGATATAGTTATTGAGCCAGCGCTCATCGAGGCGCATAAGCGTGAGCAATCGTTCAGAACGTCATTGCTGCGTAACGTCAGCCTCTCCTTGGTGAAGGGGCAGTACGCTCGCGTTCTTGGAGGAGGCGCGACGCTTACTGATTTTAAATTTCAGTTCACGAGGCCGGAGACCCCGGAGCTGTCTGCAATAGATTTGGACTTCAGCGTGGAGGTGGATTCCACACCAAGCACCAAAATCCATGCATTGATAGGACGAAACGGTGTCGGCAAAACAACTATCTTAAATAGCATGATAGAAGCGATCGTTCAGCGAGAAGAAGCGGCAGGGGAATTTTTCGATACTTCTGGAATCCGCGCGGAGCAAATATCGAGCGACTACTTCAGTAGCCTTGTTTCGGTGTCATTTAGCGCGTTTGATGCTTTCTCTCCGCCGAAAGAGCAGCACGACCCGACACAGGGAACATGCTATTTCTATATTGGACTGAAAGACCCGCGGAATGACGGGGGACATCGAACGATAGCCGACCTTCAGGGAGACTGTTTGAAGTCTTTGGTGAATTGCTTCGCGGATGAAAAGAAATCCAAACGTTGGCATGATGCTATCGAGAAACTTGGATCAGATGGAATATTTGAATCCATGGATCTCGGTTACCTGAGAGTGGCCTACGAAAGAGTCAGGGAGGAAACGGGTAGCGACTCACAGCATTATGTGTCAACCTTTCGATCGGCATATGATAATCAAATTTCGCCATATCTTAATCGGATGAGCTCCGGTCATGCTGTGGTGCTGTTGATTGTAACGAGATTAGTCGAGACAGTTGAAGAGAAGACTCTGGTTCTGTTAGATGAACCCGAGAGCCACCTGCACCCTCCGCTGTTGTCTGCATTCGTTCGGGCCTTATCTGATCTTCTTCATGATCGTAACGGTGTGGCGATAATAGCGACTCATTCGCCTGTGGTTTTGCAGGAAGTCCCGAGCTCGTGTGTGTGGAAGGTTTATCGTTCCGGAAGGTCGGTTAGTTTGGGGCGCCCGGCTATCGAGACGTTTGGAGAGAATGTGGGTCTGTTGACCAGCGAAGTCTTTGGGCTTGAGGTCGCTCGATCAGGGTTTCATGACATGCTCGCTCGCTCGGTCTCGTCGGGCGGATCATACGATGAGATTATTAGGCGATATGGCGGGAAGCTAGGCTTCGAGGGCCGAGCCATCCTTAAGGTGCTTGTGGCGGATCGAGACAAGGGTGTGCAAGATGATGAAGCTTGATGATCCTTCTTACAGCTTTGAGCAGGCTCTTGAAGAGTGTGAATTAGGAATTACGGGAAATAGTTCACTTCAAGTTAGGTTGGGTTTCAGCCGCCCCAGACTTTTAGCTCTTGGGGAGCAGTATGCAGAAGCGGCGCGGGAGGGTCATCTTTTTGAGATTGAGCCCATACCCAGTGGGTGTAGCTCAGACGCTTCTCTAGTTGGCGTCTTGAGTAGAACGGATTTAATCAAGCTCTATGATCAATATTTCGTTGGAGAGAAGAAGCCTGGTAGGAAGGTGTACGACTTCTTACTTAATTCAGCAAAAGAGAAGTGCCCGTTCTGTGGGGGGATTGGAACTGCAAGAAATATTGACCACTTCCTGCCGAAAGCGCACTTTCCTCAGTTTTCAATATTGCCACGCAATTTGGTCCCGGCTTGTCGAGATTGCAACATGGAAGGAAAAGGGAGTGGTTTTGCGCGTCGGGCAGAGGATCAACGGATACAGCCATACATTGATCATGACAGGTTCTTTGTTGAACAGTGGATTTTCGCGCGGTATCACGGCGAGGCTCAGGGAGAGCCGGGTAGATTTGAGTACTTTGTGGATCCACCTGTGGGCTGGTCGGAGAAAGATAAAAAACGGGTCTGGAATCAGTTTGAGGCGTTTGGGCTCGCGAAACGGTATGGGACAAAAGCTGCTGAGACCCTTTTGACTGTTCTGAGGCAAATGGAAAACCTGACGGCGATTGGTCTCGATGGAAAGGCGATCTCGACCGTGTTGCTGGAGCCCGGCGTGGAGCAAGCGCCCTTCGTTAACCATTGGCAAAGAGGAATGTACCAAGCGTTGATAGCGTGTCTGGCGGATGCCGGCGTGGGTGAATGACAGTGAAGGCACGGAGCGATTGGGGGTCAGGCCTTGCCTTTTGGCCGCGGCAGGTGTAGGCCTTCCGGCGCGATATCATCGATACCGATGGCCCTGTTTCATACACCCGAGACGCGGTCTTGCTAACTTCCATGTTCAATTTCGCACCCAGTTGACTGGAGCTTGGTATCGGGAGTTGGGGTGCTGGTATTCTGAGTATTCAGGGAGTGCGACTTAGAAATGCAGGGACATCTGGTCAAAATCCGTTACATGACAGAATATGTACACAAAGCAGTCATTTAATGGAATATACCATATTACAATCGGCGGTAATGTCATGTGAAAGAAGAATCGCGTCAACTTCCGCCGCATGTTGCGCAAACACGGGTTCCCGCCACACTTGCAAGCTGATGCAATCAAGAAGGTGGTCCAGCAGGCTGAAGTCCTCGCTCGCGAGGTTGCGTACTGCGACCGCCCATAGAAGAAAGAATCCCGATGTCAGAAGGGCAGCTTGAAGAAATACGCTCCGCCTTGGACGAGGACCTGTCCATGCAAACCAAGTTGGGGTCGGACCTCGGTAAGTGGCCGAAAGTAAAAGGGTTAACGGGTTTGCAGCCGCTGCTGTGGAGCTTAGTGGCGCGGTTTTGAGGCGGAAACGGCCGTTTGGGTCTGTGGTTTGGGTTGGCATCTGGTGAAGCCGCCGCAGGGGAGAGGGAAAGAGAATGCTCCAGTCCAGAATTGCCTGGCTTGATCACGATGCGGAGGCGCGCGAGCGGAGTATGCGTGTGCTGGCGATGTTCGGGGAACGCGATACGCGCGATGAGCTTGGGCTAGGGGCGGTTCGAGACAATCTGGCGGATCTGCTGTTTCCGGGCACGAGTACGATTCAGACGCGCTTGCGCTACATGCTGTTGGTGGCGTGGGTGTATCAGCAGGTAGAGGCGGAGTTGGCGCAGGGCGCGCTTGCGGCGGAGAAGGTGCCGGCGCGGGCGGCGGATCTGGAGTTTCGCATTGTGGATGTGCTGCGCGAGGCGGACGACCGGGCCGGTGTTTTCGGGATTGGATCCGGGCGGACGCTGCAGCGATTGCCCAGCTCGGTGTACTGGGCGGGGCTGGCATCCTGGGGCATTCGGGAGGTGCCGCTTTCGCAGGAGCGCTACCACCGCAGCGTGGCCGGCCTGGTGGAACGGCGGCGCGAGGGTGTGGCTCGGGCGGGCGAGGGTGAATCGGGCGACAGCGGTTCGGAGTATCGCACCTGGCATGCCGGCCTGCCGGAAGCGCCGGAGCGGTTCCCGGCAGATGTGTCGCTGGCGCTGGGCCGTGCGGAGGCGGCATTCATCCTGGACCGGGTGCGCGAGTGTCATCCGGCGAGCCTGCTGGCCCATCTGTTCGAGCGCTGTGCGCCGGCGGACGTGGAATACCCTTGGGAGCACCCGGATCGGGCGGGTTTCAGCGACCGGCAGCAGGCGCTCCTGGATCAGGCGGAGAAGCTTGCGGTGCTCGCGCAGGGGGCGTTCCTGCTCTACAACCTGGCGCTGTCCGAACGGCGCGAACGCGAGGACTGGGTCGAGCACTACGAGCAGCGGATGGATGACTGGACCGAAGCGGCCCGGGCGCTGCCGCTGGAGGAATGGGATCTGGACGAACTGTTTGCGCTGACGGAGGGGGGAGCGCTGCGGGTACAGCAGGGGGCGCGCGACTTCCTGCGCGACTGGCGCGAGCGGGTATTGGCCTGTGGCAGCGACGGGACGCGGCTGCGGGCGGACGAGGCGGCGCGTGATCTGGTGCGTCGGCGCGAATCGCTGCTGAAGAAGGCGCGTTCGCGCTTCACCAACCCGCAGGCGCTGACGCAATGGAGCGGCCAGTCGGGTGCCTATCGCTACAACTATCGCTGGCCGACGGTGAGCCGATTCCACCGTGACCTGTACGCGGCATTTCACGGGGACGACGGGTGATGCTCGATCCGAATGGCCGCAACCTGTACACGAGCCTGCTCACACCACCGCCCGGGTATTCGCTGGACCAGGCGCTGGGCACGACCTTCTCGCTGGATATTCCGACGCTGCTGACCATCCCCGTGCATCTGTCGCTGCTGGGGGCGGAGCGGCGGGATGACGGGATCGCGGTGTACGAGTCGGTCCGCCGCACGATGGACCGGGTCACGCTCTATCTCCAGCGCGGCGAGATGCGCGCGCCGAAGGACGGCAACCATCTTTTCGGGCTGCTGGAGCCGTGCATGGTGGAGGTGGAGCCGCCCGGGGACGGGGTGTTTCACCCCAAGGTCTGGCTGCTGCGCTTCCGGCCGGACGAGGGGGTGCGCGAACCGCCGCTGCTGCGGGTGGCGATCCTGTCGCGCAACGTGACCGACGATCGCTCCTGGGATCTCTCGCTGCAGCTCGATGGCGAGCTGGGTGAGGAAAGCATCGAGGCGAACCGGCCGCTGGCGCGGCTGCTGGAGAGCCTGCCGGGACTGGCCACGCGCGAGGTCGATGCGGACCGGCGGGCGCAGGCTCGGGGGCTGGCGCGGGATCTGATGGCTTGCAAGTTCGCGTTGCCCCCTGGTGCCGAGAGCCTGGAGTTTGCGGTTCCGGGCCTGCCGGGCATGCGCTGGGAACCGGAGGCGAGCGATCGCCTGGCGGTGATCTCGCCGTTTCTGAAGGATGCCGCGCTCGGCCGGCTGGCCGGCGCCAGTGGCGGTCCGGTGGCGCTGATTTCGCGTCCGGAGGAGCTGGAGCAGGTTTCGCCGGATGTCTGCGGCGGCTTCGGTGGCTGTTACGTGCTGCACGAGGCGGCCGAGACCGAGGACAACGAGGGCGAGATCGACCACGACACCCACGGGCTGCACGCCAAGGCATGGATCAGCGAACGGGGTACTCGCACGTCGATCACGCTGGGATCGGCCAACGTGACGGATGCGGCGTTGCTGGCGCAGCACAACCTGGAGGTGATTGCGACCCTGAAAGGCCCTCGGCGCAAACTGGGTGGCATCGACGACCTGCTGGGCGAAAAGGGCCTGGGCGGCGTGTTGCAGCGCTGGGAACCTGGGGAGCGAGCGGAGCCCGAGGCTGCAGAACTCGTGAGGGCGCGCGAGCGGCTGGAGCGGGCGCGTACCGAGCTTGCGCGGGGTGGGTTGCGGGTGGTTTGCGAGGCCGGTAATTCGGAGGATATGTGGCGGTGGTGGCTGGTCGGGCAGGTGGAGCTGCCGGAGTCGGTGAATTGCCGCGTTTGGCCGGTGAGCCGGTCACCCAGTGATGCGGTAGCGCTTGGGGAGGGCGGTGACACAGGGAGAAGCGAGTTGCCATATGGCGGCGTGGCCTACCTGACCGGGGTCATTGCCTTTGAGCTTACGGATCCGGCGGCGGACCACGCGCTGCGCTTTGCACTGAACCTGCCGATCGAGGGCTTGCCGGTAGAGGAGCGCGAGGCGGCCATCCTGCGTGCCGTGGTAGAGAATCGCGACGGGTTCCTGCGGTATCTGATGCTGCTACTGGCAAATGACGATGCCGCCGCTGGCGCCTTTATCCCGATGGCGGGAAGTGGACACGGGCACTGGCAAAGGGTGGTGCTGGACGAACTGCCGCTTCTGGAAGAGATGACCCGCTGCTACAGCCGCGAACCGGAGCGCCTGCGGGATATCGCGGAAATGATCGAGCGCCTGCAGGGGCGCCTCGGCACCTCTGACCTGGTGCCGCCGGAGTTCGAGGCGTTGTGGCGGACGTATCAGGAAGCGATGGAGCACCGCGATGGCCGGGATTGAGGGTTTCGATGCCCAGCCGGTGCTGGACGGGCTCAAGCCCTTTCAGCGCCGCACCGTGGATTACGCCTTCCAGCGGCTGTTCGACCCGGCCGGCAGCGGGCGCTTTCTGGTGGCCGACGAGGTTGGGCTGGGCAAGACGCTGGTGGCTCGGGGGGTGATCGCGCGCAGTCTGGAGGCGCTGAGCGGACAGGGCGAGCGCGTCGACATCATCTACGTGTGCTCGAACGCGGCGATTGCGCAGCAGAACATCCGCCGGATGAATGTGCTCGAGGACAACGAGTTTGCGCTGGCCAGCCGCTTGACCCTGTTGCCCGAGACGGTTCATCAGCTCAACCGGAATCCGGTCAATTTCATCAGCCTGACCCCGGGGACCACCTTCAACCTTCGCTCCAGCACGGGGATCGCGCGGGAGCGGGTGCTGCTGTTCCATCTGCTCGATGGGCTGGAAGGTCTGAGCTCGGCCGGTCTGAGCAAGGTGCTCCAGTGCAACGTCGGGGAACGCTGGCCGCAACTACTGAAAGAGGGGCCGGAGGAGATCGAGGCCGACCTGGCAGCCGCGTTTCTGGAGGATATGCGCCAGCAGACGGAATTGCTCGGAGAGCTGCGGCGACTGTGCGAGGTCTTTGAGGTACCAGAATCCGAGCGGCCGGCGGAGACGAATGCCGAGCGCAATGCCCTGGTGGGTCGGCTGCGCCGCAGGCTTGCTCGCGTCTGTCTGGATGCGCTGCGCCCATCGCTGGTGATCCTGGACGAGTTCCAGCGGTTTTCCGACCTGCTGAACGGGGAGACAGAAGAAGCCGAACTGGCCAATGACCTGTTCTCGCTGGAGGGTGCGCGGCTCCTGCTGCTGTCGGCAACTCCGTACCGGATGCTGAGCATGCACGGAGAGTCGGACGAAGATCATCACCAGAACTTCCTGGATACGGTGGGGTTCCTGTACGGCGACGAGCACGAGGTGGACGGCCTGCGTTGGGCACTGGAGACCTATCGCCGCGGCTGCCGGCAACTGGCAGAGGGCGATCACGAGGGTATTCAGCAGGCGCGTGAGGGTCTTCAATCGCGGTTGCTACGGGTGATGTGCAGAACGGAGCGCGTGGGCTTGACGCGCCGGCGCGATGCCATGCTTTCCGGGGACGAGCGCACCGTGGAGCTGGCGCCCCTGGATCTCGAATACGCCCGGAACATCGATTCCACGGCGCATGCGGCGGGGTTGCCGGATGTCATCGAGTACTGGAAGTCGGTGCCGTACATGCTCAGCTACATGCGCGGCTATCAGATGCGCCGGGAGCTGGATGCCATTGCGACCAAGCCACCAAAGAAGCTTCGGCGGGCGATCGCGCGGGGGAAGGGGCTCAGTACGATCGACGTAAATCGCATTGAGGCCTACGAGCCGCTGGATATCCCGCATGCCCGGATGCGGGGATTCATCGACGAAACCGTGGGTGCTGGTCTGTGGGAGCTTCTGTGGTTACCGCCTTCGTTGCCCTATACGCAGCTGGCCGGGCCGTGGGCGCGGGCAGGAGAGGTCACCAAACAGCTAGTGTTCTCGGCCTGGAATGCCGTGCCGGATGCGATTGCCACGCTGTGCTCGTACGAGGCGCAGGCGAGGGCGTTTGGCCAGGTGGGCGGGGATGTCGGGTACAGCAATACCTACGAGCGGGTCCGGCCACTGCTGCGATTTCAGACGGACGCGGATGGGCGCCTGACGGGAATGCCAGCCCTGGCCCGCATCATGCCGGCGCCTCGCCTTGCTCGCGAGGTGGATCCTTTGCATCTAGCCATCGCCTTTGGCAATGGTGAACCACCGGCCCTCGGCGTACTCCTTGTGGAGGCCACGCGGCGCTGTCGTGACCTGCTCGACGAACTGCCACAGGGGGACGAGTACGGGCGGGTCGACGAGCGCTGGTACTGGGCCGCGATCGCGATGCTGGAACGGGATGCGGGCCTGATCGAGTGGATGCAGGCGGCGAGCGGCTGGCCCGAGGCCATCCCCGAACAGGAAGGGGGCGAGCACTTTCGCGCCCATCGCGACCAGATGATCCAGGCCATGCGGGGGGGACTGGACCTGGGGCGGCGCCCGTCAGACCTTGCAGAAGTGCTGGCCCGGTTCGCGCTTGGAGGCCCCGGGGTTTGCGCGCTACGTGCACTGCGGCGGGTGGCTACGGATGTCGATTGGAACGATCCGGCATTGTTGCTGGGGGCCGCGCGGGTGGCCAACGGCTTTCGTACGCTGTTCAATCTGCCCGAGAGCGTGGTGCTGATCCAGAACCGGGATGAACAGCCCTACTGGCGGCAGGCACTGGACTATGCGGTGGAGGGCAATCTGCAGGCCGTCCTGGACGAGCAGGTGCATGTGCTGCCGGAGCAACTGGGGAGGGTAGAGGCACCCGCCGCCGAGCGCATTGATGCGGTGGCGCGCGCTGTGACGGAATCCTTATCCATGCGTTCGGCGCAGCTCAAGGTGGACGACGTTCGAGTGAACAAGCGCCGGTTGGAGGTCGCGGATCTCTCCATGCGTTGCAGGTTCGCACTGCGGTTTGGCGATATGCGCGATGACACTGGCGGCGCTCTCGCTCGTGCCGACTCCGTGCGGGCGGCGTTCAATTCGCCCTTTCGACCTTTTGTGCTGGCCAGCACCTCGGTCGGGCAGGAAGGCCTGGACTTCCATACCTGGTGTCACTCGGTGGTGCACTGGAACCTCCCGTCGAATCCGGTGGACATGGAACAGCGCGAGGGGCGCGTTCATCGCTACAAGGGCCACGCGGTGAGGAGGAACGTCGCCCAGCACATCGGCCTGGCCGCGCTTGCGGACTGGCAGGGGGAAGGAGACCCGTGGGCCCGCCTGTTCGAATGCGCTGAAGCGACGGAGTTTGGCCAGCAATCCGACCTGGCACCGTGGTGGATCTACGAGGCCGGGGACGCACGCATCATGCGGCGGGTCCTGCTGTTGCCATTGAGCCGAGACGTGGGGCGCCTCAAGCGCATGAAACGCCAGCTCGCGCTCTACCGCATGGTATTCGGTCAGCCGCGACAGGAAGACCTGATCGCCTATCTGGATCATGCTCTGCCGGAGGATGCGCCTGAGGACTGGCAGATTTCTTTGCTCCCGCCTGCTCTGCCAGGTTGAACCCGTGCGCATGCGTTTTGGGAAAGCTGATCAATGGACACGCTGACGTTGGCACCTCAGGTTCTCCTAGGCAAAGCGTGTCTTGCTACGGATAGAGCTGCGGCGAGCGCCGCGTTACAAAGGGCTTTGACAGGGGGCGGGGAGCGCGTAGAATACGCGGCTCGAAGACGACAGGCGCGTAGCTCAGTTGGTTAGAGCACCACCTTGACATGGTGGGGGTCGTTGGTTCGAGTCCAATCGCGCCTACCAGTATTTTGAGAAAGCGAGCCAGGGTCTCCCGGCTCGCTTTTTTGTTTTGGGGATACGGACCATGGAAAGGTTCGCAGGGTGGGTACATGCTTGCGGTATGGGTGCTTCGTTGGGGGCGGGTGTCGGACATCTGCGAATGAACGCGCGTACGTTGCTTCAGCCGCTGGTCGCGGCGTTGCTGCTGGCGTTTCTGGCGGCGTGTACCCCGATGCAGCCGGCGTCGGACCGGGTGGACCGTACCCCGCAGGCGCCAGCGGTACAGGGCGAGCTGGCGACCTGGCTGGATACGCTGCCGGCGGTCGAGGAAGGGCAGACGGGGTTCCGGCTGCTGGATACCGGGGCGGAGGCCTTTCAGTGGCGGGTGCAGAGTGCGCGCAAGGCGCAGGAACGCATCCATATCCAGTACTACATCTGGCGCGATGACGTGGCCGGTCGCACGCTGCTCGGGGAGCTGCTGGATGCGGCGGACCGGGGCGTGGCGGTGTCGCTGTTGCTGGACGACATGGATTTGCGCGGCAGTGATGACCTGCTGGCCGCGGTCAATCAGCATCCCAATATCGAGGTTCGCGTGTTCAACCCGTTTCGTACGCGCCGGGGTGCGGTGCGTGCGGGGGTGGAGTTTGTTTTTCGTGGCAGCGACCTGAATCGCCGTATGCACAACAAGGCCTGGGTGGTCGACGGGCACCTGGCGATCATCGGCGGGCGCAACATCGGCGACGAGTACTTCGAGGTCAGCCCGTATTACAACTTCACGGATCTGGATCTGGTGATGGTCGGCCCGCTGGCGACGGAGGTCGATCATTCGTTCGTGGAGTACTGGAACAGCCGCGCGGCGATCGATCTGCGGCGGATGCGTCGGGTGGAGCAGGACCCGGAGAAGCTCGCGCGCCACCGGGAGAAGCTCGACGCCTGGCTGGCCGAGCACCAGGAACATCCGCTGCTGACACTGGAGCCACTGAATGGTGTGCCCCTCGCCGAGCCGATTGATGATGCCGGGGCTTACACCTGGACGGACCAGGCCAAGCTGGTCGTGGATGACGTTGGCAAGGCCAAGGGCTACGAGCATATCCGGGACGGGGTCGCCGAGGCGGTGGCACGGCGACTGGATGCGGTCGAGCACGAGTTGTTGATGATATCGCCGTATTTTGTGCCGCGGCGGGATGGCACGGCGCAGCTGATCGCGATGCGCGAGCGGGGCGTGCGGGTGAGTGTACTGACAAACTCCCTGGCGGCGAATGATGTGGCCTTTACCCACAGCGGCTACTCGCGCCGCCGTCCCGCATTGCTGGAGGCCGGGGTGGAGCTGCACGAGTTGCGCCCGACTGCGCTGCCGCCACGCGCAGCCGCGGATCGCGAGATGGGGATTGGCTCCTCGCATGCGAGCCTGCATACCAAGGCGCTGATCATCGATCGCGAGGAGGGATTCGTCGGCTCGTTCAATCTGGACCCACGCTCGCGCTATACCAACACCGAACTGGGCGTGTTCCTGCGCGAGCCGGAGATCGTGCAGGAGCTGCTGGAGCTGTACGAGCACAGCACCCGGCCGGAGCTGGCGTATCAGGTTCGGCTGGACGACGAGGGCTGGCCGATCTGGACGGACGACGAGGGCACGCTTTACCGCACCGATCCGAAGGCGGGTATCTGGCGGCGCTTCTTGTCCGGGATTACGCGACTGGCGCCAGTGGAGCCGCTCCTGTAAACAGGGGGCCTGTCTTGCCGTTCACTATAGGAGTTGTCATGTCCAGAAAAGCACTCTCGCTTCTCGCCCTGCCGTTGGCCGCGCTGATCTCCACCGCAGGTGCCGATGAAGGCGAAATCCAGCGCATCCTGGAGGCCAAGGAGGCGGCCTGGGAGGCCGGTGATGGCGAGGCCTGGGCGCGGGACTATCAGGAAGACGCGGGGCTCGTGAACCTGTTCGGCACGCGCTTTGATGATCGCGCGACGAATGCCAAGCGGCATACCGAGGTCCTGCAGGGGCCGTTTGCGGGCAGCTCGTTGAGCGTGGATGTCCAGGATATTTCGATGCTGAGCGAAGACACGGCGTTCGCCGAGGCCGTGCTGCGGGTATCGGACATCGAATCCATGCCGGCCGGGTTGCCGGATCGCGGCGATGGCGTGCTGTACACCCGCATGAGCTTTCTGCTCGAGCGGGATGATCACCACGGCTGGCAGATCCGGTTCGGGCATAACACGGTCGTGCATCCGTAGGGCTGTAGTGTCAGGGGGGTTACATGGAATGTAAGGCATGCGGGCGGGACAACCCGCCCGAGGCGCGCTACTGCAATGGCTGTGGAGCGGATCTGGTCGAGGTGGCTGCAGCGTCGCCGGCGCACGCCGGGCCGCCGGAGGATCGCGCCGCCTTTGGCGGCTTCTGGCGGCGTGTGCTGGCCACCCTGGTCGATATGGTGGTCATCGGGGTGCCGCAGATCGTGGCGCAGATGGTGATCAGCCCGGAGACGATGGCGCCCAAGGGGCCGGAACCCGAGTTGATGGCGGCCGATATTGCCTGGATGCTGATCAACATCCTGGTGGCCTGGCTGTACTGGGCGGGGATGCACAGCTCCCGCTACCAGGCGACGGTCGGCAAGATGGCGGTGGGGCTGCGTGTGGTCGACTATCACGGCGAGCGCATTACCTTCATGCGCGCGACAGGACGCTATCTCGCGGAGATCCTTTCGGGCCTGCTGTTCGGCATCGGCTACCTGATGGTGGCGTTTACCCGCCGCCGCCAGGGGCTGCACGACCTGATCGCCGAGACGTTCGTCGTGCGCAAGGAGTGGCTGAACTAGGCCACCGCTGCGGTTGTAACGGCAGCGACGGTTTGTGAACCGCTCCCGGGCGTTGGGAGTCCGTATGGAATAACCCCGAGTGGGGAACTAGTCTCCAACGGAAATCCATACGGGTACCCCCGCCCAAGGAGCAGAGATGAAAATCGACACACTGATCGAGACGGCCGAGGCCATGGTGGCCCCCGGCAAGGGCATTATTGCCATCGACGAATCCACCAGCACGATTGCCAAGCGATTCGAAGCGGTGGGCGTGGAGAACACCGAGGAGAATCGCCGAACTTACCGCGAGCTCCTGCTCACCACACCGAAGCTGAACGAATACATCTCCGGCGCCATCCTCTACGACGAGACCCTTCGCCAGTCCACGCGCGACGGCAAGCCGTTTGTGGATGTGATGCGCGAGGCGGGCATCCTGCCCGGCATCAAGGTGGATACGGGCGCCAAGGACCTGGCGGGGTTCCCCGGCGAGAAGGTTACCGAGGGCCTGGACGGGCTGCGCGAGCGCCTGCAGGAATACGCCCGGATGGGTGCGAAGTTCGCCAAGTGGCGCGCCGTGATCACTATCGGCGAGACCATGCCCACCGATACCTGCATCGAGGCCAATGCGCATGCGCTGGCCCGGTATGCGGCGCTTTGCCAGGAGCAGGGGCTGGTGCCGATCGTGGAGCCCGAGGTGCTGATGGACGGCGATCACGACATCGAGACCTGCTATGGCGTCACAGAGGCGACGCAGCGGGCGGTGTTCAGCGCGCTGTACGAGCATCACGTGTTGCTGGAAGGCACGATCCTGAAGGCCAGCATGGTGATCCCCGGCAAGGACTGCCCGGAGCAGGTGGGTGTGGACGATGTCGCCCACGCAACGCTTCGCTGCCTTGCCTCCGCGGTGCCCGCAATCCTCCCCGGTATTGTGTTCCTGTCGGGCGGGCAGAGCGACGCGGATGCAACTGCGCACCTGGATGCAATGAATCGCATTGGGGGCACGCCCTGGCCGCTCTCGTTCTCCTACGGCCGCGGCATGCAGCAGGCCGCGATGAAGCTGTGGGGCGAGGACATGCAGGCGAATTTCGAGAGCGCGCAGAAGACGGTATACGAGCGTGCCCGCGACAATGGCCTGGCCGCGGAGGGCAAGTACGCGGCCTAGGGCGTGCGGGTCACGATGGGCGGGTGCAACCTGGAACCTGCGGCGTAGTTGATCTGAATCAATTCCCGCCGGGTTCCAGGTTCATAGACTGTAGCTGCCGGGCATGGGTCGGTCGGCGAGGGCACAAGGATCAGCGCTGTCGGCGCCGTGCCCCCGTATCGATTCCTCCGGCGGTGTATGTCGCGTCTTGGCCTGTTACCCCCAGGGTGACAGGCCTTTTTTGTGACCTGCGTTGTGGCTCTGGCAGGCTCCCGGAGCATTTTTTTGTCAGCGCAGATCGGATTGGAATGGGTTCGATTTTTATACGATCCCGCGCGAACTCGCGGTAACTCCGGTAGGCTGCGCACCCGATGACGACCAGGCCGATGGAACAAAATTGGCCAAAGCACGTCCGGAATAACCGGGAAGAGGACCGGAACAGGTCCAGCTAGAAATTGCGGTTTATCCAATTCAAACCACCAATAGGAGCCAGTCAATGAATCTGACTCGGAGAGAATTCCTGCAGGCCATGGCCGTGGCGAGCGCCGCCGGCTTCTCGATGAATGCCTGGGCCGGCGAGAAGGGATCGTGGAAGCCCCTGAGCAGCGAGATGTACGACATCCCGAAATTCGGCAATGTCTCGTTCATGCACTACACCGACTGCCACGCGCAGCTGAAGCCGATCTACTTCCGCGAGCCGAACGTGAACATTGGCGTGGGCGACATGAAGGGCAAGCCGCCGGTGCTGGTGGGCAACGAGCTGCTCGAGTGGTTCGGTATCAAGCCCGGTACGCCGATGGCGCATGCCATCACCCATCTCGACTACGTCGACGCGGCGGAGAAGTACGGCCGTATGGGCGGTTTCTCGCACCTGTCCACGCTGGTCAAGAAGTTGCGCGCCGACCGGCCGAACTCGTTGATGCTGGACGGTGGCGATACCTGGCATGGTTCTGCGGTGTCCCTGTGGGACGACGGTCAGGACATGGTCGATGCCCAGAAACTGCTAGGTGTGGACATCATGGTCGGCCACTGGGAGTTCACCTTCGGTGACGAGCGCGTGATGGAGATCGTCGAGAACGACTTCAAGCCGAACGGCATCGACTTCCTGGCGCAGAACATCGAGGACCGCGACTGGGGCGACCCGGTGTTCGAGCCCTACACCATCCGCGAGATGAACGGTGTGCCGGTGGCGGTGATTGGTCAGGCCTTCCCGTACACCTCGGTGGCCAACCCGAGCTACATGTTCCCGGACTGGAGCTTCGGCATCCGCGACGAACACATGCAGCGCATGATCAACGAGTGCCGCGAGAAGGGCGCGAAGGTGGTCGCGATCCTGTCGCACAACGGCATGGTCACGGACATGGAAATGGCCCGCAACCTGGAAGGCGTGGACGTGATCATGGGTGGTCACACCCACGACCCGATCCCCGGTGCGGTCGAGATCGAAAACGCCGGTGGCGACATCACGCTGGTGACCAACGCTGGTTCGAACGGCAAGTTCCTGGGCCTGCTGGACCTGGATGTCGGCGAGAGCGGCGTGCGCGACTACAAGTTCCACATGCTGCCGGTGTTCTCCAACCTGCTGGATGCCGATCCAGAAATGGAAGAGCACGTGAAGAAGGTCCACCAGCCGTATGAGGATAAGCTCAACGAAGAGCTCGCGGTGACCGACGGCGTGCTGTACCGCCGTGGCAACTTCAACGGCACCTTCGACGAGGTGATCCTGGATGCACTGCGCGAGAAGCTGGATGCCGAGGTGGCCCTGTCGCCGGGCTTCCGCTGGGGTGTCAGCGTGCTGCCGGGTCAGCCGATCACCTTCGAGGAGGTGATGAGCCAGACCGTGACCACGTACTCCGAGGTCCAGCGTAACGAGATGACCGGCGAACAGCTGAAGAACACGCTGGAGGATGTGGCCAACTCGATCTTCAACCAGAACCCGTACCATCACCGCGGTGGCGACATGGTCCGGACCGGTGGGATCAAGTACACGATCGATCCGCACGAGTCGATGGGTTCGCGTATCAGCGACCTGGAGATCAATGGCGAGCCGATCGACATGGACAAGAACTATGTCGTGGCTGGCTGGGCGAACGTGCACGAGCCGCTGGATTCCGAGCCGGTCTGGGAACTGGTCGCGGACTACCTGCGCGAGAAGGGTACGGTTGAGGTCAGCAAGCCCTATCTGCCGAAGCTGAAGAACGTCGAAGGCGATCCGGGCCTGGAGGTCTGATCCCGACGGTGGATTGGTGACCCGGATGTTCGGTCCGGTTACCCTCGAAGCCGCCTCACCCCTCTCGGGTGTGGCGGCTTTTTTCATGGAGGAGACATGGTGGCGATCGAGGCGACCGCGTCCGAACTGCTGTTTTACTGCCGCCCGGGTTTCGAGCCCGACCTGATTGCCGAGCTGACGGAGCGGGCGGCAGAGGCGGGTATGGCCGCCTATCCGCGCGCGAAGCCCGATACCGGATTTGTACGCTTTGTCCCGGCGGATGGCGATCTTGTGGGGCTGGCCGCGGCACTGCCGCTGGATGAATTGATTTTTGCCCGGCAGCGGCTGGTGGCGCTGCACCCACTGGAACGGCTGAGCCGAGAGGATCGAGTGACGCCGATCCTGGATCAGCTTCAGTTGACGGGGATCTGTTTCGACTCGCTGTGGCACGAGTGCCCGGACACCAACGACGGCCAGTCACTGGTTCGGCTGGCGCGCGCCCTGGATCGACCCTTGCAGGCCGTGTTGCGCAAGCGCGGCCTGCTGGTCCCGGATGCGGCCGGGTTGCGGGCGCACCTGTTCTGGTCCGCTGGCGACCGGGTACAGATTGCATTTTCCCGGCCGGGAGAACGCAGCGACTGGCCGGAGGGCAAGCCGCGCCTGCGGGCGGCATCCGATGCGCCCAGCCGCTCCGCGCTGAAGCTGGAAGAGGCCTGGCACACATTTATCCCGGCGGAGCAGTGGCCGGAGCGACTGGCCGAGGGCATGCAGGCCGTGGATCTGGGGGCCGCTCCGGGCGGCTGGACCTGGCAGCTGGTGCGGCGCGGGATGCATGTGCATGCCGTGGACAACGGCCCGATGGACGAGCGGTTGATGGCGACCACCCAGGTGGAGCATCACCGCGAGGATGCCTTTGTCTGGGAGCCGCCGAATCCGGTGATCTGGCTGGTCTGCGATATTGTGGACAAGCCGGCACGTGTTGCGGCCCGCATGGGGGACTGGCTGGAAAGACAGTTGTGCCGCGAGGCGATCTTCAACCTGAAACTGCCGATGAAGAAACGCTGGCAGACCGTGCGGGACTGTCTGGAACACCTGCATGAACGGCTGAGCGACGCGGGGCTGGCTTATGAGGTCCGGGCACGACAGCTGTATCACGATCGGGAGGAGGTCACCGTGCATATTCGTCTGGTCGGGGAACCCTTGGCGCGGTAGACTGTCTCTGTACTGTAAGGGGGCGACTTGGATTCGACGCGGGTCGCGAAACCTGAGGTGCATGCCGAGGATGTGGTGAGCCTCGTAAAAATCACTGCAAAAAAATAGTTGCCAACGACGACAACTACGCACTCGCCGCTTAAAAACCGGTAGATGCCGTCCGACTGGAGCCGTGCTTGTGCGTCCAGTATCGGGCGTCGACTCTCACAAGCTCGTGGTGAAGCGCGCCCGGCGTGGATCCATTAAAACTAAACCGGGATCGCCAGTTGTTTTCCCTGCCTGTCGGGTAGCGGCTGGTTAAACTCAAAGACAGAATAAGCATGTAGAGCCGAAGGCGGAGGGCCTGCGGACGCGGGTTCGATTCCCGCCGCCTCCACCAAATTAGCAAGTCCAATCAAGCGCCTTCGGGCGCTTTTTTGTTGGAGAGCCGGGTATGGCCGTGCATCAGGACAGCTTTCGCGTACGCACCGAGGGGCGGGGCACGATCAACATCACGCGCCAGATCGACGAGATCGTGGCCGCCAGCGGGATCACTACCGGTACCTGCCATGTCTTTCAGCACCACACCAGTGCCTCGTTGTTGGTGACCGAAAACGCCGATCCCGATGTCCGTCATGACCTGGAGACCCTGATCGCGCGCATGGCCCCGGACGGCGATCCCGCTTACCGGCATGACATGGAAGGCGACGACGACATGGCCGCCCATGCCCGCGCGATGCTGACCCACAATGACCTGACCGTCC
This sequence comes from Thioalkalivibrio sp. ALJ12, assembly GCF_000378305.1. Lineage (NCBI taxonomy): Bacteria > Pseudomonadati > Pseudomonadota > Gammaproteobacteria > Chromatiales > Ectothiorhodospiraceae > Thioalkalivibrio > Thioalkalivibrio sp. ALJ12. The sequence goes on from NZ_KB899539.1 coordinate 312,837, forward strand.
CGGTCGGGATGGGCCGGCTGGTCCTGGGTACCTGGCAGGGCCTGTTTCTGTGGGAGCACCGCTACGCCGCGCACACGCGCACGCTGACCGTAACGGTCCACGGAGAGTGACCGAGTAGGCGGGCGGCGGTCCCGGCCCGGCGCCGGGTCCGGTACAATGCGCAGCCTTTGTCATCTCCGGGTATCGAGGAAGCGCAATGCGGTTTGTGGAAGGGGGTATCGCCGTCTCGCCATTTCGGTTGCAGGCACTGGAAGCCGGCCTGCGGGCGAGTGTCCCTGACGCGGGTCCGCTCGCGGCGCGGTTTGTGTATTTCATCGAGCCCCGGCGCCGCCTGACGGCGGAAGAAGACGCGATCCTGGACCGCCTGTTGTCCGAGGGCGAGGCCTGGCGCGCGCCGGACTTCGAGATCCAGCGCGAACTGGTGGTGATCCCGCGTTTCGGCACGATCAGCCCGTGGTCGTCCAAGGCCACCGAGATCGCACACCATGCCGGCCTCGAGGAGGCCGTCGTGCGGATCGAGCGCGGCATCCACTGGCAGATCGGCGGGCAGGGGGCCAAAGGCGCGGCCCTCGAGGCGCTCGGCGATGTCCTGCACGACCGGATGACCGAGACCGTGATCGAGGATCCGGCGGAGGCGGCGCGGCTGTTCCAGACCGAGACGCCGCGCTCGCTGGGCCGTGTAGAGCTGGGCGATGACCCGCGCCGGGCGCTGGAAGCCGCCAATGTCGATCTGGGTTTGGCGCTCTCGCCGGACGAGATCGAATATCTCGCGGATGGGTACGCGGGGCTCGGGCGCGCGCCCACCGACGCCGAACTGATGATGTTCGCCCAGGCGAACTCCGAACACTGCCGCCACAAGATCTTCAACGCCGCCTGGATCCTGGATGGCGAGGCGGACGAGCGCACGCTGTTCGGGATGATCCGCAGTACCCACCAGAAGCATCCGGAGCGTGTGCTGTCGGCCTACAGCGACAACGCCTCGGTGATCGCCGGGCATGCGGGCATCCGCCTGATGCCGGATGCGATCAGCGGCGAGTATCAGCGCGAATCGCTGGATCTACCGATCCTGATGAAGGTGGAAACCCACAACCACCCGACCGCGATCTCGCCGTTCCCGGGTGCCGCCACAGGCTCGGGCGGCGAGATCCGCGACGAGGGGGCCACCGGACAGGGCTCCAAGCCCAAGGCGGGGCTGACCGGCTTTACCGTATCCAATCTCCAGATCCCGGAGTTGCCGCAGCCGTGGGAGCGTGACTTCGGACGTCCGCAACGGATCGAGAGCGCGCGCCAGATCATGCTGGACGGCCCGATCGGTGCTGCCGCATTCAACAACGAGTTCGGCCGCCCGGCGCTGGCGGGATACTTCCGTACCTTCGAGATGGCTCTGCCGCGCCCGGACGGGAGCGAGGCCCTGTACGGCTACCACAAGCCGATCATGCTGGCCGGCGGCCTGGGGTCGATCCGCGGCGAACATGTGCACAAGAAGGATGTGCCCCCGGGGACGCCGATCGTGGTGCTCGGCGGCCCGGCGATGCTGATCGGCCTGGGTGGCGGGGCGGCGTCGTCAATGGCCAGCGGCGCCAGCGCCGAGCAGCTCGATTTCGCCTCGGTGCAGCGTGGCAATCCGGAGATGGAACGGCGCTGTCAGGAGGTGATCGATCGCTGCACCGCGCTGGGGGTGCAGAACCCGATCCGTTCGATCCATGACGTGGGTGCGGGTGGACTGTCCAACGCCATTCCCGAGATCCTCGACGATGCCGGGCGCGGCGGCGTGATCGAGATGCGGGAGGTCCCGACCGCCGAGCCGGGCCTGTCGCCGATGGAGCTGTGGTGCAACGAGGCGCAGGAACGCTACGTGCTGGCCGTGGACGACGGCCGTCTGGAGACCTTCCGTATGCTGGCCGAGCGCGAGCGGGCGCCGTTCGCGGTGGTCGGTCGCGCCACCGAGGAAGGCCACCTGAAGGTCGAGGACCGGCTGTTCCACGAGCCGCCCGTGGACATGCCGATGGGCATGCTGCTCGGCAAGACGCCGCGCATGACGCGCGAGGACCGTCGCACGGCACCGCCGGCTACCGACTTTGACGCGGTCGCTTGCCCGCTGGATGAGGCGGTCCGCCGCGTGCTGCAGGTACCTGCGGTAGCGGCCAAGCACTTCCTGATCACGATCGGTGATCGCAGCGTGGGCGGGCTGGTCGCGCGCGACCAGATGGTGGGCCCGTGGCAGGTGCCGGTGGCCGACTGCGCGGTCACGCTGACCGACTTCGAGGGCTATACCGGCGAGGCGATGGCCATGGGCGAGCGCACGCCGCTGGCGATCCTCTCCGGCCCCGCCTCGGGGCGCATGGCCATTGGCGAGGTCGTGACCAATATGGCCGCCGCCGATATCGACAGTACCGAGATGATTCGGCTGTCGGCCAACTGGATGGCCGCCGCCGGTGTCTCCGGCGAGGACGCCAACCTGTTCGATACCGTGCGCGCGGTGGCCGAGGATGTCTGCCCGGGCTTGGGTATCTCCATCCCGGTGGGCAAGGATTCGCTGTCGATGCGTACGGTCTGGGAGACCGCCGATGGCGAGGCGCGGGACATGTATTCCCCGGTCTCGCTGATCGTCTCGGGCTTTGCCCCGGTCGCCGACGTCCGGCGCAGCGTGACGCCCGAGCTGAATCCGGGTGCGGACTCGACCCTGTGGCTCATTGACCTGGGCGAGGGGAACACCCGCATGGGTGGCTCGGCGCTGGCCCAGGCCTGGGGGCATATCGGGAGTGAGGCACCGGATCTGGTCGATGTGGCGCGCCTGCGCGGCTTCTTTGACGTGATCACGGGGCTGCGCCGCAAGGATCTGCTGGCCGCGTACCACGATCGGTCCGATGGCGGCCTGTTCACGACGCTTGCGGAGATGGCCTTCGCCGGTCGTTGCGGGCTGGAGGTCACGGTGCCCGACGACCACCGCGCTCAGGAGTGGTTGTTCAACGAGGAGCTGGGTGCGGTCGTGCAGCTGGCCCCGGGGGCCGAGGCGGCGCTGCGTGACGGGCTGAACGCCGTGGGCCTGGGCGCGCACCTGCATCGCGTTGCGACCGTGCGCGCGGATGACCGCGTGCTCGTGCGCCAGGGACCGAAGGATTTGCTGGAGACCACGCGGGCGCAGTTGCAGGGCGACTGGCAGGCAACCTCGGCCGCGATGCAGCGGCTGCGCGACGACCCGGAGTGTGCCGAAGAGGAGTTCTCGCGTGTCGACAACGATGGCGGCCTGACCGCGCGCCTGGGGTTCGACCCGGCGGAGGATATCGCCGCGCCCATGATCGCGACCGGCGAGCGGCCGCGCGTGGCGATTCTGCGCGAGCAGGGGGTGAACGGCCAGCTGGAGATGGCGGCGGCATTCGAGCGTGCGGGGTTTCAGCCGGTGGATGTCCACATGACGGACCTGCTCTCGGGACGGAGGGCGCTGGACGAGATGCAGGGCCTCGCTGTCTGTGGAGGATTTTCCTACGGGGATGTGCTCGGCGCCGGGGGCGGCTGGGCCCAGACCATCCTGAACCACGCGGCGTTGCGCGATCAGTTTCAGGCCTTCTTCGACCGCGCCGACAGCTTTACGCTCGGGGTCTGCAATGGTTGCCAGATGCTGTCCCATCTGGCCCCGCTGATTCCCGGAGCGGATCACTGGCCGCGCTTTGTGCGTAATCGCTCGGAGCAGTTCGAGGCCCGGTTGTCACTGGTCCGGGTGGAGCCGGGCCCCTCGGTCCTGCTGGACGGTATGGGTGGATCCCTGCTGCCCGTGGTGGTCTCGCACGGGGAGGGCCGCGTGCAGTATCGGGACGATGTCCCGGTGCACGACCAGGCGGCGCTGCGCTACGTGGAGGCGGACGACACGCCGGCCACCCACTACCCGGCGAACCCCAATGGCTCCCCGGGCGGCGCCACCGGTTTCACTTCGCAGGACGGCCGTGCCACGATCATGATGCCGCACCCGGAACGGGTGTTCCGGACCGTGCAGCACAGCTGGCACCCACAGGACTGGGGTGAAGACGGCCCCTGGATGCGGTTGTTCCGTAACGCGCGTGTGTTCGTGGCCTGATCGTCTATAAGCGTCTGTACAAACCGCGCAAGCGGCGGGAACGCACCCTGCCGGTAAATCAGGAGGTCCGATGACGGCGAGCGAATGGAGCGAGTACCTGGGGGATGATCTGCGGGTGAGCAGTGCGCTCGCGGTCGGCCCATCGGAGCGCGCCTTGACGGACCCGGGGCTCGCACAGCGCCTGATCGAAAGCCTGGACCTGTTCGACGACACTCACCCGCGCTCGATCCCGCACGAGGACGAGACCGCACCCGAGATCCAGCGCATGGAGCACAAGCTGGACCTGCTGCTGCATCTGGTGGCCGAATCGCTGCACCCGGAGCGTCCGGCACCCGTGGAGGCGACCTTGTCGCGCCACGGGATTGTACTGCCAGCGGGCACTGTACCCGAGGACTGTGATCGTCTGGAGATCTATCTCAGCCGGCTGTTGCCGCAGCCTTGCGTGCTGGGTGTCGAGAGTCCGACAACGGCTGGAGACGTACAGCTGATGCGGTGGATGGGCATGGAAGACACCCTCAGAGAGGCTCTTGGACGCTGGATTTTTCGCCTCCATCGGCGCGAGATTGCCGACAAACGACAGAAAGTTGACGCCGGTCACAACTAGCCGGATACTGAGACGCTCATCACACCTTTGTATGGGTCGGCTTTGGACCCTGCATGAGTCAACTCAGTCTACGAGCGGTGGCCGGTATGACGGATCTGAATGGACGCAGCCAGGAACTACGGATTGCTCTCACCGGTGAACCAGGCGCTGCCCGCGACACGCAGGCGATTCTGTCCTGTCTCGGTTGTGAAACCGAATCCCATCAATCCCCCGAAGCCCTGATCGACCAGGGTTCCGACGCCGCAGCGGTGTGGTGGTGCGGCCCGGCCGCGGAGTTGGACCAGCGCCTGTTCGAGGGACTCAACGGGCAGACGACCGTGGTCGTGCAGCCCACCGATGGCGAGAAGGTCAGCGCCCCGGGTTCGGGTTGCGTGGTGGAGCACCCGTTGTCGATTGCCCAGGTGAGCCAAGTCTTGCAGTGGCTGCGGTACGGCCGCGAGCCCGGGCATGACGACATGCCGGGCCTGGTGGGGGTGCATCCGACGATGCTGGCGGTCAAGCGCCTGGTCGCGCAGGTGGCCCGTACCGATGCCACGGCGCTGATTCTGGGCGAAACCGGGTCCGGCAAGGAGGTCATTGCGCGGGCGATCCACGCGGCCTCCGATCGTGCGGACAAGCCCTTCGTCGCCGTCAACTGCGGCGCAATCCCGGCGGATCTTCTCGAAAGCGAGTTGTTCGGGCACGAGAAAGGGGCCTTTACGGGTGCCTTCACCGCGCGTACGGGCCGCTTCGAACTGGCCGGCGACGGGACGCTGTTCCTCGACGAGATCGGGGACATGCCGTTGCCGATGCAGGTCAAGCTGCTGCGTGTCCTGCAGGAGCGCGTGTTCGAACGCGTTGGTTCCAACAAGTCGATCTCCACCAATGCACGGATCATCGCGGCCACGCATCGCAATCTGGATGACGCGGTGACCGAGGGCAGTTTCCGTCAGGATCTGTTCTTCCGGCTCAATGTATTCCCCATCGAGCTACCCCCGTTGCGCGAGCGCGCGAGTGACATCCCGTCCCTGGTGGCTGCGCTGGAGGATCGGTTGCGAGAGCAGGGTATGACTCCGGCCCACCTGACCCCGGCCGTGATGGCGCACCTGAGCCAGCTGCCGTGGAAGGGCAACATCCGCGAACTGGCAAACCTGCTCGAGCAGTTGGCCATCATGTATCCGGACCTGCCAGTGGACCTCGGGCAGCTCCCTCCGCGGGTCCGCCCGGAGGGCATCGAAGACCTGACCATGCCGCCGCAGAGCGATGCGAATGGACAGGCCGGCAGCGCGCCGAATGGGGCATTGGGTCTGGCCCGCGAGGGGTTGCCCCCGGAAGGCGTGGACCTGCGCGGCTATCTGAATGACCTGGAGCGCGAAATGATCGTCACGGCGCTGAACGAAACCGGGCAGGTCGTCGCCCGTGCGGCGCGCCGCCTCGGTATGCGCCGCACCACCCTGGTCGAGCGTATGCGCAAGTTCGGATTGGGCAAGGCCTGAGGTTCTGCCCCTTGGCCCAGCATCGTCGGGAAGCCGTCAGGTGGGGGCCGCGTTGATACCGGAACGCCCGACGAGGATTTGACGACGCGCATCCGGACCCCTTGTTAAGTAACTGTAGTTATTTCGTTTCTTCTTTCTGGCTTGGTTCTTGCTGGTTGCCTCCTGAACTTCCGAGGAACCGGTATATGTCCAGAGCGACCATTCTCCTAGTCGATGCGGAACCCGCGCTGCGCGAGGCGGTGGTCCGCGTATTGGCGACGATCCCGCGCGTGCGGCTGGAATCTTGCCGGAGCGAGGCGCTACCGGTCGCACTGGAGACGCATCGCCCTCGTGCGGTTTTGGTGGCGCGCAGGGATGCCCCGGGCCACTGGGCTGAGTTGGGGGCGCGGATGCCGGTCGCCGCGGTCGGGCACGACGCCACGCAGGACGCCGAGATCGGGGCCTTGCGTGAAGGCTTGGCCGCGCATTTCGCCCTTCCCGAGATGGCCGAGTCCATGGCTGAATGGCTGCGTTCGGTGGCCAGGCCGTCGCCCAGCATTGTGGTTCCACGGATGGTGGCGCAGAGCGCCTCAATGCAGTTGTTGGACGCCTTTGTCTCGAGGATCGCCGCAAGCCCGGCGACGGTATTCGTCACCGGCGAGTCAGGCGTTGGCAAGGAGGTGCTGGCCCGCCAGGTGCATGCCCGCTCACCACGTGCGAACGGCCCGTTCGAGGCCGTCAACTGCGCGGCACTGCCGGAGACGATGCTGGAGGCCCTGTTGTTCGGGCATGCGAAGGGGGCGTTTACCGGGGCACTGGAGGCGCGGCCCGGGAAGTTCGCCCAGGCCCACGGCGGGACGCTGTTGCTCGACGAGGTCACGGAGATCCCGGTGAACCTGCAGGCCAAGCTGCTGCGGGTGCTGCAGGAACGCGAGGTAGAGCCACTGGGCGGCCGGCAGGCCCGCCGAGTGGATGTACGGGTGATTGCGACCTCGAACCGCGACCTGCGCGAGGCACTGGCGGAAGGGGTGCTGCGCGACGACCTCTACTACCGCCTGAATGTCTTTCCTGTCTGGATCCCGCCGCTGCGCGAGCGCCCGGAGGATATCGTGCCGCTGGCGCGCACCCTCTTGCGCCGGTTGAGCGGCAATGCCTTGACCGATCTCGATGCGTCTGCCCGGAAACGGCTGGTCGAGCACGACTGGCCGGGCAATGTGCGCGAGCTCGCCAATGTGATGGAACGTGCGGTGACGCTGCACGATGCGGCGCGTGGACCCGTTATCGGTGTCGAAGCGATCTGGCTGGACCTGGACATGCTGATGCCCTGGGGCACGCACGAGTGTCGGCCATCGGACGCTTCGGACCCGGATGACCGCGACTCGGTCGACGAGAACTCGACGCCCATGCTGGAACAGACCCTGCAGACACAGGAGAGTCGGGTGATTCTCAATGTCCTGCGCGAGTCGGGCGGGCGCCGCAAGGAGGCCGCGGAACGTCTGGGAATCAGCCCCAGAACATTGCGTTACAAGATTGCCCGGTTGCGGGAATCGGGCTTCGCGGTGCCTTCGTCGAGTCACTAGTGAGACCACTGGCACGGCCTTTGCTTCGTGCTGTTTCGACGCCAACAGGCCACATCGGGCATTGGCGCGAAGGGTAAGACACGCACACGTGGGCGTGGATGGCGAATAGGGGAGTCGAATCATGAGCGAGATGCAGATTCAGAACGTTCTGGCCCAGATGCGCCAGCTGACGCAGAGCTCGGGCGTGGAAGGGACCAATCCCGCACAGCAGCCGGGCAAGGTCGGCGGGGCGGATTTCCAGAACGTGCTGCGCGACTCGCTGCGCGGGGTGAATGATGTTCAGCAGAGTGCGACCGATCTACAGACTCGCTTCGAGCTGGGCGACGAGAACGTCAGCCTGCCCCAGGTCATGGTGGCAATGAACAAGTCGAGCATCGCGTTCGAGGCCACGAACCAGGTACGCAACCGGCTCCTGAATGCGTATCAGGAAATCATGCGGATGCAGGTCTGATGCGCGGACCGCACGGAGAATAAGTACTCATGGCCGAGAACGCACAATCCCTGCCGACCGTAATCACGGGTGGTATCCGCGAGTTCAATGGCATGCCGGCGGGGCGTCAGCTTGCGCTTCTGGGCATGCTCGCCGGCGCGATCGTGGTGATCGTGGCGGTACTGTACTGGGCCTTCCGGCCGACGTATGTGCCGCTGTTTCCGCGCATGGAAAGCGAGGAGGCAGCGGAAGTCGTGCAGGCGCTGTCCCAGGCCGGTATTTCATACCAGGTGGATGCCACGACCGGACAAGTGAAGGTGCCCCAGGGGGATCTGGCCGAGGCGCGACTGCAGCTGGCATCGGAAGGCCTGCCGCGCTCGGGCGATGTGGGCTTCGAGCTGCTGCAGGAAGACACCGGGCTGGGTACCAGCCGTATGGTGGAGGGGGCGCGCTTTCATCGCGCGATGGAGGGCGAGCTGGCGCGCACCGTTGCGTCTCTGGACGCGGTCGAACGGGCACGCGTGCATATCGCGCAGGCCGAACAGTCGGTATTCGTGCGCGATCGCCGCCCGGCCACTGCCTCCGTGGTTGTTCATCTCCGGGGTGGTCGCTCGCTTTCCGAGTCGCAGGTGGCCGCGGTCGTGCATCTGGTGGCCTCCAGCACCTCGGAGCTCGAGGCGGAGCGGGTGACGGTGGTCGATCAGCGTGGCCGCCTGTTGACGCAGGACGGCGCCGATCGTGGCGGCATGGCCAGCAGTGACCGCCTGTCGTTCTCGCGCGAGGTCGAACAACGCTACGCCGAGCGCATCCACGATCTGCTGGCGCCGATCGTGGGTTCGGACAAGGTGCGTGTCCAGGTCAATGCCGATATCGATTTCTCGCAGGTGGAACGCACCGAGGAGCTCTACGATCCCGAGACCATCGCCCTGCGTTCGGAGCAGACGCGCGAGGACGAGCGCACCGGGATGGATGGTGGGCCGGCGGGAGTCCCCGGCGCCCTGACCAATCAGCCGCCGGAGGGCGGGGCGGTTGAGGGCGCTGAGGGTGAGGTGGCCCCGGCGCCGCTGCCGACGAGCCGCAGCGCCAACGTTACGCGTAACTACGAGGTCGATCGACGCATCAACCATATCCGCGAGGCGCCGGGCGGTATCCGCCGGGTGTCCACCGCGGTCGTGGTGGACTTCCGTGAGCAGCTGGGCGAGGACGGAGCCAGCGAGAGCGTGGCGCGCGATGCGGAGGAGCTGGAAAGGATCGAAGCGCTGGTGCGAGAAGCGGTTGGATTCTCGGAGGCCCGAGGCGATACGCTGAACGTCGTGACGGCGCCCTTTGAGGCCCCGGCGGAAGAAATGATCGAAGACGAGGTGCCGTTCTGGTCTCAGTCGTGGTTCCTCGAGATGGTCAAGATCGGCGCAGGCCTGTTGTTGGCGTTGATTCTGTTGCTCACGGTGGTTCGCCCGGCGCTCAAGCAGCTGATGGCAAGTCCGCCGCGTGATCCGCGGGCCGACCAGCAAAGGGCGCTGACGGACCAGTCGGACGAAGATAGTCCCGGTGCGCCGGCGGGCTCGCAGTCGGCCGTGGCCGCACTGACGGGCCCCAAGGGGCCCGATCAGCAGGAGATGGATCTCGAGGCGGTACGCGAGATGGTGCGCGAGGATCCGAAGCGCGTGGCGCAGGTAATGAAGACCTGGTTGGGTGATGATGGCCGTTGACAAGCAACCCAAGAAGCTCGATGGCGCGGAACGCGCCGCGGTGTTCATGATGAGTCTCGGCGAGGATGCCGCCGCCGAGGTCATGCGCCATATGGGGCCCAAAGAGGTCCAGAAGATCGGGACCGCGATGGCCTCGATGGACCGCATCTCGCGCGCGGATGTGGACTCCGCGCTGCACGAGTTTTCCGCGCATGTGCAGGAGCAAACGGCGCTCGGCGTGGGTGCGGACGAGTACGTGCGCAGCGTGCTGGAGAACGCCCTTGGCGAGAAGGCCTCGGGCGTCATCGACCGGATCCTGCTGGGGCGCAATTCCAAGGGGATCGAGGCCCTTAAGTGGCTGGACCCGCGCGCGATCGCCGACATGCTGCGTAACGAACACCCACAGATCGTCGCGATCGTCCTGTCGCACCTGGATTCCGATCAGGCATCGGACACGCTGCAATACCTGCCTACCCGCGTGCAGACGGACGTCGTGATGCGAATCGCGACGCTGGACGGCATCCAGCCGCAGGCGCTGCAGGAGCTGGATGAAATCCTCGATCGTCAGCTTTCGGGGAATGCCGCCAGCAAGACCTCGATGCTGGGTGGGGTTCGCACGGCGGCCAACATCATGAATCTGATGGAAGGGTCGCGCGAGGCCGAGATCATGGAATCCATCAAGGAGTCCGATTCGGACCTTGGCGGGCGGATCGAAGAAGAGATGTTCGTCTTCGAGAACCTGGTGGATATCGACGATCGCGGCATCCAGACTCTGTTGCGCGAGATCTCGACAGACTCGCTGGTGCTGGCCATGAAGGGCGCCGAAGAGGAGCTCCAGGACAAGATTTTCCGCAATATGTCGAAGCGTGCGGCCGAGATGCTGCGTGAGGATCTGGAGGCCAAGGGCCCGGTCCGCGTGAGCGAGGTCGAGGCGGCGCAGAAGGAGATCCTGGCGGTGGCCCGTCGCCTCGCCGAGAACGGCGAGATCGTGCTCGGCGGGCAGGGTAGCGAGGCGATGTTGTGACATCCCGTCCCGGCGCCCAGGTGCGGGTCCATGACCCCGACGCGTCGGTTTGGGAACCGCCAGAGATTGGCGATGAAGGCCTGCGGCCGCCCCGACGACTGCCCACGGCCGCCGAGATCGAGGCGATCGAGGAACAGGCACGTCAGAATGGCTTCGAGGCCGGATACGCCGAAGGCCACGAGGTCGGGAAACAGGAGGCCGAGAAGGCCGCGCGGGCAAAGTCGGACAAGCAGCTGCGCGAGACGGTCGCCAGACTGGAGTCATTGGCGGGTGGGCTGACCGACCCGTTGGCCGAAGCAGCCGACCAGCTGGAGCCGGAGCTGCTGGCGTTGACCGTCGCCCTGGCCCGCAAAGTGCTGTCTGCCGAGCTGGAGACCCGACCGGAACTGATCGAACAGGTATTGCATCAGGCCTTGGCACAACTGCCTGGGCGGAATCAGGAAGTGCGGGTGCATGTGCACCCGGATGACCGCAACCTGCTGGAAGAGTATGTCCAGTCGCTGGATACGCGGGTGCGCTGGGTCGCGGATACGAACCTTGTTCGGGGTGGCTGCCGCGTCGAGTCGGGCGCGGCGTCTGTGGACGCCTCGCTGGAGCGCCGCCTGCAACAGGCGGTCGAGGCGGTCTGGGGCGATCTGGCTGAGCCTGCCCGTTCGACGGCGCCCGAGGATACTTCGGTATCGGGGGACGATTCATGAGCTCGCCCCTCGATACCCTGCGCAAGCGTGGGCAAGAGCAACTGACCACCGGGCTTCTGGATCGTCTGCAGCAGTCGCGTGGCCGGCTGGAGCGCGTGCAACCGCCACAGTCCGAAGGCCGCCTGTCGCGGCTGACGGGCCTGACCTTCGAGGCCGAGGGGTTGCGCCTTCCGATGGGTGGCCGGGCGCTGATTCACGGCGAGAATGGCGCGGCCGTCCCGGCGGAGGTGGTGGGGTTTCAGAACGACCGCACCTTTCTGATGCCGGAGGAGCTGGCCTCGGGCCTGACGCCTGGTGCGCGCATTGAACCACTGGATATCCAACGCGAGATCCCGGTCGGGGACGCGCTGCTCGGGCGCGTGATCGATGCCAATGGCCAGCCGCTGGATGGCAAAGGGCCCTTGCGCGCGCGTGACCACAGTCCGCTGTCGGGGCGCCCGATCAACCCGCTACAGCGGGCGCCGGTGCGGGAACCGCTGGATGTCGGGATTCGCTCGATCAACGGCCTGCTGTCGGTCGGCCGTGGGCAGCGGCTGGGCCTGTTCGCCGGGTCCGGTGTCGGGAAGAGTGTTCTGCTCGGGATGATGACGCGCAATACCAACGCCGATGTGATCGTGGTTGGTTTGATCGGCGAGCGTGGTCGTGAAGTGAATGAATTCATTCATGAGATCCTGGACGAGGAGTCCCGCCAGCGCACCGTTGTCGTGGCCGTGCCCGCCGACCAGTCGCCGCTGCTGCGCCAGCATGGGGCCTGGGTGGCCACCACGGTGGCGGAGTCGTTTCGTGACCGTGGGCTCAATGTGCTGCTGTTGATGGATTCGCTCACGCGCTTTGCTCAGGGGGCGCGCGAAATCGCGATGGCGATTGGCGAGCCACCGGCCTCGAAGGGCTATGCCGCCTCGGTGTTTGCGCGTCTGCCGCAATTGGTGGAGCGGGCCGGTAACGGGGATGTGGGCGGTGGTTCGATCACGGCGTTCTATACGGTGCTGGCCGAGGGGGATGACCAGAACGACCCGATCGTGGATGCGGCGCGTGCGATCCTCGATGGGCACGTGGTCCTGTCGCGCGAGATCGCGGAGACCGGGCGCTATCCCGCGATCGACGTGTCGGCGTCGGTCTCGCGAGTGATGAGCGCGCTGATCACGCCGGAGCACGAGCAGGCGGCCCGGCGCTTCCGGGATCTGGCCTCGACCTACATGCGCAACCGCGACCTGATTGCCGTGGGTGCCTACCGCAGGGGGGCGGATACCCATCTGGACGAAGCGGTGACGATGCACGAGCGGCTGGAGGCCTATCTTGGGCAGGGCCGCGACGAGGCGGTCGGGTTTGATCAGGCCCGCGACGAACTGCTGGCCTTGATCGGGGGCGCCTGAAATGGATTCTCGGCGGCTGGAACGTCTTTTGCGTCTGCGACGCATCGAGGAAAGTGAAGCCACGCGCCAACTGGGAGCGCGACTGCAACAACTGGACGCTGTCGAGACCCAGCGGACCCAGCTGGAGGGCTATCAGCTCGAGTATCTCCGCGCGCCACTGCCCGATGACACAAATCAGCTCAAGTGGCTTTCCGGGATGCGGGATCAACTGCGGCATGCCCTGGAACAGCAGGATCTTCGCGCGCAGGCCGCGGGTGCCCAGGCGGAGCAGGCACGCCAGGAGTGGCTGCTCCGCCACCGGGCGGTGATGTCCCTGGAAAAGCTCCTGGAGCGCCGAATTGCTGAACAGGAGCGGGAGGCCGACCGCCGACGCCAGCATGAGCAGGACATGTGGGCGACCCGGCAGGTGCACACGCGCACGCAGGATGCGAACAACGACTGGCAAGAATCTTGAATAAGCTGACCAGGAATGCCCGGCAACGGTTGCCAGCCGGGCAATGAATCAGAGGATCCATTGATGATCGCGACAGGCAATGCCGGTCAGGGGATGATGCCGCTGCTGCAGTTGTTGGGGGCTGGCAGTGACCTCAAGGACCTTCAGGCGCTCGAAGGGCTGAAGGACCTGAAAACCGCAGACGGCGCGGGCTTCCTCGATATTCTTCAGCCGCAGCTCGAGGCGCTGCTGGTCGATCTGGGCGTCGGTGAAGAGGAGCTTGAGGGGCTCGATCTGGAGGGCATGCTGGCCCGCTTGCAGTCCCTGATGGACGAGGGAGAACTGGCCGTCGAGATCGAGCCGGGCGGCAAGGATTTGCCGCTGGCCGCGCTCATGACGGCAGTGGATGATCGCCCTGGTCCGCCCGCTGCGCGGATGGACCGCGCCGATGACAGCGGTGGTGCGCGCGAGATCAAGCCGTTGCCGGCGGCGGTCATGCGGCTGTTCCTCGAGTCTAGCCAGGGCCCGACTGGCGCGGCTGGTTCGGGCAGTGGGGCGGGTACCGAGCTGCTGGGTCCGAACAGTCGCCTTTCGCGTGAAAATGTGCTGGAACTGCTGGCGCAATGGATGTCCCAGGGGACGGACACGCAAAGGGGGCAGGGACGCGCGGAACCCCTGGCCGGTATTCTGCCGGCGCATGCACAGGCTGCGGAAGGTAGCGAGGGCTCACGCAGTCCGCTGCGCCTGGACCTGGCGCGGCTGCTGCAGCCGGGTGGCGAGCGCGAGCTGACGGACCAGATCCGCATGCTGGCGCGTGCCCAGGGCGGCCGTACGGAGATCAAGCTGCACCCGCCGCAACTGGGGACACTCGATGTCCGTCTGAACGTCGATGGTGATCGGGCCACAGTCCAGTTCATCAGTGCAAATCCGGTGACCCGCGAGGTCCTGGAGGCGGCGATGCCCCGGCTGCGTGAGAGTCTCGCCCAGAGTGGGCTTACGCTCGAGGATGCGACCGTGTCCGATCAGGCGACCGAAGAGCGCGAAGGTCAGCAGGCATTGGCTGACGGGCAGCGGGCTGGGAACGAGGCCGATGAGCCCGAGGCCGAGGGCGAGCAGGCCACGGGTAGCACCCTTTCGATCCTGAACCGCCGGCTCGACCTCTTTGCCTGAGTAAGTCTGTTTGTAAGAGACCGGGTGCGTAAACCCGCCCGGTCGTTCCTACCCCCGGTTGTTGTGCCGCCAAGATCCCGTCTTCTGCCGGGTTCGGGGCGGCTGAATCTTGACGATTCCCTTTTTTGTTCCTGGCTGCACCCCTCCAGTGTTCTCTTGGATTCCGCGTAAGTAGCGGAAATAATTATATAAAATGATGTTGGCACTGCCTTTGCTATGAGTTCAGGCAATAGTCAGCGCGATCCCGTGCCGTCAACATGGACGGATTCACGAATCTCGAGGGTGGGAAATGGCGGAGAAGGAAGTCGAACTGGGTGAAGAAGGCGCCGGCAAAAAGGGCAAGAAGGGGCTGATCTGGATTGTCATTTTACTGGTGCTCGTGTTCGCCGGGGCCGGCGCCGCGGCAGCGTGGTTTTTCTTGTCCGGCGGTGGCGAGGAAGAGACCGGCGAAGAAGGCCCTGCCGAGCGCCACTACCACGGACTGGAGCCGATGACCGTGAACATTGATGGGCCCGGACGCATTCGCTATCTCCGGGTCGAGCTAAGCGTCGTCACCACCGACCCCGAGGTGATTGAAGCGCTGGAGCGGCATATGCCGGCCGTTCGCAACGATGTGCTGGGCCTTCTTGGAGAGAAGCACTACGACGACCTCAATACGCGTGACGGGAAGGAGTCGCTCGCCGTGGAGCTGCGCGAGGCGATCGCCGAGATCCTTGAGGAACGGGACGCACCACATGATGTGGAAGCGGTGCGCTTTAACGAACTGGTCATGCAGTAGGCAGAACCATGGCGCAAACGGACATCCTCAGCCAGGACGAGATCGACGCCCTCCTTCATGGGGTCGATGACGGCGATATCGAAACGGATGACCCGTTTCCGAATGACGGAGAGGCCCGCGAGTTCAACTTCGCGACGCAGGATCGGATCGTGCGTGGGCGGATGCCCACGCTGGAGATGATCAACGAGCGCTTTGCACGACACCTCCGGGTACGCCTGTTCAATATGCTGCGTCGCTCTGCGGAGCTCTCCGTGGTCGGCACTCGGGTCTCGAAGTTCTCGGAGTACATGCACTCCTTGTTCGTGCCGACCAGCCTGAACCTGGTGCGGGCGCATCCGCTGCACGGGACTGGTCTGTTCGTGTTCGACCCGAAGCTGGTGTTCATCCTGGTCGACAACTTCTTTGGTGGCGACGGTCGCTACCACACGCGCATCGAGGGACGGGATTTCACGCCGATGGAGATGCGCGTGGTCCACGGCATCCTCGAAGGCGCATTCGAGGACATGGTCAAGGCCTGGCAGCCGGTGATGGATCTGCGCTTCGAGTTCCTGAACTCGGAGGTGAACCCGCAGTTCGCCAATATCGTCTCGCCCACGGAGATCGTCGTGATCAGCGAGTTCCATATCGAGCTCGATGGTGGCGGCGGCAATCTGCATTTCACCTTGCCGTACTCGATGATCGAGCCGATCCGCGAGCAGCTGGATACCGGGCTGCAATCGGACCGGTCCGACGTGGATCAACGCTGGATGAAGGCGCTGGAAGAAGAGATTCAGGACGCGGAAGTCGAGGTGAGCTCCACCCTGACCGAGACCGAAGTGACGGTGCAAGAGCTGCTCGACATCCAGCCGGGGGACATCATCCCGATCAATCTCCCCGAGACCGTTACCTTGAGAGTCGAAGATATCCCGCTGTTTCGTGGGAAGTTTGGCGTATCCGATGGCAAGAATGCGATCCAGGTGACGGATCGCATTATCAAGCGATAGAGGGCTGCACCCATGGCAGACACCGAAGACAACAAGAAAGACGACGAGAGCCTGGCTTCCAGTGAGGACAGTGACGTGACCACGGAGGCAGCCGAAGGGGAATCCGAAGAGGACCAGGACGCCCTGGCGGACGAATGGGCCGCAGCGCTGGCCGAGCAGAAGGACACCGACGGTGAGCCGGCCGCCGATCCGGACGAGCTGTTGAATCAGGCCCAGGCCAGCAGTAGCGGAAGTGAATCGGCCGATCCCCTGATGGGAGCGGAGAAAAGGGAGCGCAAGCACAAGCCCGATCCGGAGGCCGAACCTCTGAAGCCGGAGGAACTGGCGGCGTCGGCCGGCATGTCGGCCGAGGACATTAATCTGCAGATGGTGCTGGATGTCCCGGTCACCATCTCGATGGAGATCGGTCGCAGCCGCATCCCCATTCGCAATCTGCTGCAGTTGAACCAGGGGTCGGTGGTGGAGCTCGACCGACTCGCGGGGGAGGCGTTGGATGTGCTCGTGAACGGGACGCTCATCGCGCATGGCGAGGTGGTCGTGGTCAACGAGAAGTTCGGCATACGGCTGACTGACGTGATCAGCCCCAGTGAACGCATTCGCAAGCTCAAGTAACTGATGAAACTACGATTTGCACATTGGCTGGCAGTCCTCGGACTGACCGGCACAGGGGGGCTCTGGCCTGCGATTGGCCTCGCCGAGGAGGCGAACGGCGGGATCTCGGCCGCCGCCCACCTGACGCAGATGATCGGCGGGCTGGTCATCGTGATCATCGCGATCGTCGTTCTGGGCTGGATTCTTCGCCGGACCCAGGGTGGCCTGAGCCGGGGTTCGCAGACCATCGAGCTGGTGGCGGTGCGCTCGGTGGGGACGCGCGAGCGCCTGATGCTGGTCCAGGTAGGGGAGGAGCAGGTCCTGATCGGGGTCGCACCCTCGGGGATGCGGACCCTGCACACGCTGCGGGAGCCGGTCAGCGTCGAGGAGGCAACGACGCCTGACTTCTCCAGTGCGCTGCGCCGAGCCGTCTCGGGTCGGCGCGAGGCGGGAGGCGAGCGGTCGTGATGGCGGGTCGGCTCAGGTACCTGCCGCGCGCCGTTCTGGCGCTGGCGCTGTTGCTGCTTCCGGGGCTGGCCTGGGGTCAGTTCGGCGGCGAGGGGATCGAGGCGCTGACGGTGACCACCGACGGCGAGGGCGGCGAGACCTATTCCGTCACCCTGCAGATCCTGCTGCTGATGACGCTGCTGACGTTGTTGCCGGCGGCGCTGATCATGATGACGGCATTTACCCGCATCCTCGTGGTGCTGGCGATCCTGCGCCAGGGGCTGGGGACGACGCAGACCCCCTCGAACCAGATCCTCATTGGCCTGGCGTTCTTCCTCACCCTGTTCGTGATGGCACCCGTATTCGACGAGATCTACGAGAGCGCCGTGGTCCCGTACATGAACGAGGAGATGGGGACCGAAGAAGTCCTGCAGGCCGGTGTGCAGCCCCTTCGCGAATTCATGCTCGCGCACACCCGCGAGAGCGATATCCGCATGTTTGCCGAGATCAACGGCATCGACGGATTCGATGACGCTGATGACATCCCGTTGCGCCTGCTGGTGCCGGCTTTCGTAACCAGCGAACTGAAGACGGCCTTCCAGATCGGATTCCTGATCCTGATTCCGTTCCTGATTATCGACCTGGTGGTGGCGTCCGTCCTGATGTCGATGGGGATGGTCATGTTGTCGCCGCTGATCATCTCGCTGCCGTTCAAGGTGATGCTGTTCGTCCTCGTCGATGGCTGGGCGCTGATGATGAACACGCTTGCCACCAGCTTCTTCGTTTAGGGGGATACGCGATGACACCCGAAATGGTGGTTGATGTCGGGCGCGAGACGCTCACGGTCGTGGTCCTGCTGGCCGCGCCGCCGCTGCTGACGGCCCTGGCCGTGGGCCTGGCGATCGGGATGCTGCAGGCCGCGACCCAGATCCAGGAGATGACGCTGTCCTTCATCCCCAAGCTGCTGGCGATGTTTGCCGCCTTGCTGATCTCCGGACACTGGATGCTGGCGCTGATCATCGAATACACGGAGCGACTCTATGATGCCGCGCCGGGCATGGTGGGGTAGGCAGCCGTGAACCTCGCCATGGAGCAGATCCTCGTGTGGGTGGGGGCGGTCATGTGGCCGTTTGCCCGCATTGGGGCGATGCTCCTGGTGATGCCGGTGTTCGGCGGTGATCAGCTCACCGCGACGGTGCGCATCCTGTTTGCCCTGGTGCTGGCGATCTTCGTGGCCATGCAGGGGCCGGCGCTGCCAGCAGTGGACCCGATCAGCATCGAGGGCGTGGTGGTGACCGTGCACCAGATCCTGATCGGTCTGGTGATGGGCTTCATCCTGCAGATGGTCTTTTCCGCACTGACGCAGGCCGGCGAGGTGATCGCACTGTCGATGGGTCTTGGTTTCGCCTCGATCGTGGATCCGGCACAGGGCGTGCAGGTGCCGGTGGTCTCCACGATCTTCGTGATCATGGCCACGTTGATCTTCCTGGCAATGAATGGGCATCTGATCGCGCTCGAGCTGCTTCTGACCAGCTTCGAGACGCTGCCGGTCGCCCCCTCGGGGCTGGATGCCGAGGCGCTGGCGTCGCTGATCGCGTTTGGCAGTGTCATGTTCCAGGGGGCCGTGCTGGTTGCGATCCCGGCGGTGGCCTCGCTGCTGCTGGTCAACCTGTCGATGGGGGTGATTACCCGGGCCTCGCCGCAGCTGAACATCTTCGCGGTGGGCTTTCCGATGATGATCCTGATGGGCTTCATCCTGCTGATGCTGACCATGCCCGGGTTGCCGGAGCGGCTTGGGGATCTGTTGTTCGACGGCTTTGGCCTGATGCAAGCGATGCTGGGGTTCTAGGATGGCCGAGAACGAGAGCGGACAAGAGAAAACCGAACAACCGACTCCGAAACGCCTGCGCGAGGCGAAGGAGAAGGGTCAGGTCCCGCGTTCGCGGGAGCTGTCGACCTTCCTCGTACTGATGGCGGCCGGCGGATTCATGACGTTCTTCGGCCCGACGATGGGCGGGCAGCTGGCCGAACAGACGGCCGGGCGCTTCGACATCGAGCGTGATCTGGCCTATGACAGCTCGCTGCTGCTGCCGTATCTGTCGGAACAGATCTTTATGACGTTGCGCACGCTGCTGCCGCTTTTTGGCGTGCTGATGGTCGCGGCGGTACTGGCGCCCATCCTGATCGGCGGCGCCAACTTCTCCTGGCAGGCGGCGAAACCCAAGGCCTCCAAGCTGAACCCGCTCAAGGGTCTCAAGCGCATTTTTTCGTGGCAGGGTTTGATGGAGTTTGGCAAGACCTTCGCCAAGTTCGTGCTCATCGCGGGTGTCGCGATGTCGGTGTTGTGGGCCTTTTCGGATCGCCTGCTGATGCTCGGCTACGAGCCCCTTGAGCAAGCGATCGCGCACGCGGCGCAGCTGGCGCTGGGGACGTTCGTGGCGGTCTCGGCCGCACTGATCCTGGTGGCCGCGATCGACGCGCCGTTTCAGATGTGGAACCACCAGAAGCAGCTGCGCATGACGCGCCAGGAGCTGAAGGACGAGTACAAGGAGACCGACGGCAAGCCGGAGGTCAAGCAGAAGATCCGGCAGCTGCAGCAGGAGATGGCGCAGCGCCGGATGATGGAGGAAGTCCCGAAGGCCGACGTGGTCATCACCAACCCGACCCACTACGCGGTAGCGATTACCTACGAGGCCTCGCGCATGGCTGCGCCGAAGCTCGTGGCGAAGGGCGTGGACGAGGTCGCGGCGTCGATCCGCGCGGTCGCGGACGAACACAAAATCATTCGCGTCGAGGCACCCCGGGTGGCGCGTGCAATCTACTTCACCACGGACCTGAACCAGGAGATCCCGAACGGGCTGTTCGTCGCAGTCGCGCGCATCCTCGCCTACGTCTATCAGCTGAAGCGCGCGGATGCAGACGTCGCGATGCCGGATGACCTGCCGGTGCCGGAAGACTATCTCGATCCGCAGCAGCCGCGCGGCCGTCGGAGGAACCGCTAATGGCCTTCTTCGACCGCCTGGGGACTGTCGGCAAGTGGGGCCTGGGGGCGCCGATCCTGCTGATCGCGATGCTCTCGATGATGGTGCTGCCGCTGCCGCCCATCGCCCTGGACGTCCTGTTCACCTTCAACATCGCGCTGTCGCTGGTCGTAATCATGGTCGCGGTCTACACGCCGCGGCCGCTGGAGTTCGCGGTCTTCCCGACCGTGCTGCTGGTCGCCACATTGCTGCGCCTGGCGCTGAACGTGGCCTCCACGCGCGTGATCCTGCTGGAGGGGCATACCGGGACCGATGCTGCGGGCCAGGTGATTCAGGCCTTCGGCGATTTCGTCGTGGGCGGCAACTACACCGTCGGTCTGGTGGTGTTCGCCATCCTGATCATCATCAACTTTGTGGTGGTGACCAAGGGCGCCGGGCGTGTCTCCGAAGTGAGTGCTCGATTCACCCTGGATTCCATGCCGGGCAAGCAGATGGCGATCGACGCCGACCTGAATGCCGGAATTCTGACCCAGGAAGAGGCGCGCAAGCGCCGCGAGGAGATCGCCAGCGAGGCGGACTTCTACGGCTCGATGGACGGTGCCTCGAAGTTCGTGCGCGGGGACGCAATCGCCGGGATTCTCATCCTGTTCGTGAACATCATTGGCGGCCTGACTATCGGCACGCTGCAGCACGGCATGTCGATGGGCGACGCCGCGACGAACTACGTGCTGCTGACCATTGGCGATGGTCTGGTCGCGCAGATCCCGTCGCTGGTGCTGTCCTCGGCCACCGCGATCATCGTGACCCGTGTCTCCAGCACCCAGGACATGGGCCAGCAGGTGTTCGGGCAGATGTTCTCCAACCCGCGCGTGCTGTACGTGGCAGGTGGCGTGATCGCCGCGCTGGGGCTGGTGCCGGGTATGCCCAATGCCGTATTCCTGGGTCTCGCCTCGCTGGCCATCGGATCGGCCTACCTGATGCAGCGGCGCGAGCGCGAGCAGGCCGTGGAGGTGGAGCGCGTGCCTGACGAAGCGGCGGACACCAGTCCGGAAAATCGCGATCTCACCTGGGACGACGTGCCGCCGATCGACCTCGTCTCCCTGGAAGTCGGCTATCGTCTGATCCCGCTGGTGGATCGCACTCAGGACGGTCAGCTGATGGGTCGGATTAAGGGTGTGCGCCGCAAGCTCTCCCAGGAGCTGGGGTTCCTGCTGCAACCGGTCCATATCCGCGACAACCTGGAACTGAGTCCGAATGCCTATCGCATCTCCCTGCTGGGTGTCACGGTGGCGGAGGCCGAGGTCTTCCCCGATCGCGAGTTGGCGATCAATCCGGGCGAGGTGTTCGGCACCGTTCCGGGCACGCCGACCAAGGATCCGACCTTCAATCTGGACGCCTTGTGGATCGATCCGGCGGATCGCGATCAGGCGCAGGGCGCCGGCTACACCGTGGTCGACTGTTCCACCGTGATCGCCACGCATCTGTCGCAGGTCTTCCGCGAGAACGCCCATCGCCTGATTGGTCACGAAGAGGCCCAGCATCTGCTGGACCAGCTGGCACGGCATTCGCCGAAGCTGGTCGAGAATCTGGTGCCGAAGACACTCTCGCTGTCGGTAATCCTGAAGGTCCTGCAGAACCTGCTGGCCGAGCAGGTCTCGATCCGCGACCTGCGCACGATCGCCGAAACCCTGGCAGAGGAGGGCGTGAAGAGTCAGGATCCCGGCGTTTTGACTGCGGCCGTGCGTGTCTCGCTGTCGCGCTCGATCGTGCAGGACCTAGTGGGGCCGGACGATGAGCTGCCATTGATCGCGCTCGATCCCTCGTTGGAACAGCTCTTGCATAAGTCTCTTCAGGGCAGTAATGGCGAGACCGTGGGGCTGGAACCGGGCCTGGCGGAACGCCTGCAGCGGTCGGTGTCCGAGGCGGCCCAGCGCCAGGAAGCCAGCGGGCAGCCGGCCATCCTGGTGGTGGCCCCGGAGATCCGCTCCTGGATTGCCGGGTGGCTCCGCGGAGCCGTGCGCAGCCTGGCGGTGCTGGCCTTTACCGAGATCCCCGATAACCGGCGGATCCGCGTGGTGGCCACGGTGGGCCAGGAAGACTCGGCCCGGCAGGCAACGCCCACAGGTGCCTGAGACGAACAGTAGCGATCGGATACGAGAGGGAAACACTGATCAGTGTTTTCCTTGAGCGGAGCGGGAGAACAGCGATGAATGTGAGACGGTACCGGGCACGCGACATGCGCGATGCGATGCGGCAGGTGCGTGAACAGCAGGGCGAGGATGCCGTGATCCTGTCGAGCCGCCGTGTCGATGGTTGGCTGGAGGTTGTCGCGGCGCTGGAAGATGGCGATGCGGGGGTCTCGGAGCGCGAGCAGCAGGCTGCGGTGAACGCGGTCCATGCCCCGCGTGAGGCGCCGGCATCCGCCTCGCGTCCGAGCCCGGGCTCGGGCTCGGCCTGGCCCGCGGACCCCGAGCTCGCCGCGATGCGCCAGGAGCTGCGGGATCTGCGCAGCCTGCTCACCCGCCAGCACAGCGACAACGAGGCCGCACAGTGGGCGGCGCGGCATCCGCTGGCGGCGGAGTGCAAGGCGCGTCTGATGGACCGTGGGTTCAGCGAGTCACTGGCGCGCAGTCTCGCCGGGAGTATTCTCGACGACAGCACGGTGGAGCAGGCCTGGGAGAGGCTGCGCGCACGCCTTTCCGGGGCGATCGCGACCCGCCATCCGGACATCCTGGATGAAGGTGGCGTGCTGGCCCTGGTGGGGCCTACGGGGGTGGGCAAGACCACTACACTCGCACGCATTGCCTTGCGTCAAATCCGTCGTATGGGTGCGGATTCGGTTACGCTGGTCACACTGGACACCCAGCGCATTGGGGCCACGCGCCAGCTGCAGGCGTTCGCGCAGATGGCGGGCGTGTCATTGCGGGTGCTGCAGAGCCCGCGCGAGTTGCGCGACATGACCGCGCGGGCAGAGGATGGGCATCTGATTCTGGTCGACACCGCCGGGCAGGCACCTTCCGCGGTGGGCGACGAGTCGCTGTTTGCCGGCTGGCCGGACCGTGTCCGGCGCGAGAGCTGGCTGGTCGTCTCCGCGACCACTCAGGCGGCGGCGCTGCGAAGGGTGCTGGATGCGTTCCGGAAGACGGAGCCATCGGCGCTGGTGCTGACCAAACTCGACGAAGCCGAACAGTTGGGGGAGACGTTGTCGGTATTGCTCGATCAACACCTTGGGCTCACGTTTGTCAGCGATGGACAGCGGATTGCCGAAGACTTCCACCGGGTCGAGACGGGCGATCTGACCCGGCGGGCGCTCGGCGAAGAGCGCGGCCCCGCGCGTCGATCCTCCCGCGATGAACGATGGACCGATGCAAGCCTGGCGGAGTTCTCGAATGCCGGCCGCAATGCGCCGTCGCCGCGCCGTACTCAGGATGCGGGCGTTCTGGAGATGATCCATCCGGTGGGGAAAGGACGCTATGCCACGCACTAATCAGCCGTTGAAGGTCATTGCGGTTGCCTCCGGCAAGGGCGGCGTCGGCAAGACCAATGTGTCGGTCAACCTGTCCGTGGCGCTCGCGCGGCTGGGCCGCGAGGTCATGCTGTTTGATGCCGACTTGGGGCTGGCCAATGCCGATGTGCTGCTCGGACTGCGACCCGAGCGCACCCTGCATGACCTGGTGACCGGACAGGTGGACGACCTCCAGGATGTGCTGATCGAGGGCCCGGAGGGGATCAAGGTCATCCCGTCGGCCTCGGGGATCGCGGCGATGGCGAATCTCACGCAGCTCGAGCACAACGGTTTGATCCAGGCATTCAGCGCCTATTCCAAGCCGCTGGATGTGCTGGTGGTGGATACGGCAGCGGGCCTGCAGGAATCCGTCACGACCTTCTGTCGAGCGGTCCAGGAGACCCTGGTCGTCGTCTGCGACGAGCCGGCGTCCATCACCGATGCCTATGCCTTGATCAAGGTGCTGCATCGAGATCATGGCATGCGGCGTTTCCGGCTGGTCACGAATATGGTCCAGGACCGCGCGGGCGCCGAGCGCTTGTTGCAGAAACTCACCACGGTTTGCGACAACTACCTGCCGGAAGTCATCCTGGATCTCGCCGGTTACATCCCGATGGACGAGCATCTGCGCAAGGCCATCCAGAAACGGGCACCGGTCGTGCAGCAATATCCGGGCAGCCCGGCGGCCAAGGCCTTTACCGAACTCGCCCGTGCGGTCGACCGCTGGCCGGTGGCCCGTGGTGCCGATGGTGGTGTCGGGTTTTTCGTCGAACGGATGCTGCAGAGCGCATGATGGCGACGCGTAATCGCCTCCACGGATACGAGAACGTGGCCGCAGCCGGCCACGAGCAGCGCGTCGCGGAACATATCGAGCTGGTGCACCGCATCGCGCACCATCTGATGGCTCGCCTCCCTTCCTCGGTCCAGGTCGATGACCTGATCCAGGCCGGCATGATTGGCCTGCTGGAGGCCGCGCGGCAATTCGAGGGCGGGCAGGGCGCGACGTTTGCGACCTACGCCGGGATTCGCATCCGTGGCGCGATGATCGACGAGTTACGCCGCAGTGACTGGACCCCGAGATCGGTGCACCGCAACAGCCGCAAGATCGCCGAGGCGATCCAGACGGTCGAGGCCAGGGAGGGGCGTGCGGCGCGCGGGGTCGAGGTGGCCGAGGAACTCGAGGTCCCGATCGACGAGTACTACTCGATGCTGCAGGACCATGCCGGCGCCCATCTGTTCGCGCTGGATGATCTGGGCGGCACCGATGGTGATGCGGACCGGGTGATCGAGGGGCAGGAGGCCTCGCCCTCGCGCACGATCGAGGCCGGGGAGTTTCGCGAGGAGCTGGCCGCCGCGCTGGGCGATTTGCCCGAACGCGAACGTCTGGTGTTGTCGCTTTATTACATCGAGGAGCTCAACCTGCGCGAGATTGGCGCGGTACTCGGGGTGACCGAGTCGCGCGTCAGCCAGATCCGCAGTCAGGCCGTTATCCGACTGCGCGCGCGCCTGGGCTCCTGGCTCGAAGACGGCGAGGCTTTGCAGTTATTCTGAAGGCCAAGCTCTAGTACTCATATGAATCATTTATCCCGGAGTGACCTGTGGACAAGGGAATGAAAATTCTCATCGTGGACGACTTCTCCACGATGCGACGGATCATCAAGAACCTGTTGCGTGATCTTGGCTTCAACAACACCCAAGAGGCCGATGACGGCAGCACGGCATTGCCGATGCTCCAGAACGGCGACTTCGATTTTCTGATTACCGACTGGAACATGCCCAATATGCCGGGCATCGACCTGCTGCGGGCGGTGCGTGCCGACGAGAAGCTGAAGACGATGCCGGTGCTGATGGTGACGGCGGAGGCCAAGCGGGATCAGATCGTCGAGGCGGCCGAGGCGGGCGTGAACGGCTACGTGGTGAAGCCCTTTACTGCGGAAACCCTCAAGGAAAAGATCGACAAAATATTCGAACGCATTGAATCCCAAGGCTAGTTTGGGATTCGGTGTCGAAGTCTCCTGGTCCAGACAAATGGATGGCCGGGGGATCGATCCCGGTCATCACGTTCGGGATGGGGAGCGAGCAAGGGGCTTTGGATGACAGACCAAGAACAATCGATCAGTGAGCAGCAAATCGCTCGCGCGCGGGAGCTCGTGCAGGTTCTGGAGGCGGGGGATGAGGTGGCCGCGCGCGCGTTGATCCAGGATCTGGCGCGCCCCTACGACCGCGAACTCTTCGACGAGCTCGGAAAACTTACGCGCGACCTGCACGAGGCCTTGCAAAGCTTCCGGGGGGATTCGCGGCTGGTCGAGTTGACCCAGGCCGAGATCCCGGATGCCCGCGAGCGTCTCAATTATGTGGTCACGATGACCGAGAAGGCCGCGCACGAGACCCTGACCGCGATCGAGACGAGTCTCCCCATTGCCGAATCGTTCAGCCAGCAGGCCGGCCAACTGACGGCGAAGTGGACCCGTTTTCGCAATCGGCAACTCTCGGTCGACGAGTTCCGGGAGTTCGCTCGTGAGCTGGACGAGTTTTTTGCTCAGGCCAACGACGATACCGAAGAGCTGCGCCGCCTGCTGTCGGAGGTTCTGATGGCGCAGAGCTACCAGGATATTACCGGGCAGGTGATCCGGCGCGTGATTCAGCTCGTGACCGACCTGGAGGAGAACCTGGTCACGCTGATTCGGCTGTCCAGCGGGCGTATGGAGACGGTCGAGGCTGCGGAGAAGACGCTGGATGACGATGCCGAGCGGCGTGAGGGCGATCGGCGTGGACACGGGCCAGCAGTGCCGAAGACTCAAGATTCCGGCCAGGATGTCGTTCAAGGACAGGACGAGGTGGACGATCTGTTGTCCAGCCTGGGCTTCTAGGTAGCCCGCTGATCCCTGAATCGGCGGCTTCCCGGCGCCCACCCCTCAACGGCAAGCCTCACCGGAACGGAGAGACCGAATGGCCATCGACCCCAACGACGAAATCCTTCAGGACTTCCTGATCGAGGCCGGGGAACTGCTCGAAGGACTCAACGAGCAGCTGATCGACCTGGAACAGCATCCCGATGACCGGGATCTGTTGAACGCGGTATTCCGCAGCTTTCACACGATCAAGGGTGGCGCGGGCTTTCTGAGCCTGGATCCGCTGGTGACCGTCTGCCATCACGCAGAGGATGTGTTTAATCTCCTGCGCAATGGGGAACGTCAGGTCGACGGTCACCTGATGGATACCATGCTGCGGGTCCTCGATACGTTGAACGTGATGTTTGGCGACCTCCGCTCCGGGGTCGATCCGACGCCCGCGGAGGCCGATCTCGTCGAAGACCTGCGGCGGATGGCCAAGAATGAAGACGTGGCCGGCAATTCCGAACCCGCCGCAATCGCGACGCCAGACGTGCCCCCCGAACCGGAGCCGGAACCGGCACCCCCCGCCGAGGTGGAAGCCACTGCGAAGGCTGGAGGGGATGAGTCGGGGCTGGTCGGTGCCGATGACGAGATTACCGATGACGAGTTCGAGGCCCTGCTGGATTCGCTGCACGGCGATGGTTCGCCGCAGGCGGCCCAGGACTCCGCTACGCCGTCGACTGAGGACGCCGGGTTGCCCGGCACCGATTCGGATGCAGCCGGGCCAGGGGACGACGGCGAGGACCTGATTTCCGACGATGAGTTCGAGAACCTGCTGGACGAGTTGCAGGCACGAGGTCATGGGCCTCCTGCCACTGCAGCGCCGGCACCCGCTGTGACTGAGTCGTCCCCGCATGAAGAGCCGAGCGTGGAGCCCGAAGCCGCTGGCGCGACACAGGAACCGCCGGCTCCCGAAGCCAAGCCACAGGCGTCTTCGCCTGCGGCCGCGGCGGCCGGCGCCCGGCAGGCCCCTCAGGGCGAGGCCTCGGTCCGTGTGAACACCGAACGTCTCGACGAGATTATGAATCTGGTCGGGGAGCTGGTGCTCGTGCGCAACCGCCTGAGCATGTTGCGAACCCAGCACGTGGATGACGAGCTGGGCAAGGCCATTAGTTCGCTGGCGCTGGTCACGTCGGATCTTCAGACGTCGGTGATGAAGACCCGCATGCAACCGGTGAACAAGGTCTTCAATCGCTTCCCGCGCGTGATCCGCGATCTGTCGCGCAGCCTGGGCAAGGAGATCGAGCTGGAGATCTTCGGCGAGGACACCGACCTCGACAAGAACCTGGTCGAGGCCCTGTCCGATCCGCTGGTGCATCTGGTGCGCAACGCCGTGGATCATGGGATCGAGACTCCGGAGGTGCGCGAGAAGGCCGGCAAACCGCGCAAGGGTACGGTGGTGCTCGGCGCGGCGCAGGAAGGCGATCACATCGCCTTGCTGATCAAGGACGATGGGGGTGGCATGGATCCGCAGGCCCTGCGGCGCAAGGTCGTCGAGAAGGGTCTGATGGAACCCGCGATGGCCGAGCGGATGACCGATCGCGAGGCCTTCAACGTCATCTTCATGGCCGGGTTCTCCACCAAGACCGAGATCTCGGATGTGTCCGGTCGCGGGGTGGGGATGGACGTCGTCAAGACGAAGATCTCGCAGCTCAACGGCACCATCGAGATCGATTCCGAGATCGGTGTCGGGACCACGCTGCGGGTGAAGCTGCCGCTGACCCTGGCGATCCTCCCTGCATTGATGGTCATCCTCGACGGGCGGCGATTCGCGATCCCGCTGGCGTCTGTCTCGGAGATCCTGGACCTGGATCTGACCAAGACCCATTACGTGGATGATCAGGAGGTCATTGTCGTAAGAAATCAGGCGCTTCCGGTTCACTATCTCAAGCGGTGGTTGAAGCCGGGGTTCATCCCCGAAGCCAAACCGGAATCGCATGTGGTCGTGGTGCATACCGCGGATCGCAAGGTAGGGCTGGTCGTCGATGATCTGGTGGGGCAGGAAGAGGTGGTCATCAAGCCACTGGGGCAGAACCTGCAGGGCGTGAAGGGCCTGGCAGGCGCGACCATCACGGGTGATGGAGGGATTGCGCTGATCCTGGATGTCGCCGATCTCGTGGGTTTGTTGACGCACAAGATCCCGTCGGCGGGCCGCACCCGGCGGCCTGCGCAAACAATCGAGGGCTAAGGATGCCGGTTAAGGTACTGGTGGTGGATGACTCCGGGTTTTTCCGCCGTCGCATCAGTGAAATTCTGGACGCCGACGCGGGGATCGAGGTCGTCGGCAGCGCGGAGAACGGCGAGGAGGCGATTCGCAAGGTCAAGGAACTGGACCCGGATGTCGTGACCATGGATATCGAGATGCCCGTGATGGACGGCATCACCGCGGTGCGCCGGATCATGGCCGAGAACCCCCGGCCGGTACTGATGTTCTCGAGTCTGACCACCGAGGGGGCCCAGGCGACCCTGGATGCGCTTGAGGCAGGGGCGGTGGACTTTCTGCCGAAGCGCTTCAGCGACATCGCGTCCGACGAGGACAGCGCGCGCATGCTGCTGCGCCGGCGGGTGCGCAGCCTTTCGCGCAGCCGGGCCCGTTCGGTCAGCCAGCCAGGGAGCGTTCGACCAGCGGTCGAGGCCCGCCCTTCTGCGCGTCGTGAAGAGTCCGACCGCAAGGCGGCCGAGGTACAGCGACAGGCCCCGCCGGTCAGTCGGCCCGCCGTGCCGCTGCGGCAGGTCCGCGCGGTGTTGATCGGGACGTCCACCGGGGGGCCGGTGGCCTTGCAGGAAGTGCTCAAGGCCCTGCCGGCGAACTTCCCACAGCCGATCTTGCTGATTCAGCACATGCCTGCGAGCTTTACGCCGGCCTTCGCGGAGCGCCTGGACGCCATGTGCCAAATTCGGGTCAAGCAGGCACAGGATGGCGATGTCATGCGCCCTGGGGTGGCCCTGTTGGCCCCCGGCGGTCTGCAAACCACGCTGGAGCGCGGCAGCCAGACAACGGTGCGCGTGACCGAGAGCCCGTTGGGCACGATCTACAAGCCCAGCGTGGATGCCGCGTTCAGCTCGGCGGTCGAGGCCTTGCGCGGGCAGGTGCTCGCCGTGGTGCTAACCGGGATGGGCGCAGATGGCCGCGAAGGTGCGCGGGCTTTGAAGACCGCCGGGGCGCAGGTCTGGGCACAGGACGCGGCCACCTCGGTGGTGTATGGGATGCCGGCTGCAGTCGCAGAGGCCGGGCTCGTGGACCAGGTGTATCCGTTGCCGGATGTGGGTCCGGCACTGGTCAAGGGGTTCTGCTAGATGGATATCCTGAGCCTCATCGGGATCACCCTGGGGCTCGTCGCGGTGCTCGGGGGGAGTATCGCGAAGGGGAGTGGTCTGGGCGCACTCTGGAACGCGGCCGCGTTTGTGATCGTGGTCCTGGGGACGCTGGGGGCAACCCTGGTGCAGGCGCGCATGGCGGTGTTTCTTCACGGGATGCGCATTCTGCCCTGGGCATTCAAGCCGCCGCGGATCGACAACGAGGCGATGCTGGCTCGCATCGTGGAGTGGTCCAACGTGGCACGCAAGGAAGGGCTGCTGGGTCTGGAGACGCTGGCCGACGAGGAGACCGACGAATTCGCGCGCAAGGGTCTGCAGTTGCTGGTGGATGGCTCCGAGCCGCAGACCATCCGCCAGATCCTCGAGGCGGATCTGGACAACCGCGAGCATTTTGATACCCAGGGGGCCAAGGTATTCGAGAGCATGGGGGTGTACGCCCCGACGCTTGGCATTGTCGGCGCGGTGATGGGTCTGATGGCGGTCATGCAGAACCTGGCTGACCCCAGCAAGCTGGGAGCGGGGATTGCCGCGGCCTTTGTCGCCACGATCTACGGGATTGCTTCGGCAAACCTCCTGTTCCTGCCGGTGGCGAACAAGCTGAAATCAATCATCCAGAAGCGCTCGCAGCACCAGTTGATGCTGATGGAGGGGCTGATCTCAATCGCCGAGGGCGAAAACCCCCGCAACATTGAAAGCAAGCTTAGCGGCTTCATCCACGAGTGAGGTCGCGATGGCCCGGCGCAAACGCCAAGAAGAAGCGGAGAATCACGAGGCCTGGGCCATCCCGTATGGCGACCTGGTCACGCTGCTGCTGGCGTTTTTCGTGGTGATGTACGCGATCTCCTCGGTGGATGACGGCAAGTATCGTGTGCTGTCGGAGTCGCTGGTGGACGCCTTCCGGGCACCGGCGCAGACCGATCCGATCCAGGTGGGAGAACCGACGGTGTCGCGTGAGCAGTCCCTGGACGAGATGCGCGCGCTGGTTCCGATTGATGTGCAGCCCGGCATCGTTGACGACGGTGTAGCACCCATCGACATGGCCTTATCCGGGCTACTGGACGATGCGGGTACGGATGACGAGCTGCAGGAGTTCCTGGAGGCACTGGCCGAGGTCGCCGACGAGCTGGAAATGGCGATGGCCCCCTTGATCGAGGAGGGTGATCTCCGGGTAAGCCGCGAGGCGTACTGGCTGGAGATCGAGATCACCAGTCGGCTGTTGTTCGGGAGCGGTTCGGCTACGTTGAATCCCGAGGCCCGGGCCCTTCTGGACGAGGTCGGGGCGATCCTCGCGCCGCGGGTGTCGCGGGTGCACGTGGAGGGCCATACGGACAATGTCCCGATCCAGACGGCGGTCTATCCTTCCAACTGGGAGCTTTCTTCGGGGCGTGCCGCGGCCGTGGTGAGCGTGTTTGAAGACGCGGGCATCGAGCCGAAGAATCTGGTGGCCCTGGGATATGGTGAGCATCGTCCGGTCGCGAGCAATGATACCGAGCAAGGACGGGCGGAAAACCGGCGGGTGGCCATCGTGGTCCTGCCCGGCGCGCGCCCGCGCGAAGACGGGGCGCAGGAACCCGAGCAATTGCGCGAAGACCTTCCGCTCGCGCCGGGTGCACCAACGATGGATGGGGACGAGGGGGATACCGAGTGAAGATCTGGGCGGTGGCCAACCAGAAGGGCGGGGTGGGCAAGACCACGACCACAGTCACCCTGAGTGGCCTGTTGTCGGGTCCGGAACAGCGCGTCCTGATGGTCGACGTCGACCCCCATGGCTCGCTGACGGCCTATTTCGGCCACGACCCGGAGACCGCCACCCGCGGTGTGTACGAGCTGTTCAGCCAGTGCGCAGAGGGGAAGCGTCCTGATCCGCGGGGGTTGATCCGCGAGACCCGGTTCCCGGGGCTGGACCTGCTGACGGCCAGTACGGCACTGGCCACACTCGACCGGCAGCTTGGTACGCGCAGCGGGATGGGCCTGGTGCTGCGCCAGGCGCTGGAGCAGGTCGCCGACCAGTACGACTACGTGCTGATGGACTGCCCGCCCATGCTGGGCGTGTTGATGGTCAATGCCCTGGCGGCCTGTGACGAGCTGCTGGTCCCGGTGCAGACCGAGTTCCTTGCCCTCAAGGGCCTGGAACGCATGATCAATACCCTGAAAATGGTCCAGAAGTCGCGCAAGGCCGAGTTGCAGTACCGGATCATTCCTACCCTGTTTGATCGGCGCACGCGCGCAGCGCACGAGGCGTTGGCCGAGCTGCGCCGCCTTTATGGCGATGAGGTCTGGCCCGGCGTGATCCCGGTTGATACGAAGTTTCGCGATGCGTCGAGCGCAGGCCAGCCGCTGTGCTTCATGATTCCGGACGCCCGGGGCGTACTGGCGTACTCGGACTTGCTGGAGGCGATTGGCGGGCAGCTTTCGCAGCCTCATGCCCGGACCCGGAGTCAGAAGGGATGAACCGTTCGCGTGATGACAACCTGGCACTCAAGGCCGAACCTGAAGCCCTGCATGACTATTTTGGCAGCCTGCTGGACGAACCGGCGCCGATCGCCCCGGCGCACCTGCTGCGCCCGGATATCCTCGAACCGAGACCGGCGCCCGCTGAACCGGAGCCGTTAGACGAACCAGAGCTCCCCGTGGTGGCCGAAGCGGTCGCGCCCCCCGTGCCTCCGCGCACGATTGTCGAGAGTGACGAGTATCCGCGTCCGTCCGAGCGATTCTCCGCCCTGGTGCTGGAGGCCGGGAATCTGACCCTGCTGGCGCCGCTGGCCTCGCTCGGCGGCGTTGCGCCGCTTGGGGATCTGGATGTGCGCCCCACGCCCAACCACTCCGTCTGGTATCTGGGTCTGGCGGATACCAAACAGGGGCGAGTGCAGTTGATTGATCTTGCGGCCGTGGTGACCCCCGAGGATCGGGAATATGAGCCGGAGACAGCCCGCCATGTCGTGTTCCTGGCCGGTTCGCGCTTCGCGCTGGCCTGCCGCTCGATTCAGGGGACCCGCGTGATCGACCCTCAGAATCTGCGCTGGCGCAGTCACCGCAAGCGCCTGCCCTGGCTGGCCGGGGTGGAGCGGGAACAGATGGCCACCCTGCTGGACCTGGAGGCCCTCGACCGGACCCTGGACCAGGGCAGCTGGGAAATGGGCGGTACTCCGGACTCAAGCCGGGACGAGCGCGGCCGATAACGTATTCAGGAACCGAACACCGGGCCCGCAACAGGGTCCGCGAGCGACGAGGACGACATGAGCAGCGCACAAGACGTAGAAGCGATGGCCAAGGCCGATACGGCCCCGTATGTGACGTTCAGTCTCGCGGAGGAGACCTACGCGATTGACGTCCTGCAGGTGCAGGAGGTGCTGAAGGTCACCGAGATCGCGCCTGTTCCCGGTGTGCCGGACTATATCCTTGGCATTATCAACCTGCGGGGCAACGTCGTGACCGTGATCGACGCGCGCCGCCGTATGGGCCTGGAGGACCGCGAGCCGGACGAGGCCTCGCGCATCGTGATCATCGATGTCGACAACCAGAATGTCGGCATCCTGGTGGACTCGGTCTCGGAGGTCGTGCGGATCTCGCTGGATTCGGTCGAGCCCGCCCCGGAAGTGGGGAATGACGACAGTTCGCGGTTCATCCAGGGGGTGACGAGCACGGAGCAGGGGCTCACGATCCTGGTCGACCTGAACAAGCTCCTGTCTGACGAGGAATGGGCCCAGTTGCGGGAGCTGTAGAAACCGCGGGGCATTCGGCGAACTGGAACCGCCGCGTATTGGAGAGGATCAAACCTGAGAGTGGCTCCGAAACGCGGCATGCGGAGGGGAGGTGGGACGATGGTGGATGAGCTGCAGCCGGATCGTACGGTTCGCCCTGTGCAGCCGCCGACCGCAAACTCCTCGGTCCGACCGGTCCATACGACCGTGCCCGGGCGGACGCTCAGTGATGACCACGACCGGGACCCCGTGCTGCGTCCGGCCGTAAAGCCTGCGCAACAGCGTTCCCCGCGCGACCGACGCCAGCGCCCCCGTAAGGGCTTGATCGACGATTACGCCTGACGGACCCCTCCAGTCGGCCCCGGCTGGTGTATCAGTGCATTTCACGCGACAATCGACTCTGAGTCGCTGGGAGTATTGGGTCGATGGGGGAAGGCATTCTGGTTTGGATTGTCGCGGCAATCGCCCTGGTGGCGACCGTCGTCGCAGTGCTGTCCGTCTCGCTTGTGCTGACCCTGCGGCGCCAGCTCGCGACGTTGCGCCAGGACTACCAGCGTCAGGCGACCTCGGTGATGGCGCTGCAGGGGGCGATGAAGGTCATCTCCCAGGGGGTGGTCAACCACAGCCAGGCGCAATCCGCGGTGCAGCGCGCACTGGAGCGCCTCAACGACCAGCAAAGCGAGCTGCGGGCCCGTGACGCCGATGATGGCGCCTATCAGCAGGCGATCGAGCTTATTCGGCAGGGCCGTGAGCGCGAAGAAGTCCGCCGGATGTGCGGCCTGACCACCACCGAGCTGGACCTCCTGTACAGTCTGCACGCCCCCGGCTCTGCGGGTCGTCGTTAGTCCCTGCTACTGCTTGTGTCTTCACTCGCCCGATGTTGAATCGTCGCGGCGGTATCCCTGTTCGCGGTCCTCGGGTGTGATGCCCGCAAGCACAAATACAAACGCCAGGACCTCGGCCACCGCGACATAAAGACTCTCCGGGACCTCTTCGCCCAGCGGTACCTGTGCGAGCGCCTCGGTCAGGCCCGGGTCCTGGTGCAGGGGAATCCCGTGTTCGTCGGCGATTCGCAGGATCTGCTCGGCGGTGACACCACTGCCGCTCGCGGTGATCCGCGGCGCTCGTTGCCGATCCCATTCCAGTGCCACCGCTTGCTGCCGGCGGGGGCCGCGGGGGGCGACGTACGGCTCGTCGTGATCGTGAGGGGGGCGTCGCTTGCTCATCTCAAGCCTTCAGGCGCGCTCGTCCAGCAGCCCGTCACGCAAGGTAAGGCTCGCCGGATCCTGTGGCTCCACCTGACCTTCTCGCACCGAGAGCGATCCGACGGTCAGGTCCCGCCCGGCCAGGCGCTGATGGAGTTCCGGCGTGCCGGCGCGCAGGCGTTGGGCGGTTTCCGGGCGTTCTGCGGTGAAATGAACGGATACCCGTTCATCGCGCAGCGCAAGGGCGACACGGGTAGGGCCGAGGGCCTGCAAATCGAGATCCAGCACAAGAGTCCATCCTTCGGCGCGTTCGGGGGGGCGGCCAGCCTCGTGCTGCAACTGGCCGGCCAGCGAGTGAAGCCCTTGCGGGCTGCGAAAGGGTAGCTCGAAGAACCAGCGGGGGTGCGACTCGTCGTCTCCCTGCGTGCTGGGCTGCAGTGAATGCAGTTGCAGCGTGGTAATGCGCTTCAGCATCCCTTCGATGAGCCCGGCCAGCGCCCCCGTGGGAGGCAGGCCCGCCGTGGTGGGCGCGGGTGGGGCCGGCGTCGCAGCCGCGGGGGTTGGCAGAGGGGAACGGGTCTCGGCCGATTGGCGCAGGTGTTCGGCGACGCGCAGCAGCTGGGCCTTGAGATCCTGAGCGGCCGTGCCAGAGGTATTGGTTCGAACCCCCTGAGCGAGCATGGCCTCCAGCCACAGGCCGGACTGCTGGATATGGCGATTCAGGCTATCGGGGCTGGTCAGGCGAACGGCAGGAGGTGTCAGTTCGATCAGGCGGTTCATCGCCGGCAGCAGTCGGGCTTCGCTTGCTGTGGGTGGCGCGCCGGCTGCTATGGCCGTGGCCAGCGTGTTCTGAATCGTTTGCAGGCCACCGGCCAGGCCTCGCGCCCCCGGTATCTGGTGGCGCAACTCGCGCAACAGCCACTGCGTGGCGTCGTGCTGGCCGACCGACGGATTCGATGGTGAAGTCGGCACCGGGGGCGAGGGCGAACCGGTCGCCAGGGCGGTGCCAGAGGGCAGGGGTAGCAGCCTCACCTCCAGGCGCGGCTCTGTGCGGGTCACCTCGGCGAGGGCGATGCGTGGACCGGACTGGTTGCCGGGTAGCAGGGCGTTGGTTAGTGGAGTCGCGAGCTGGGCATTGAAGGTGGGCGCGCGGGTGTCCACGCTTTGCGCGCCGGACGACGTCAGCGGCCGCAGTTGAACTCCCCGTTCGGCCAGTTGCCCGACGATCTGGACCTGCAGCCGGGTGCCGGTCTCAAGCGTCGGCATCGCGCTCGCTCGCGGGGCTACCCGATCAAGGCCGCCTGCGGGCAATCCGGTTGGGCGAGGGCCGGTAAAGTCGGGCATCGGTGCTCCGAGTCGCTTGGGAAGCGGCTGCCCGCACAGCAGGCATGCCAACAGCATCGCACACCGCGTCCGCCGCGCCTACGGGCGGGCATCGGAGCGGGGCTTTGCTATGCTGTGTGTTCATTTCGCGAACACAAAAGAAGGCATGCAAAAGATTCGAGTGCTGATGGTTTGTCTGGGCAATATCTGCCGCTCGCCCATGGCTCACGGTGTCTTCCAGGCACGCGTGCGCGCGCATGGTCTGGAGTCCGCCATCGAGGTGGATTCGGCGGGTACGGCGGGTTATCACGTTGGGGCACGGCCGGACCCGCGCGCCCGCGAGGAGGCGAGCCGCCGAGGCTACGATCTCGACCAGTTGCGGGCGCGGCAGCTGGAGGCGGACGACTTCGAGACGTTCGACTACATCCTGACGATGGACGAGGCGAACTATCGCAATGCCCAGCAGATCCAGCCGAATGGCGCCCGCGCGCGGTTGCACCGTTTCCTGGAGTTCGCCCAGGACCATCCCGAGCGCGAAGTACCGGACCCGTACTATGGCGGGCCGGATGGCTTCGTTCATGTGATGGATCTCGTCGAGGCCGCCAGCGACGGCCTGCTGGACCACATCTGCCGGGAACACGCGCTGGAGCGCGTCTCCTGAAGACCCTGGTCAGGCGGCCGGGGCGTTCTCCCGCCGGCCGATAACGCGATAAACGTTATCGGCCGGTTTCCAGCTCAATCGCGCGGCTTGTCGTCCGGGCTGCTCGAAGACTCAGCCGCCGGTTCCGGCTTGCTGGCCGGCTTGTCGGTCGGGGGTGCCGAGGCCGGCTCCGACCGGGCAGAACCGCTGGCCTCGGCGGGTGCGGCCTTCTCGGGCGTGGGCTTGGCATCGCTTTTCTTGCCACGAGACGGCTTTGATGCGGAGCTGTCATCCGTTTTGGCGGCTTCGGAAGGGCGATTCTCGGTGTGCGATCCAGAATCACCCTTGTCCTTCGCGTCATCCGTTTTGGACGATTGAGCGCTTCCCTTTGCCCGACGTGTGCCGGAGGCAGCCTTGGGCGCCTCTTCCGACCCTTTTTCCGCCTTGCCAGGCTCGCGGGTTGGCTTCTCCTGGGCCTGAGGCTTGTCGCTTACCGCACCTTTGTCTTCAGGCGCCTTTTCGCTTTTGCCACCGGTTTCCTGGCCGGAGTCCTTCTCGGCTGATTTTTCCCTAGCGGCCGGTTTGGACTCGCCGCTGGGTGGCTGGCTGTCGCCCTTGCCCGAGTCCTTCACGGCCGGCTTCTTGGTGGTCTCGCTGTCCTGGGGCGAGGAGGCGGACTTGTCACCTTCCTTCGAAGTACCGGCATCCTGGTTCTCGGCGTTTTCATTACCCGAGCTGTCGTCACCGCTTCCGGAGCGGCCGCGGCCGCCACGACGGCGCCCGCCCCGGCGCGAGCGGCGCGAACGGGCACGGCTCTTGCCGCTATCGTCGTCGGAAGTGGACGGGCCGTTCCCGGAAGGCGATGCCGGTTCCTCGGATGTTGCGGCTGCCTCGCCCCCTTCCGCCTTCGGTTTGGCGGCCTTGGGTTCGGTTTCGCGAGCCTTGGTGCCGGCGCCACCACTGGCGCTACCACGCCGTCGCGATCGGCCGCCTTTGCCGCCGTCTTCACTACCGGCGCTGCTGGCGTCCTGACGGGGCTCGCCTTTGCCGTTACCTGACGGCTTCGCTGCATCGCGCTTGTCACCGCCGTCGTCTCGTGCGCCACGGCGCCGGTTGGAGCCGCCCCCACGGTTGCTTCCATTACCGCGGCTGGCGCGCTGCTGCCCGCCTTTGCCGCGCTTGCGCCCCTCGTCTTTCTCTTGCTCTTCTGCTTCAGGCTCCGGGGTCCGGGCCGCGTTGGGGAACAGGGAGGACCAGATGCGGGTAAAGAACCCGGGTTGCTGCACCGGCTCGCTGGGCGTTTGAGGGGCGGGCGACTCGGCCATCGGGGCCGGGGCCTTGACCTTCACACCCTGGACCAGGGGCTTCTCCACTTTGCCGCGGCGTTCGCCGTGCGGGTCGACATCCTCTTCGACGGACTCCACGAGTTCGTGCGATCCGCGGCCACTGACGACCTCTTCGCGTTCGTCGCCGCGCACGCGCTGGACCTCGAACTTCGGTGTCAGGTACTGCGGGTTCGGGACGATACTGATATCGACCCGATGGCGTGCCTCGATCTCGTTGATCGATGAACGTTTTTCGTTCAGCAGGAAGGTGCCGACATCGACCGGGACCTGCGCCAGGACGAGGCCGGTGCGGTCTTTCATCGCCTCTTCTTCGATCAGGCGCAGGATCGACAGGGCTAGCGACTCGACGCTGCGCACCTGGCCATGCCCCTGGCAGCGGGGGCAGGTGATCTGGCTGGACTCGCCGAGCGACGAACGCAGGCGCTGGCGCGACATCTCCAGCAGCCCAAAGCGACTGATGCGGCCCACCTGGACCCGCGCGCGATCGAGCTCGAGCGCTTCGCGGAGACGGTTTTCCACTTCTCGCTGATGCTTGTTGGCGCTCATGTCGATGAAATCGATCACGATCAGGCCGCCCAGATCTCGCACGCGCAGCTGGCGCGCCACCTCTTCAGCGGCTTCCAGATTGGTGTGGAAGGCGGTCTCCTCGATATCGCCACCCTTGGTGGAGCGGGCGGAGTTCACGTCGATGGAGATCAGGGCCTCGGTATGGTCGATGACCAGGGCGCCGCCGGAGGGGAGCTGCACGTCGCGATCGAAGGCGCTCTCGATCTGACTTTCGATCTGATAGCGGTTGAACAGCGGGACGGGGTCGTCGTACTTCTTCAGCTTGCGCTGGCTGTTCGGCATCACCAGTCGGACGAAGTCCTCCGCCTGCTGATAGACGGCTTCGTCGTCGATGATCACCTCGCCGACGTCATTGCGCATGTGATCGCGCAGGGCGCGGATGATCACGTTGCTTTCCTGGTGGATCAGCGCCGGGGCGTTGGCCTTTTCCGCCGCCTCGGTCACGGCCGACCAAAGGGCCGTCATGTAGTCGAGGTCCCATTGCAGTTCTTCGGTGCTGCGGCCTACGCCGGCGGTGCGGGCGATCACGCCCATGCCATCGGGCATGGTCAGGCCGGACAGGGCCTCGCGCAGTTCCGCGCGATCTTCGCCCTCAATGCGTCGCGAGACGCCACCGGCCTTGGGATTGTTCGGCATCAGGACCAGGTAGCGCCCGGCCAGGCTGATATAGGTGGTCAGCGCGGCACCCTTGTTGCCTCGTTCTTCCTTCTCCACCTGGACGAGAAGCTGGGTCCCTTCCTTTAGCAGCTCGCGGATGGGCTTGTCGCTGTCGGCCGGCGCGCCAACCGCGGAGGGGGCGATCTCCTTGAACGGGAGAAAGCCATGGCGCTCTGCGCCGAAATTAACAAACGCGGCTTCGAGGCTTGGCTCGACGCGGGTGATCTTGGCCTTGTAGATGTTGGCCTTCTTGCGCTCGCGCGAGGGCAGTTCGATATCGAGGTCGTACAGCCGCTGGCCGTCGACCATGGCCACGCGCAGCTCTTCGGGCTGCGTGGCATTGATCAGGATGCGTTTCATGCAATGGACTCGGTCGGTCGTCCTGTACGTCGGTCACAAGCCCGGGGCCACGTGGTGCGGAACGGAGGCGGCACGTCGACGTTTCGAGACGCATGCTCGCCATGGCGGCGCGAAGAGGAATCCAACGCGCCAGCCAGGTGTTCACCAATAGCCACGGGACCAGCCGTCCGCGGGATGCGGGGCCGGGGAGACAGGACTGGGTTAGAAGAAATAGTGTCACAGGTTCGCTTTTGGGCGATGGCCGTCTGGTCGCATGTAGTCGCACTGTGCAGGACCAGATCGGCGGGTAATTCGAGGCGCCCGGGCGCAATATCCGCCAGCAGGTACCGTGCGCCAATGTAGGGCATAACCCCCCGATTGGGCAAGTTTTTTCGTCGCGGAAATGCCAGGGTACATGGTTAGGATGGCGCGCCTGAGGTAGGATCGCGCCCGATGAAAGCACGTCCCCGTCAGCCGCAATCTCCCTCTGGGCCTCGTACGCTCTCGGTCACCGAGCGCGGGGATGGCCAGCGCCTGGATAACTTCCTCCTGCGCGAGCTCAAGGGAGTTCCCAAAAGTCTGATCTACCGCCTGGTGCGCAAGGGGGCGATCCGGGTCGATGGGCGCCGTGCCAAGGTGACCCAGCGGCTGAGTGTCGGCTCGGAGGTGCGCGTGCCGGACCTGGACCGGCCCGAGGCCGTCGAGCGGGACATCCCCCCGGGGGTCCTGGACCGACTGCGCCGCTCCATCTTGCATGAAGACGACCAGGTCCTGGTCCTCGACAAGCCCTCGGGC
The DNA here is from genome assembly GCF_000378305.1 of Thioalkalivibrio sp. ALJ12. Classification (NCBI taxonomy): domain Bacteria; kingdom Pseudomonadati; phylum Pseudomonadota; class Gammaproteobacteria; order Chromatiales; family Ectothiorhodospiraceae; genus Thioalkalivibrio; species Thioalkalivibrio sp. ALJ12. The sequence goes on from NZ_KB899539.1 coordinate 353,433, forward strand.
CTTGCGGTGCATGGCGGCAGCGGCCTGGCCTTCGGGATCATCGAGGCGATGCGCCAGCTGCGTCCCGGTTGCGAGCTGGAGCTGGGGCATCGGCTGGATCGCGAGACCAGCGGCTGCCTGCTGCTGGCCAAGACTCGCGCGGGATTGCAGGACTTCCACGCGGCGCTGCGCGAGGGGCGTGTGGAGAAGCGCTATCTGGCGCTGCTGGTGGGGGCGTTCCCCAACGATCAGCCCATTGTGTGCGACGAACCGATTGCCTCCAGTCGGGGTCAGGACGGGAAACGCCGCATGCGTGCGGGGGAGGATGCCGACCCCGAGAGTGCCCGCTCGGCGATCAGCCAGTTCGTGCCGCTGGAACGTTTTGGATCCTTTCAGTTGGCCGAGGTACGGATCGGTACCGGACGGACCCACCAAATCCGCGTACATGGCCAGGCGATTGGCCATCCCGTTGGCGGCGATCACGACTACGGATTGCCCGATGCAAACCGGGTACTGCGCGGGGCAGGCCTGAAACGCCTGTTTCTGCACGCCCAGGCCCTGCAGTACGAGGATTCGGCCGGCGAGTCGCATGTGTACTCCGCGCCGCTGCCGGACGAGCTGCAGTCGATCCTCGATGCGCTCGCAAGCCCCTAAGCGTCCGGATGAGCACACTGCTGCCACCGGAGGGGGATGCCTTGCGCCTGGTCGTATTCGACTGGGACGGGACGCTGATGGATTCGCCACGCCGGATTGTTCACTGCCTGCAGCGGGCCTGTGCGGCCCTGGGGCGCGAGACGCCCGCGGAAAGCGAGCTGCGCGATATTATTGGCCTGGGCGTGGAGGCCGCGGTAGAGAGACTGTTCCCGGGCGCCGACTCTGCGTTCGTGGGGGCGTTCGCCACCACCTATCGCCAGTGCTATCTGGGCGCCACCGATGCGCCAGAGACGCCCCTGTTCGCGCATGTCGAGCCCTTGCTCGACTGGCTTGACGAACGCGGCGTGCTGCTGGGCGTTGCGACCGGCAAGTCGCGGGCGGGGCTGGACCAGGCCCTGGAAGCCGCCGGCCTCATGGGACGTTTTGTCGCGACGGCCTGCGGGGACGAGCATCCGTCGAAACCCAGTCCGGTGATGCTGGAACATGTGATGGCGCGCTGCGGGGTGGAACGTTCCCGGGCACGGATGGTCGGTGATAGCGTTTATGATCTGCAGATGGCTCGCGCAGCCGGCGTCCCGTCGCTGGCCGTGACACATGGGGTCCACGATCACCGCCGGCTGAGCGCCGAGCGCCCGCTGGCCGTGGCCCGCGACCTGAAGGAACTGCTGGATCTCCTGCGGCAGTCGGAGCCGCTTCCCGAGGACTGAGGACAAACGATGGGTTGGTCGAACGAGAACAAGCCGGGCTGGGAGCGCGAGACGCTGGAGCGTCTGGTCCAGGCCCAGGTGGTGGAACAGCGGCGTGCCCGGCGCTGGGGAATCTTCTTCAAGCTGCTGCTGTTCATCTATCTGTTCGCCCTGCTGGTTCTGGTGCGGGGCGGCGATATGGGCTTGACCGCCTGGTTCGAGGACGACCGCGAGCCCGAAGAGCACGTGGCCGTTGTCGAGGTCGACGGACTGATCGCGTCGAGTGCTCGGGCCAACGCCGAAGAGCTCAACAAGACCCTGAAACGGGCGTTCGAGGCGGATGGCACTCGCGCCGTGATGCTGCGCATCAACAGTGGGGGCGGGAGTCCGGTGCAGGCCGCCGCGATCCATGACGAGATCCTGCGGCTGAAGGACGAGCACGAGGACATCCCGGTCTATGCGGTCGTCACCGATATCGGGGCCTCGGCCGCCTACTACATCGCCGTGGCGGCCGACGAGATTTACGCCAGCCAGGCCAGCATGGTCGGTTCGATCGGGGTGCGCCTGGACAGCTTTGGCGTGGTGGATCTGCTGGAGAACATTGGTGTCGAACGGCGGCTGTTCACCTCCGGGGAGAACAAGGCCCTGCTGGATCCGTTTCTGCCGCTCGACGAGGGTCACGTGAGCCATATCCATGACCTGATGGACGGGCTGCACCAGCAGTTCGTCGATGTGGTCCGCCAGGGGCGGGGAGATCGTCTGGCCGAAAACGAGGAGCTGTTCGACGGCCTGATCTGGACCGGTCAACGCGCGGTGGATCTGGGCCTTATCGATGGTCTGGGGACGGATCAGTCGGTCGCACGCGACGTGATTGGTGTTGAGAAAATGGTGACCTTCAAGCCGCGCCGCAGCGCCCTGCAGCTTCTGTTCGAGGACCTGGGCATGTCGGCGCTGCAGAGCTGGCTGGCGATGGAGACCAAGCCCAACTGGCGCTGAGCCGGCAAAACAGGCGGGGTGACGCCTGTTTCCGTCCGGACTAGCTGTCCAGCCGCGTCACGCGGGCGATGATCCCGACGACCGGGTGGTCCAGGTAGAAGAGCTGGCTGCCGGAGTTCATGCGCTGGTGGCCGCGCACGGCCACCCCGAGCGGTTCGGCCCCGTCACGGTCGATGTGATAGACGAGGTCGGTCTCCAGGTGGAGGAAACGCCCGACCCATACCCGTAGCCGGCCCTCCAGTTCGTAGCGGTCTTCGTCCACTACGATCGGCTGCGCTGCGGTGGTGGAATCGCCAAACACAGCCTGACGCGCCCCAAGACGGCGGCCCTGCTGCACCTTGAGCCAGGGGGTGGCGCTATGATCGCGGCCCAGCTGATCCCAGGCCAGACGCGCGATCACACGCCCGGTGCCGGAGTCTTCGACCCGACTGGCCGCCCGTTGCAACTCGAAGCCGCGCCGAGAATCCTGATAGATGCGCCCACCCAGTTCGGATCCTGCCAGGTTGGGTTCGCGCACGGAGGCGATCTCCTCCTGCAGGCGCCGGCTCTCCGCGGTCGTGTGCTCGAAGATGACCAGCTCGATGCGGTAGCGGCGGCCGACCTGGGCGGTGGCCGTTGTCCCAAGCCCGAGTAGTGGCAGGAGGGCGAGGCTGCTGACGAGCCTGCGGCGGTTCGGGTCGGGGCGATTGGTGTTGGCGGGCATTCAGGCGGCCTGTTGTTTCGGGCTGATGGTATGGATCAGACGCTGGACGGCCTGAGAGCGAGCCTCCAGAGTCTCCATTTCGGCATAAAAGCGGAAAGCCTTCTGGCCATCCAGTTTGTAGGCATTCGGGTCGGATTGCACCAGTTCGATCAGGGCGGCGATATCGATTTCGGGATTGGGTCCAAAAACGAAGCGTCCGCCGGCCGGGCCCAGTTCCAGTTTGCGGATCCCCAGCGGCGTCAGCTTGAGCCGCAGGCGGGCCGCCTCGAACAGGGCCTTCGCCGGATCGGGCAGCAGGCCGAAACGATCCACCAGTTCCACCTCCAGTTCGCGCAGTGCATCGCTGTTCTCGGCGCTGCTGACGCGCTTGTAGAGGATCAGGCGTGTGTGCACATCCGGCACGTAGGCATCCGGGAGCAGGGCGGGCAGCCCCAGCTCGACCTCCGTTCCGGGGGTCTCCGGGGTCTCCAGTTCGGGCATCTTGCCGGAGCGCAGGGCGTTGACCGCGCGGTTGAGCAGGTCGTTGTACATCGAGAAGCCGACTTCCTGGATCTGGCCGCTTTGCTCGTCACCCAGCAACTCGCCAGCGCCCCGGATCTCGAGGTCGTGGCTGGCGAGCGTGAAGCCCACGCCGAGATCCTCCAGCGAGGCGATCGCCTCCAGGCGCTTGCGCGCGTCGGCCGACATGGCTTTTTCCGGCGGCGTGACCAGGTAGGCGTAGGCCCGGTGGTGGGAGCGCCCGACGCGGCCGCGCAGCTGGTGCATCTGGGCGAGGCCCAGCTTGTCCGCGCGATTCATCACGATCGTATTTGCGGTGGGTACATCGATGCCGGTCTCGATGATGGTGGAGCAGACCAGGATGTTGTAGCGCCGATGGTAGAAGTCGAGCATCACCTGTTCGAGTTCGCGTTCGCGCATCTGGCCGTGGGCGATACCGATGCGGGCGCCCGGCAGCAGCGCACGAATCTGTTCCGCCATGCGTTCGATGGTGTTGACCTCGTTGTGCACGAAGTACACCTGGCCACCGCGGCGAATCTCGCGCAGGCAGGCCTCCTGGATGATCGCGTCGTTCCACTCGTTGACGAAGGTCTTGATTGCCAGGCGTTCGCGCGGCGGGGTCGTGATCACCGAGAGGTCGCGCAGCCCGGACAGGGCCATGTTCAGCGTGCGCGGGATCGGGGTTGCGGTCATGGTCAGCATGTCGACCTCGGCGCGCAGTCTCTTCAGCGCCTCCTTGTGGCGCACGCCAAAGCGTTGTTCCTCGTCCACGATCACGAGCCCGAGGTTGGAGAAGTCCAGGTTCGACTGCAGCAGCTTGTGCGTGCCGATCACGATATCGACCTTGCCTTCCTTCAGCCCTTCCAGCACGGCGGCCTGCTGCTTGGCACTGCGAAAGCGCGACAGGGACTCGATGCGGACGGGCCAGTCGGCGAAGCGGTCGCTGAAGTTCTGATGGTGCTGCTGGGCGAGCAGGGTGGTCGGGACCAGCACGGCCACCTGGCGATTGTTCTGCACGGCGACGAATGCGGCGCGCATCGCGACCTCGGTCTTGCCGAAGCCGACATCGCCGCAGATCACGCGGTCCATCGGCCGCGTGTCAGCCATGTCGGTCAGTACCGCGTCGATTGCCTGGAGCTGATCGGCGGTTTCCTCGAACGGGAAGGCGGCCGCAAAGGCGTGATACTCGGGGGTCTCGGTCGCAAACGCCGTCCCCTGCTTGGCGGCGCGCCGAGCGTGGACCTCCAGCAGCTCGGCGGCGACATCGCGCGCCTTCTCGGCGGCCTTGCGGCGGGCGCGGTTCCACTGCTCGCTGCCCAGGCGGTGGAGTGGGGCGTGTTCCGCGTCGGCTCCGGTATAGCGGCTGATCAGGTGCAGCGAGGAGACCGGGACATAGAGCTTCGCGCCATCGGCGTACTCCAGTGTCAGGAACTCTGACGGCTGGCCACTGAAATCCAGGGTCTGGAGGCCCAGGTAGCGGCCCACGCCCTGTTCTTCGTGGACGACCGGGGCCCCGATTGTCAGGTCGCTGAGGTTCTGGATGACGGCATCGGCATCGCGGGTGGGGCGGTTGCGCCGGCGGGATTGCCGCGCGCGCTCGCCGAGGATCGCGGACTCCGGCACGAGCACGATCCCGTCCGGCAGCCGGAAACCTTCGCTCAGCGCACCGACTGTCACGCTGAGGCCGGGCTCGCCCCCCAGGAAGGCCTCCCAGTCATCGACGGCGTGGTGCGGCACATCCTGTTCGCGCAGCAGTGTGAGCAGGGCCTCGCGCCGGCCGGCGGACTCGGCGGTGAGCAGGACCCGCTCCTGTTCCCCGACAAAGCGCTTCAGGCGTTCGGCGGGGGCATCCTTGCCGTGTTCCATTCCCAGTTCGGGGAGGGGGTCGCAGGTGAAGGGCACGGTCCTGCCTCGGTCTGCCGGTAGCGGCTGCGGCGGCTCGCCGCCCAGGGCAATACCGGCGCGGGCGCGCAGCGCCTCGTTCAGGGCCGACTCGTCGAGATAGAGGCGCTCCGGTGGCAGCAGGGGGCGTTCCACCTGGTGGCTCAGTTGCTCGAAGCGGTCGGCGATCTCGCGGGCATACTCCTGCGCGGCGTCGGCGATATTGCCGGCCTGCACGACGCGAGCCTGAGGGGCGTAGTCGAATACGCTGTCCATGCCCTCGAAGAACAGGGGCAGGTAGGCCTCGATGCCCGGGGGAACCAGGCCTTCGCTGATGTCCCGGTAGATCGGGTGGCGACTGGGATCGCCACTGAACTGCTCGCGGTAGCGGGTGCGGAACGCGCGGATGGAATCCTCGTTCAGCGGAAACTCGTGGCTGGGCAGGATCTCGACGCGCTCGACCTTTTCCGTGGAGCGCTGGGTCTCCGGGTCGAAATGGCGCAGGGAATCGATCTCGTCGTCGAGAAACTCGATGCGCACCGGCTGCTCGGCGCCCATCGGGAACAGATCGAGGATCTCCCCGCGTGCGGCAAATTCGCCGTGGCTGATCACCTGGTTGACTGCGCTGTAGCCCGCCTCGGTCAGCCGTTCCCGCAGCTGCATGCGGTCCAGGCGCTGGGCACTGCGCAGGGAGAGACCCTGGGTGGTCAGCCAGTCGCGCGGGGGCAGGCGCTGCATCAGTGTGGAGACCGGGATCAGGATGATCCCGCGCTCCAGCGACGGGAGGTGATACAGCGTGCGCAGCCGCTCGGAGATGATGTCCTCGTGTGGGGAGAAGACATCGAACGGCAGGGTCTCCCAGTCGGGGAGACGCATCACTGGCAGGTCGAGCCCGGCACCGAAAAAGTCCCACTCTTCCTGCCAGCGGTCCGCGGCCTCATTCGACTCGACGACGACCAGCAGCGGCCATTCGGCCGATGCGGCGGCGCGTGCGAGTGCCAGGGGCGCGGCCGAGGTATTGAGCCCCGACCAGATCTCGAATCCGTCGCCGGGAAAGCGACCGGGTTTTAGCGGGTTGCGCGGCTGTTCGGACATGCAGTGTCGAGAATCCGGGAAAACGGGCCGGCATTATACGGATTCGATCCTGTTTGCGGCGGAACCCCGTCGGGAAGGCGCTGAATTAGCCGGTAGCGGTCAGTCCGTGCGGTCGATGTAGCGCTTGAGGATCGGGCTGTAGGCGTCGATGCGACGGTCGCGCAGGAAGGGCCACATCCGGCGGACCGCCTCGGTCTGACCCAGGTCCAGGGTGGCGCGGAGGGTCTCGGGCTGATCCTCGCCCGCCTGCGCCAGGAACTCGCCCTGCGGGCCCGCAACGAAGCTGGTGCCCCAGAACCGGGCCCCGGGACTGGTCTCTGACGGGTCCGTTTCGTGTCCGGTGCGATTGCAGGCGAGGACCGGCAGGTTGTTCGCGACCGCGTGGCCGCGCTGGACGGTGATCCAGGCCTCGCGCTGACGGGTTTGCTCGTCCGCCTCGTCGCGCGGGTCCCAGCCAATGGCGGTCGGGTAGATCAGGCACTGCGCCCCGGACAGGGCCATGATGCGCGCGGCCTCCGGATACCACTGGTCCCAGCAGACCAGCACGCCCAGCCGGCCGACCGAGGTGTCGATCGGGACGAAGCCGGTATCACCCGGGGTGAAGTAGTACTTCTCGTAATACCCGGGGTCGTCCGGGATGTGCATTTTGCGGTAAAGGCCCGCCGGGCGGCCATCGGCCTCGAAGACGATCGCGGTGTTGTGGTAAACGCCGGCTGCGCGCCGCTCGAACAGCGAGGTCACGAGCACCACGGCGTTGTCGCGGGCGATCTGTCCCAGGCGCCTGGTGGACGGGCCGGGGATGGGCTCGGCGCGGTCGAAGACCCCCGGGTCTTCGGTCTGGCAGAAGTAGGGGCCGGTGTGCAGCTCGGCCAGCACGACCAGGCGAGCCCCGCCCGCCGCGGCATCGGCTACGGCCTGGGCGGTCGCGTCCAGGTTGGCCTCGACGCTCCCGGCATCGCGGTGCTGGATCAGGGCCACGGGAAGGGTATCGGTCGTCATCACAGATCAGTCTTCCGGGATGCCAAGGGCGCCCTTGGGGTATTGCATGGTCAGGCAGTGCAGGCTGCCACCCTGACGGATGATGGCCCGGCAGTCGATTTCCACGATTTCGCGCCCCGGAAAGGCCTCGGTCAGGCGATCGAGCGCGATGGCATCGGCGGGGTCGTCGTAGGCCGGCATCAGGACGGCATCGTTGAGGATCAGGAAGTTTGCGTAGGTCGCCGGCAGGCGCTGGCCATCGGGGCCGCGCTGCGGGCGAGGCCAGGGCAGGGGAATCAGCCGGTAGGGCGCGCCGGAGGCCTGGCGCAGCGAGCGGAGTTCCTCCTCCATGGCCGCCAGTTCGCCGTGGTGCGGATCATCGGGGTCGTCGCACTGGACATAGGCGATCGTATCCGGGCTGCAGAAGCGGGCGAGGGTGTCGATGTGGCTGTCGGTGTCGTCCCCTTCGAGGTGGCCATGTTCCAGCCACAGGACCCGTTGTGTGCCCAGATGCTCGTGCAGGCGGCGCTCGATCGCCGCCTTGTCCAGATCCGGGTTGCGTGTTGGCTGCAGCAGGCATTGGGCAGTCGTCAGGAGGGTGCCGTCGCCGTCGGACTCGATGCTGCCACCCTCCAGCACCATTGCGATGGGCTCCGGCACGTTCGGGCCGAAGACGCCCTGCTGGGCCAGGGCAGTGGTGATCGCGTTGTCATGCTCTGCAGGGAATTTGCCGCCCCAGCCGTTGAAGGTGAAGTCGAGCAGGCGGGGCTGCGGCCCTTCCAGTACGGTAATCGGGCCATGGTCGCGAGCCCAGGTGTCGTCGGAGTCGGCCAGCGCGAACCACAGACGGTCGTTGCGGATGGCGGCCTCGACCAGAAATCCGGAGATCTCTTCGATGTGTTCCGGGTCGCGGGCGACGATCACCACCGGCTCGAAACGGCTGATCGCAGCCGCGAGGGTGGCAAAGACAGGGTGGACCCGGTCGAGTTCTCCGGCCCAGTCGGTACCGCTATGCGGCCAGGTGAGCTGAACACCGGCCTGCGGTTCCCACTCTGCTGGTAGACGCCGGGTATGGGGGGAAGATGCGCCGCCCGTCACGGCCGACGCGGGGTCTGTTCGCCGTGCACGATGCTGTGCAGCACGTATTCGCCCTCGAACACGACAGAGAAATCGCTGTAGTCCCAGCGGGTGATCGGCGGATCACCGACCGTGGGATGGCGCTGGCTGGGCTCGCCATGACGACTGCGCACCCCGGACTGGCTCTGGCCACGGGCTGGCAGCCCCTCACGGGTTTGCACTTCGAAGTCTCCGCTTGTGCCCCGCAGGATCTCGGCCTGCGCCTCGTTGACGGTCAATGGGGTCAGTGCCGTGGTCATGACCAGGACCGCCGCGGCAGCGACGGCGAGCAGGCCGCGCGGACGGGTAAGCGTTGGCTTTGCATGATTCCCTTGCATGAGACAAATCTCCGATGGCTCGCGGACGATAAACCACATGGTAGCGTCATCCTGTTGGCTGTGCCTCCCATCGTGAAAGTCTGTGCCATCGGGGATAGGCGCGCCCGTGTAACTCTGGCATGATTTCTCGATGTTCCGCCCGCTCCCGCTCGCCATTGGTCTGCGCTATACGCGCGCCAAACGGCGTAACCACTTCATCTCCTTTATCTCGGTCGTCTCGATCCTCGGCCTGGTGCTGGGTGTGATGGCGCTGATTACCGTGCTCTCGGTCATGAACGGCTTCGAACGCGAGCTGCGCGATCGCATCCTGGGCATGGCGTCGCATGCGACCATCCAGGACGTGAATGGTGGCTTGCGCAACTGGGAGTCGCTGAAGGAGCAGGTCGAGACGATCGACGAGCGAGTACTGGCGGTCGCTCCGTATGTCCAGGGCGAGGCGATGCTCAGTGCCACCGGGAACATCTCCGGTGCGCTGATCCGCGGGGTGGACCCGGGGGCCGAGGAGCGCGTGGCGCGGATCGGCGAGCACATGACTCAGGGCCGGCTCGGGCAGCTCGAACCCGGTGCCTACCGCATTGTGCTGGGGCGCGAGCTGGCAGCGGAACTGCGCGTGAGGGTAGGCGATTCTCTGATCCTGATGGCGCCACAGGCCTCGGTGTCGCCAGCGGGTGTAATGCCGCGCATGCGACGATTTGAGGTGGCGGGGATCTTCGAGGTCGGGATGTACGAGTACGACCGCGGGACTGCGTTTATTCATCTGCAGGACGCCCAGGCGGTCTTCCAGACCGGCGAGAGCGTCACCGGCCTGCGCCTGCGCCTGACGGACATGATGCGGGCGGGTGTGGTCTCGCGCGAGGTGGCCAGTCAGCTTGACGGGCTGTTCCGGGTGTCCGACTGGACGCGCCAGCACGCGAACCTGTTTCGCGCGATCCAGATCGAGAAGATGGTGATGTTCATCATCCTGTCCCTGATCGTCGCGGTAGCGGCCTTCAATATCGTTTCCACGCTGATCATGCTGGTGACCGACAAGCAGGGGGATATCGCGATACTGCGAACCCTTGGGCTGTCCCCCTCGGGGGTCATGCTGGTGTTCGTGGTCCAGGGGGTGGTGATCGGCGCGATCGGCATCCTGCTCGGCTCGGTCGCCGGTGTCGCGCTGGCGCTCAATATCGATGTCGTGGTGCCCTTTATCGAACGCGCGATGGGTATCGAGTTTCTCGCGGCCGATGTCTACTACATCAGTGACTTGCCGTCGGAACTGAAAGCATCCGATGTCTTTCGGGTGGGCGGGATTGCGTTCTTGCTGACCGTCGTGGCGACGCTGTTCCCGGCCTGGCGGGCGGCCCGTACACAGCCGGCGGAGGCCCTGCGCCATGACTGAGACTGTGCCTGTACTGGAGGCCATGGGGGTCGAGCGGCGTTTCCGTGATGGCAAATTGGATGTGGCCGTGCTGCAGGGCGTCGATTTTCGCCTGGAGCGGGGCGACCAGACGGCGATCATCGGTGCCTCGGGTTCCGGCAAGAGTACGCTGCTGCATCTGCTCGGGGGACTGGATCGCCCCACGGCGGGCGAGGTTCGGCTGCTGGGGCAGGAGTGGTCGCGCATGGGCGAGGCGCGCCGGGGCCGAATGCGCAACCAGCACCTGGGGTTCGTCTACCAGTTCCATCACCTGCTGCCGGAGCTGACGGCGGTCGAGAATGTCGCGCTGCCTCTGCTGATCCGGGGGACCTCCAGCCGTCGGTCGCGCCAGGAGGCAGAGCACTGGCTCGGGCAGGTCGACCTCGGGCACCGTGGTGCGCACAAGCCGGCCGAACTGTCGGGGGGCGAGCGCCAGCGCGTGGCGATCGCGCGGGCGCTGGTGACGCGGCCGTCCGCGATTCTGGCCGACGAGCCCACCGGGAATCTGGATCAGGAGCGCGCCCAGCATGTGTTCGCGCTGCTGCGCGAGATGAACCGTTCGACCGGCACCGCGCTGGCACTGGTGACGCATGACATCACCCTCGCGCGCGAGCTGGATCGGTCGGTACAGCTGGTCAAGGGGCACCTGGAGCGCGAGCACTTCCACGGCCAGCTGGCCGACGACTGATCCGTCCGCTCGGGAGCGCTGGGCAAAGCCTTGCTGATTTACAGTCACCGTGTGTTGTGCGCCGACGGTCAGCTCGAATCGTCTTTTTCCGCTTTTTCCTTTTCCTTGTTCCTCTCCTGGCGTAACCGCCGCAACGCGCGACGGGTCCGCAGGCGCTGTACGACATTCACGCGCCACAGCACACGCACCAGCAGATATCCGGAGAGGCTGGCCAGCGTCGCGAAGAGCAGGCTGCCGAGCAGTAGCGGCTGCCAGATGGTCAGCAGCTCGGTACTGAACCATTCCCAACTCCAGTCGAGATGCACATCGCGGGGCGGCTCACCCAGCAGCTTGCGGCCGACGGTATAGGCCATATACAACATGGGGGGCATGGTGATCGGGTTGGAGATCCAGACCAGGATCACCGAGATGGGCAGGTTGACGCGCACAATCAGCGCGACAATCGCGGCGACCAGCATCTGCATAGGGATAGGCAGGAAGGTCACGAACAGCCCAACGGCAAACGCACCAGCCACGGAGCGGCGGTTCAGATGCCACAGATCCGGAGACCGCAGGCGCGGCCCCAGTGGGGAGAGTGCGCGATGGCCGCGCACGCCCTCCATGCCGGGGAACAGCCTTCTGATGATGTGCTTCGCCATGTCTGTGGGTATCTGTCGGACTCTCGCAGGCCCAATCCTGGGCGTGCATCCTACCTGCTAGGACTGGGCCCTGGGGAGAGGATTCCAACTCTTCCTGGACGGGACCGTGCGCCATGATGGTCGCGGTCCTGGGTCTGATCGCCGGTGTGTGGGGGTTGCACCAGCTCCCCGTCCTGCCTGTCTTGCTCGAAGGTCCATTGAGAGTGTTCCTGCCTGTCGCTGGCGCGCTGGTCGCACTTGGCTGGGTCCAGGCGGCTCGGCGAGGTTCTCCTTTCACGTGGTTGCCAGCAGCCTCGCTGGGGTTGCTCGCGGGCGTGTGGCTGGCACTCCCGCATGCGACGGACTGGTCGGGCAAGGTCGTGGGTCCCGAGTGGTCGGGAGTCGAGGTCTCGGTGCGGGCACAGGTGGTCAGTTTGCCGGAGCACGGGGAGCGGCGCAGCCGGTTCCGGGTTGGGGTGTCGGAGATCGAGCAGGGCAGCCCGGGGCTGGAGCTTGAAGGCCGCGAGTTGTGGGTGAGCACCTTCCCCGCGCGGCCGGCGATACAGGTGGGTGATTCGCTGCGGCTGGACTTGCGATTGCGTGGTGTCGACGGCCCCCGCAACCCCGGGGGATTCGATGCCGCAGGCTGGTTCTACCGCGAGGGGATGCACGGCAGCGCCGTTGCGCGTTCCGTTACCCCACTGGCAGGCGTGCACGAGGGGGCCAGGGGCCGCGTGATCATGCACCGCCTTCGGGCCGCAATGCAGGCGCGTCTGGAGCGCGCGGCACCGGATTTGCGTCACCCGGGCCTGGTGCAGGCGCTGGTCATCGGCAATCGTCAGGCCATGACCGAGAGTGAATGGCAGGCCTTTCTACACACCGGGACGAATCACCTGATGGCGATTTCCGGGTTGCATGTGGCCCTGGTGGCGGGGTTTGCCGGCGGCATTGCCGGATGGTTGTGGTCCGGGGTGGCCGTTATAAGACGGCTGCGGCGCTGGCTGTTCATGGGTGTGGTCGGGCTGGTGGCCGCCACGGGCTATGCGGTACTCGCCGGTTTCAGCATCCCGACCCAAAGGGCTTTGCTGATGCTGATTGCGCTCACGCTTGCGGTGCTGTCGCGTCGCGAGGGTGTTGCCTGGCGCGCCCTGGCCCTTGCCGCGGCCATGGTGCTGATTGTGCACCCACCGAGCGTGCTGGCCCCGGGGTTCTGGTTCTCGTTCGGCGCAGTGGCCGTGATCCTGCTGCTGTTGCAGGGTCGGGTCGGGACGACCGGCTGGCGCGAAGGCCTGCGCATCCAGGTCGTGCTGGCGATTGCGATGCTGCCGCTCAGTCTGGCCTGGTTCCAGCTGGGGTCTTGGGTCGCACCCGTGGCCAACCTGGTCGCGGTGCCGATGGTGACGCTACTGATCTTGCCGTTGTTGCTGGTCGGTGCCTTGCTCGCGTGGGGGTGGCCGGCCGCAGGTGGCTTGTTGTTATGCATTGCGGATGGCCTGTTGGCACTGCTGGTGATGACGCTCGAGGCACTGGCAGGGATCCCTGTCCTGGTGGACCAGCGCCATGTGCCGGTGGCCGCGTCCCTGCTGGGCGGGGTGGCTGTTTTCCTGGCCTTGCAGCCGCTCGCCCGGCGATTGGCGCCCTGGATTGCAGTGGCTGCGATCGCCTTGGTCGCGCCGTTGCGCCCGGACTTTGCGGCCGGGCAGTGGCGCGTTCAGGTCCTGGACGTTGGCGCCGGGCAGGCCACCATCGTCGAGACCCGACGACACGCGCTGTTAATTGATGCGGGTCCGGGCCGGGAGGGCGGCTTCAGCGCGGGTGACCGAATTGTGGTGCCGGCCTTGCGGGCGGGCGGCATCCGCTCCCTGGACACGCTGATGGTGACGCACGAGCATGCCGGGCACGCCGGCGGCGTGGCGGTAGTCCGGGAACAGATCTCGGTGAGGCGCACGCTGCGGCGCACCCCGGTGAGCCATGGCACTGACGAACGTTGCGAAAAGGGGGATCAGTGGAACTGGGACGGTGTGCGCTTCGAGATACTCCATCCGCCGCCGGGCTGGAATGACGACTCGTCCGCGTCCTGTGTGCTGAAGGTGGAGGGGGCGGACGCGACCCTGCTGGTCATGGGCGGGCTGGATGGTCTCGGCGAGGCCGTGATGCGTCGGGGCACCGCAGGATTTGCGGTTGACTTGCTGGTAGCGCCGAGGACTTCCAACCCGCGCGCCCTGCAGGACGACTGGCTGGCGCAATTCCCGCCCGGTCAGGTTTGGGCTGCGACGACTGCCGAGGGTGCCGGTTTGCCCGACGAGGCACGGAAACGGCTGGAGCTAAGCGGTATTCCCCTGTACGAGACTGGGCGCAGCGGGGCGCTGGTCACGAGCAGTACCCAACTCGACAGCGCTCCGGCGACAGGCCGTCCGCGGCTGCGATTCTGGCATCCAAGAAGCCCTGACCGAAATGAGCCCTGATAGAATAACGCCATGACCGAACACCGCTCCGACACGATCCGCCCGATTCGCTTTGAAGACGGCAACCTCTATCTGCTCGACCAGCGCCTGTTGCCGGGCGAGGCCGTGCGCCAGTGCTACACCGATGCCGGCGAGGTGGCGACCGCGATACGCGACATGGTCGTGCGCGGTGCGCCCGCCATCGGGATCACGGCCGCGTTCGGGGTCGTGCTGGCCTGCCAGAAGGCCCGGGGTCGGGACGACTGGCGCGAACGCGTGGCCGCGGACATGGATCGCCTGCGGGCCTCGCGGCCCACGGCGGTGAATCTGTTCTGGGCACTGGACCGCATGGCCCGGGAGGTCGATGGCGCCCCGGATCCGGAGGCCGCCATTGAGGCGACCACGACCGCGGCCCGGCAGATGCTGGACGACGACATCGCGGGCAACCGTCGCATGGGGCGGCACGGGGCTTCCTTGATTGAGCCGGGACAGGCGGTGCTGACCCACTGCAATACGGGTTCGCTGGCCACCGGGGGCTATGGCACGGCCCTGGGGGTGATTCGGGCGGCCTGGGACGAGGGTCGGGTGACCGAGGTCTTTGCCGACGAGACCCGCCCGTGGCTCCAGGGGAGCCGGCTGACCGCCTGGGAACTCGTGCATGACGGTATCCCGGTACAGCTGCTGTGCGAAGGGGCGGCCGCCAGTCTGCTGCGTTCCGGACGCGTCGGCTGGGTGATCGTGGGTTCCGACCGCATTGCGGCGAACGGCGATGTGGCGAACAAGATCGGCACCTATGGGCTGGCCCTCCTGGCCCGTGCCCACGGCGTGCGCTTTATGGTCGCGGCCCCGTTGTCGACCATCGACTTCGACATGCCGGACGGGGAGGGTATCCCGATCGAGCAGCGCGCCGAAGACGAGGTTTTGGCTCTCGCCGGGAAGCGCGTGGCCGCGGACGGCGCCCGGGCCTACAACCCGGCGTTCGACGTCACGCCGGCGCACCTGGTCGACGCGATCGTGACCGAGCACGGTGTGGTCGAGGCGCCGGATCGGGACAAACTGGCCGCCCTGCGGCGGAAAGCCGTCGCTGGAGAGCCTGTTGTGGAGGGCTGACAGCGCCGGATCACGGTGTTTCACAGTGGTGCACCCCGGCTGAGAGCTACGGAGGGGCGATTTCAGGCCCATTTGCTAGGTCCCAGTGGTTACCCCTGTGGTATGATCGCGAGCTTGTTCAGACGGACGGCGTAACCCTCGATGGCTGAATTTGCCAAGGAAATCTTCCCGGTCAATCTCGAAGACGAGATGCAGCAGTCCTACCTCGATTACGCGATGAGCGTAATCGTGGGCCGGGCCCTCCCCGATGTCCGTGACGGCCTCAAGCCGGTCCATCGCCGCGTGCTCTACGCGATGCGCGAGCTGGGCAACGACTACAACAAGCCGTACAAGAAGTCGGCGCGCGTGGTCGGTGACGTGATCGGTAAATACCACCCGCATGGTGACTCCGCCGTCTACGACGCCATCGTGCGTATGGCGCAGCCGTTCTCGATGCGCTACATGCTGGCCGACGGGCAGGGCAACTTCGGCTCCATTGACGGTGATTCCCCGGCGGCCATGCGTTATACCGAGGTGCGCATGGCGCGCATCGCGGCCGAGCTGCTGGCCGATATCGACAAGGAAACCGTCGACTTCATCGACAACTACGACGGCTCCGAGACGGAGCCGGCGGTACTGCCGAGCAAGTTTCCCAACCTGCTGGTCAACGGCTCCGCCGGGATCGCGGTGGGGATGGCGACCAACATCCCGCCGCACAACCTGCGCGAGGTGATCAACGCCTGTGTGGCGCTGATTGATGACCCGGAGATATCCATCGAAGGTCTGATGGAGCACGTGCCGGGCCCCGATTTCCCGACGGCCGGGATCATCAACGGCGTGGAAGGCGTGCGCGAGGCCTATCGCACTGGTCGTGGCCGGGTGCTGATCCGGGCGCGCTCGCATGTCGAGCCGCTGGAGGGCGGACAGCGCGAGGCGATCGTCGTCACCGAACTCCCGTACCAGGTGAACAAGGCCCGCCTGACCGAGAAGATCGCCGAGCTGGTCAAGGAAAAGCGCATCGACGGCATCTCGGAGCTGCGCGACGAGTCGGACAAGGACGGCATGCGACTGGTCATCGAGCTCAAGCGCGGCGAGATGGCCGAGGTGGTCCTGAACCACCTGTACATGCACACGCAGATGCAGAACGTCTTCGGCATCAACATCGTCGCCCTGGTTGACGGCCAGCCGAAGGTGCTGGATCTGCGTCAGGTGCTGGAGTCCTTTCTGCGGCATCGCCGCGAGGTGGTTACCCGCCGCACGATCTTCGACCTGCGCAAGGCGCGCGAGCGCGCCCATATCCTGGAAGGCCTGGCGATCGCGCTGGCCAACATCGATCCGGTGATCGAACTGATCCGTGCCGCCCCCAACCCGGCCGAGGCCAAGGCCGGCCTGCTGGCGCGCAGCTGGCCGCTGGGCGTGGTCAGCGACATGCTTGACCGGGCCGGGGCCAGCGCCTCGCGTCCGGAGGATCTGGCAGCGGACTACGGCGTGGGCGACGACGGCTATCGCCTGTCCGAGGCCCAGGCGCAGGCGATTCTGGATCTGCGCCTGCACCGTCTGACCGGGCTGGAACAGGACAAGATCCTCGACGAATACCGGGAGCTGCTCGACTTGATCGAGGACCTGCTCGACATTCTCGGTTCGGGGGAGCGCCTGCAGCAGGAGATCCGCAACGAACTGCTGGCCGTGGCCGAGCAGTTCGGCGACGAACGCCGTAGCGAGATCCGCGAGCGCCAGGCGAACCTCACCCTGGAAGACCTGATCGGCGAGGAAGACGTCGTGGTGACGCTCTCCCACGCCGGCTATGTGAAGTACCAGCCGGTGGCCGACTACCGCGCGCAACGCCGAGGCGGTCGCGGCAAGGCGGCCGCGAGCTTCAAGGAAGAGGACTTTGTCGACCGGTTGCTGGTCGCGAACACGCACGACACGGTGCTGTGTTTCTCCAGCCGCGGGCGGGTCTACTGGCTGAAAGTCTATGAACTGCCGCAGGGTTCGCGCGCCTCGCGTGGCAAGCCGATCGTGAATCTGCTGCCGCTGGAAGCGGACGAGCGAATCAACGCCATCCTGCCGGTGCGCGAGTACGACCCGGACCACTATGTGTTCATGGTGACCGCGCGCGGAACGGTCAAGAAGACCCCGCTGACCGACTTCTCGCGCCGCCGCTCGACCGGGATCATCGCGGTGGATCTGCGCGACGACGATTACCTGGTGGACGTTTCGCTTACCGATGGCCAGATGGACGTAATGCTCGTTACCACGGCCGGCAAGGCAGTGCGCTTCTCCGAGAACGACGTGCGGCCGATGGGCCGTACCGCCTGCGGTGTGCGCGGCGTGCGCATGGAATCGGATCATCGCGTGATTGCGCTGCTCAATGTCGCCGAGGGTGCCGCCTTGCTGGCCACCGAGAACGGCTACGGCAAGCGGACTCGCTTCGACGAATTCCCGGTCCACCGTCGTGGCGGCCAGGGCGTGATCGGGATCCAGACCGAGGGGCGCAACGGGCCACTGGTCGGGGCCGCGCGCGTGCTGGAAGACGACGAGGCGATGCTGATCACCACGGGCGGTACGCTGGTGCGTACACCGGTGGACCAGATCCCGCTGATCGGGCGCAATACGCAGGGTGTGCGGCTGATCCGCCTGGACGAGGGCGAGCGCCTGGTGGAACTGGCCCGGGTCGAAAAGCTGCAGGGCGAGGATGAAGACCTGGACGACGACAGCGAGAGCGAGGACGACGAATCCACGCAGAACACCATGGACAACGGAGATCCGGAATGAGCCGAGTGCATAACTTCAGTGCGGGGCCGGCTGCGCTGCCGCAGGCGGTCCTGGAACGGGCACGCGAAGAACTGATCGATTTCCATGGCGCCGGGATGTCGGTTATGGAGATGAGCCATCGCGGCAAGCCGTTCATGCAGGTTGCCGAGAAGGCGGAGCAAGACCTGCGCAAGCTGATGAACATTCCGGACGACTACAGTGTGCTGTTCCTGCAGGGTGGGGCGACCGGCCAGTTTGCGGCGATCCCAATGAACCTGCACTCGGGCGGAAAACCGATGGACTACATCGACACCGGGGCCTGGTCGGGCAAGGCGATCAAGGAAGCCCAGAAGTTCGGGCCGGTGAATATCGTCGCCAGCTCGCAGGCCAGTGGCTACGCCTCGATCCCGGCGCGCGACAGCTGGAATCTGGACCCGAATGCCGCCTACGTGCACTACACCCCGAACGAGACGATCGGTGGCGTGGAGTTTCACGAGGTCCCGGATGTCGGGGGCAAGCCGCTGGTGGCGGACATGTCCTCCACCATCCTCTCGCGCCCGATCGACGTGTCGAAATTTGGCGTGATCTACGCGGGCGCGCAGAAGAACATCGGGCCCGCCGGGCTGACCGTGGTGATTGTTCGCAATGACCTGCTGGACAAAGAGTCGAATCCGAATCTGCCGGCGGTGGTCGACTGGACGCTGCAGGCGAAAAACGACTCCATGTACAACACGCCGCCGACCTTCGGCTGGTACTTGGCGGGACTGGTCTTCGAGTGGCTTCTGGAGCAGGGCGGGCTGGACAAGATGGCCGAGATCAACCAGCGCAAGGCCGAGAAACTCTATCATTTCGTGGATAACTCGGCGTTTTATCGCAACCCGGTCGAGCCGGATGCGCGTTCGTGGATGAACGTGCCGTTTATCCTCGCGGACGACTCGCTGGATGGTACGTTCCTGAACGAGGCCGATGCCGCCGGGCTGTCGTCGCTGAAAGGGCATCGTTCGGTGGGCGGTATGCGCGCTAGCATCTACAACGCCGTGCCGGAGAGTGCTGTGGACGCGCTGATCGAGTTCATGGCGGACTTCGAGAACCGCCACGCCTGAGCGTGTCCCCCTGGGGTAACCGATCACGGAGGACCCGGATGTACCGCATACAGACCTACAACAATATCGCCATACGCGGGCTGGATCGCTTCCCGCGGGACCGTTACGAGGTCGCCTCGGACATCAATCAGCCCGACGCGCTGATGCTGCGCTCGTTCAATCTGCACGATGTCGATATCCCGGAGTCCGTGCTGGCCGTCGGGCGGGCTGGCAGCGGGGTGAACAATATCCCGGTCACGGCGCTGTCGGACCGTGGGGTCGCGGTATTCAACGCGCCCGGGGCCAATGCCAATGCCGTCAAGGAGCTGGTGATCGCCGGCCTGCTGCTGGGCGCGCGCAATCTGCTCCCGGCGGCCGGCTATGTGCAGGAGCTGGACCCGAGCAAGGACGACTTCATGGCCGCGGTCGAACACGGCAAGAAGCGGTTCACGGGCTTCGAACTGCCCGGGCGCAAGCTCGCCGTGCTGGGACTGGGCGCCATCGGTGTCGGCGTGGCCAATGCGGCCAAGGCCCTCGGCATGGAAGTCGTGGGTTTCGACCCCAAGGTCACGGTCGAGAATGCCTGGCGCCTCGATTCGGACATCGAGCGGGCGCGCTCCGTGGAAGCTGCCCTGGAGGGTGCCGACGCGGTGACGGTACATGTACCGCTGACCGAGAACACTCGCCATATCGTCAATGCCAAGGGGCTGGCTGGTATGAATCCAGGCGCGATGGTGCTGAACCTGGCGCGCGAGGGCATCGTCGATGACGAGGCCGTGCGCGAAGGGCTCGATGCCGAGCGGCTGCACGCCTACATTACCGACTTCCCGGTGCCCAACATGCTGGGCCACCCGCGGGTCATCACGCTGCCGCACCTGGGGGCTTCGACGACCGAGTCGGAAGAGAACTGCGCGGTGATGATCGCCGACGAGCTGCGCGACTATCTCGAGAACGGCAATGTGGTCAATTCGGTGAACCTGCCGACCCTGGTGCTGGACCGCAAGGGCGACACCCGCATCGCGGTGGTCAACCGCAATCTCCCGGATCGCGTGGCGCGCATCTCGCATGTCCTGGGCGAATCCAACCTGAACATCCTGCACCTGATGAACGATTCCCGTGGGGATCTCGCGTATACGCTTCTGGACGTGGACGGCAAGCCCGACCCGTCCACGCTGGATGCGTTGCTGCAGATTGATGGCGTGCTGCGCGCACGGGTGCTGTAGATCGTGACGAAGAAGGGGCCATCGCCGAAAGCCGCTACGGGGCCGGAAGACCTCGGGTCCTTGCGCAACCGCATCGACGCGCTGGACGGGCAGTTGCTGGAGCTTCTCAGCGAGCGTGCACGCTGCGCCGAGGCGGTCGCGCGGGTCAAGCGCGACTTCGAGCCGAATCCGGTCTTCTACCGGCCGGAGCGCGAGGCCGAGATCCTGCGACGCGTGCGCGAGGAAAATCCCGGACCCTTGTCCGGCGAGGCCGTGGTCCGGCTGTTCCGGGAGATCATGTCCGAGTGCCTGGCGCTCGAGCACCCGCTGACGGTCGCCTATCTGGGCCCCGAGGGTACGTTTACCCACCTGGCGGCACGCAAGCACTTTGGTCATGCGGTGGAGGCCACCCCGCTGACCTCGATCGATCAGGTGTTTGGCGCGGTGGAAGCCGGGCGGGCGCAGTTCGGTGTAGTGCCGATCGAGAACAGCTCCGAGGGCGTGGTCACGCATACCGTGGACTGTTTCCTCGATTCGCCGCTGCAGATCTGCGGCGAGGTCGTGACGCCGATCCATCATCATCTTCTGGCGCAGGCCGAAGACCTGAGCCAGGTTCGCCGTGTCCGCGCGCACGCCCAGGCGCTGGCCCAGTGCCGGCAGTGGCTGGACACCCACCTCCCACACGCGGAGCGCGAGGCGGTGTCCTCCAACGCGCGGGCGGCGGAGGTCGCGGCGAAAGATCCGGAAAGCGCGGCGATCGCCAGCCGCGTGGCCGCCGAGCACTATGGTGTTCCACTGCGGGTGCAGCATGTCGAGGATCGCGCGGACAACACCACGCGCTTCCTGATTATTGGCACCGCGTCCACCGATCCGAGTGGTGCGGACCGGACTTCAATCATGCTCAGTACCGCGAACCGGCCAGGGTCGCTGTATGCACTGCTCAAGCCGATCGCAGAGGCCGGCATCAGCCTGACCCGGATCGAGTCCCGGCCCTCGCGCTGTACCCAGTGGACCTATGTGTTTTTCCTGGATCTGGTGGGCCACCAGAAGGATCCGGCAATCCAGGATTGTCTTGAGCAGCTGGGCCAGACCGCCGATACCGTCAAGGTGCTGGGGAGCTATCCTCAGGCCGCTACCTAACCGAGGCATTCCATGGCTTCACGCAACCCCGTGTCCGACCAGAACCCGGGTGGTTTTGATGCCGCCGCGCTTGCCGTGGATGGCGTTCGGGGCCTCACGCCCTATCAGCCCGGCAAGCCGATCGCGGCGCTCGAGCGGGAGCTGGGCATCCAGCAGGCGATCAAGATGGCCTCCAACGAGAATCCATTGGGGCCCTCGCCCCAGGCGGTGGAGGCCGCACGCGCGGCGATGAGCGAGGCCCACATCTATCCCGATGGGGCAGGCTTCGAACTGAAGGCCGCGCTGGCCACCCGGCATGGTGTCGAACCGGATGCCATTACCCTCGGCAATGGGTCCAACGAGATCCTGGAGCTGATTGCGCGGGCCTGGCTGGCGCCCGGTCGGGCCGCGATCTTTTCGGCTCATGCCTTTGCCGTGTATCCGCTGGTTACCCAGGCGGTGGGGGCCGAGGCCCGGGTGGTCGAAGCGCTGCCTGCGGCCGACCTGAAACAGCCATACGGGCATGATCTGGCTGCGATGCAGAAAGCAGTGGATGACACCGTGCGGGTGGTGTTCGTGGCCAATCCGAACAACCCGACCGGGACCTGGGTCGGGCGCGCAGCACTCGAGGCTTTCGTGGCAGCGATGCCGGCCACTACGCTGGTCGTGATCGACGAGGCGTATGCGGAGTACGTCGAGCAGGAAGACTATCCCGATACCACCCAGTGGGTCGCGCGCTATCCCAATCTCATCGTGACCCGCACGTTTTCAAAGATTCAGGGCCTTGCCGGTCTGCGCCTGGGGTATTCCGTCAGTTCGCCCGCGGTCGCGGAACTGCTTAATCGCGTGCGCCAGCCGTTCAATGTGAATGCGGTTGCACAGGCCGCAGGTCTTGCCGCACTGGGGGACTCCGCGCATATCGAGCGTTCGGTGCGCGTCAACCGCGAGGGGCTGGCGCAGCTTGACGAAGGTCTCCGCGAGCGGGGACTGCGCGTGATCCCGTCGGTGGGCAACTTCATTACCTTTGACACCGGGCGTGATGCGGGGCCGGTGTACGAGGCGTTGCAACGCGAAGGCGTGATCACCCGTCCAGTGGAGAACTACGGGCTGCCCGGGCATCTGCGGGTAACGGTCTCCACGGCCGAGGACAACGAACGCTTCCTGCAGGCGCTGGATCGGGCCCTGGCATGATCGAGCGGCTGGTCATCTTCGGGGTTGGCCTGATTGGTGGCTCGCTCGCGCTCGCCTTGCGCGAGGCGGGAGCGGTACGCGAGATCGTGGGCTGTTCGCGCAATGCGGACAACCTGCGCGAGGCCGAGCGTCTGGGCGTGATCGACCGCTGGACGACCTCGGTGGCGGAGGCCGCGGAAGGGGCGGATATCGGCGTACTGGCAGTGCCGCTGGGGGCAATGGGCCCGCTGGCACGCGACCTGGCCGGCTGCTGGCCGGACGACAGCCCGTTGACGGACGTCGGCTCGAGCAAGCAGGCCGTGATCGACGCGGTGACCGAGGGCTTTGGCACCACGCCGCGCCAGTTTGTGCCTGGTCACCCGATTGCCGGGACCGAGAAGAGCGGGGTGGCGGCGGCATTCCCCAGCCTCTTTCGGGACCGGCTGGTGATCCTGACCCCGGCGGATGCGACCAATCCGATGGCCAGCGATCGCATTGCACAGATGTGGCAGGCGACTGGTGCGCGGGTGGAATTCATGACACCCGCCCACCACGACCGGGTGCTCGCGGCGACGAGCCATCTGCCTCACGTGCTGGCCTACACGCTGGTGGCGTCACTGTCGGACATGAGCGAGCGCGACGAGATCTTTCATTATGCGGCGGGCGGCTTTCGCGATTTCACCCGCATTGCCTCGTCGGACCCGGTGGTCTGGCGCGATATCTGCCTGGCCAACCGCACGGCCATCCTCGAGGTGATCGAACGCTACCAGGGTGACCTGGAGCAGTTACGCGGGATGATCGAATCGGCGGACGGGCCCGCGATCGAGACGCGCTTTCGGCACGCAAAGGAAACCCGGGATCGTTTTTGTGACCCGGCGGATGCACAACTGGATACCTGACAGATGAACACCTTTACCGTACAGCCGGGGGGCACGCTCTCCGGTGTCGCCCGTGTGCCGGGCGACAAATCCATTTCCCATCGCTCGATCATGCTGGGTGCGCTGGCCGAGGGCGAGACGCGTGTCACCGGCTTTCTCGAAGGGGCCGATTGCCTGGCGACGCTGGAGGCCTTTCGCGCGATGGGTGTGCCGATCGAGCGCAAAGGGCCAGGCGAGGTCGTGATCCAGGGCCGGGGCCTGCAGGGCCTGCAGGCCCCGGATCGCCCGCTGGACATGGGTAACTCGGGGACCGCCATGCGGCTGCTCTGCGGGGTGCTCGCCGGGCAGTCGTTCGATAGCGAGCTCATCGGCGATGAATCCCTGACGCGTCGCCCCATGCGCCGGGTCACCGAGCCCCTGGCGCTCATGGGTGCACAGATCGAGACCAGTGAGGCCGGTACGCCGCCTTTGCGCATCCGTGGCGGCGCACCCCTGCGGGGCACCGATCATGTGCTGCAGGTGGCCAGCGCACAGGTCAAGTCCGCGATCCTGCTCGCGGGATTGTGGGCAGAGGGGAAAACCTGTGTGACCGAGCCCGCGCCCACCCGGGACCACACCGAGCGGATGCTGAATGGCTTCGGCTGTGTCGTTACCCGGGATGGTCCCAAGGCCTGCGTGACCGGTGGCGGGCGCCTGCAGGCCAGTTCGGTGGATGTCCCGGCGGACATTTCCTCGGCCGCGTTCTTCCTGGTGGGCGCCAGCATCGCGACGGGCTCGCAGATGCGCCTGGAACACGTCGGCATCAATCCGACCCGGACCGGTGTGATCGACATCCTGCGCCTGATGGGCGCGGATATCCGCGTGGAGAACGAACGCGAAGCCGGCGGCGAGCCGGTGGCCGACATCGAGGTACATGCCACGCGCCTGAAGGGGATCGAAATCCCGACCGAGCTGGTGCCGCTGGCGATCGACGAATTCCCGGCCATCTTTGTCGCCGCGGCCTGCGCCGAGGGCGAGACGGTCCTGACGGGCGCGGAAGAACTGCGGGTCAAGGAGAGCGATCGCATTCAGGTGATGGCCGATGGGCTTCAGGCGCTGGGTGTGCAGTGCTCGGTGCAGCGCGATGGTATTCGCATTCTGGGCGGCGAGGGTTTCGCCGGCGGAGAGATCGACAGCCATGGCGACCACCGTATCGCGATGTCGTTCGCGATGGCCGGGCTGCGGGCCAGTGGCCCGATTCGCATTCGTGACTGCGCCAATGTGGCGACATCATTCCCGGGTTTCGTGGACCTTGCCCGTAATGCCGGTCTGTCGCTGGAGGCGGCATGACGGCGGCGATCCCGGTGCTCGCCATTGACGGCCCGGGTGGTGCCGGAAAGGGGACGGTGTGCATGCGCGTCGCCGCGGCGATGGGCTGGCACCTGCTCGACAGTGGGGCCCTGTACCGACTGCTGGGCCTTGCCGCGCGCCAGCATGGGGTGGAGCTGACCGATATCGAAGGACTCGAACGCCTGGCCGGCGCACTGGACGTCAGCTTCGAGATCGACGGCGATGCGGCAAGGGTAACGACCCTGCTTGAGGGCCAGCCGGTGGACGTGCTCCTGCGCACCGAACAGGCGGGTTCCGATGCCTCGCAGGTCGCCGCGCTGCCCGCTGTACGCGAGGCATTGCTCGATCGCCAGCGATGGTTTGCTCAGGCCCCGGGGCTGGTCGCGGACGGGCGCGACATGGGCACCGTGGTGTTCCCGGATGCGGACCTCAAGATCTTCCTGACGGCCTCGGCGGAGGAGCGGGCGCGCAGGCGTTACATGCAGTTGAAGGAACAAGGACTTAGTGCTAATCTTTCCGCCCTTCAGGATGAGATGGAGGCGCGCGACCGCCGTGACCGCGAGCGTAGCGTGGCTCCCCTCAAGCCCGCCGAAGATGCCTGGGTGCTGGATACCACGGAACTCGACATCGTCAGCGTGGTGGACATGATCCTGGAGCGCCTCCGGGACGTACTCCCGGAACAAAGCCCCCGAATCGAGGGATAGCCTCGAAGCGGGTACATTAACGTTCAAACCCTCTTGTAGGAAGTTTCTTCAAGAGTTTGTTTAATCACAGGTTTTTAAATCCATGAGTGAAAGTTTCGCGCAACTGCTCGAAGAGAGCATGGCCTACACCCAGATGCAGCCGGGTGCCATCCTCAGTGCCACCGTCATTGAGGTCACCCCGGATGTGGTCGTGGTCAATGCCGGCCTGAAGTCCGAGGGGGTCATCCCCACCGAGCAGTTCATGAACGACGAGGGCGAGCTCGAGGTCAAGGTCGGCGATGTCGTCGAAGTGGCCCTCGAAACCCCCGAAGACGGTTTCGGCGAGACGCGCATGTCGCGCGAGAAGGCCAAGCGCGCCAAGGCCTGGGATCGTCTCGAAGGTGCGATGGAAGAAGAGCAGTACGTCACCGGCAAGATCTCCGGCAAGGTCAAGGGCGGGTACACCGTCGAGCTGGGAGACATCCGTGCGTTCCTGCCCGGTTCACTCGTGGATGTACGTCCGGTGCGCGATACCGCGTACCTGGAAGGCAAGGAACTGGAATTCAAGCTCATCAAGCTGGATCGCCGCCGCAATAACGTGGTCGTATCGCGCCGCGCCGTGGTCGAGCAGGAATACAGCGCCGAGCGCGAAGAACTGCTGAAGAACCTGCAGGAAGGCGCGGTCGTGAAGGGCATCGTGAAGAACCTGACCGACTACGGTGCGTTCCTGGATCTGGGTGGCATCGACGGCCTGCTGCACATCACCGACATGGCCTGGAAGCGCGTGAAGCACCCCTCCGACGTGGTCGAGATCGGCCAGGAAGTCGAAGTCAAGGTGCTGAAGTTCGACCGCGAACGCATGCGCGTCTCGCTGGGCCTGAAGCAGCTGGGCGAGGATCCGTGGGAGAACATCACCCGCCGTTACCCGACCGGCACCCGTATTTTCGGCAAGGTCACCAACATTACCGACTACGGCTGCTTCGTGGAAATCGAAGACGGCGTGGAAGGCCTGGTGCACGTGTCCGAGATGGACTGGACCAACAAGAACGTTAATCCGGGCAAGGTCGTGGCCATCGGCGACGAGGTCGAGGTGATGATCCTGGACCTGGACGAAGAGCGCCGCCGCATCTCGCTGGGCATGAAGCAGTGCCAGTCCAACCCGTGGGACGACTTCGCCGCCAACCACAATCGTGGCGAGAAGGTCCGTGGCCAGATCAAGTCGATCACCGACTTCGGTGTGTTCGTCGGTCTGGATGGCGGCATCGACGGCCTGATCCACCTGTCCGACCTGTCCTGGCACGAGGCCGGTGAAGAGGCGATCCGCAACTTCAAGAAGGGCGACGAAGTCGAGGCCGTGGTGCTGTCGGTGGATCCGGAGCGCGAGCGTATCTCCCTGGGTCTGAAGCAGCTGGACCGCGATCCGTTCTCCAACTTCGTGGCCGAGCACACCAAGGGCAGCATCGTGAAGGGTACGGTCAAGGAAGTGGACGCCAAGGCGGCCGTGATCGAGCTGGCTGACGGTATCGACGGCATCCTGCGTGCGGCCGATATCTCCCAGGACCGTGTGGAAGATGCGCGGACCGTGCTGAACGTTGGCGAAGAGGTCGAGGCCAAGTTCATGGGTGTGGACAAGAAGACCCGTGCGATCAGCCTGTCGATCAAGGCCAAGGACCGCGCCGAAGAGGCCGAGATGGTCTCCGACTACTCCGCGAGCGGTAGTGCGACGACCTCCCTTGGCGATCTGCTGAAGGAACAGATGGGCAAGAACGACTAAGTCCGTCACAATAAAGTCCACGGTGTCCGTACGGATGCCGTGGACTGTTTTTTATCCGCACACTGCGGATCTCTTTCTTCTGTCTGTGACGAGCGTCAGATGACCAAATCGGAATTGATCGAAAGCCTCGCCCAGAAATCGCCTCACCTGCCCGCACGGGATGTCGAGATGTGCGTGAAGGCGTTGCTGGAACGGATGAGTCAGGCCCTGGCGCATGGTCAGCGAGTCGAGATTCGTGGCTTCGGCAGCTTCTCCCTGCATTTCCGCCCGCCGCGTCTTGGACGCAATCCCAAGACCGGGGAAGGGGTGGCACTGCCGGGCAAGCATGTCCCGCATTTCAAACCCGGCAAGGAACTGCGCGAGCGGGTCAATAGCCCCGCGGTTGTCGACGAGTAATCGGCATGTCCGATCGACGGCGCCAGCAGGTCCGCAACGTAGTCGCGTTTGCCTTGCTGATCCTGATCTCTTCGGCGATCGGTATTCTTGTGGTGTTCAACGAGGGCCAGGTCACCCTGAGCCTGCCATGGGTAGACGTGCAAGCGCCCCTGGTAGTCCTGCTGGGCATTTCCGCGCTCGTGGGTGTGGTCGTCACGGCCGCCATTCTGCTTCTCCGTATCCGCCGACTGAACCAGAAGGTGGCGGACCTGCGCGCGGAGAATCGCGCATTGAAGACCGAGGTCGAGCAGATGCGAACGGCCCCGATGCGGGATTTTTATTAGTGCAATGCGGATCACTGTGCATGCCCGCGCTGGAGTCCATTTCGCCCACGTGCACAGTGCAGCCGGCGAAGGCTAGCCTTGAGGCACACTAGCCTTGAGGCACAAACGACGCGCCATGTCTTCCGCTACGTCCGAGAATCGATCGACCATATGGTTGGGATGGCTCGTTTCCTCTCCCGTGAACGCTCGTTTATTGATCACCCGATGTAACAAGATTGGTTGGCCAGGCCCTTCTCGTGGGTCATGTTGCAGGGTGTGGAAACGGGTATGCCTCGCAGCGTTCGCTCGGCCCTGTGGCCCGGCGCGAAAGCTGGGGTCGCTGTCCGAGTCCGGGAGCGTCACGTGATCAACGACTGGTTCTGGCTCTTGCTGCCCGTGGCGGCGGCAAGCGGCTGGTGGGTAGCCCGTCGCGTCCACCCGGAAGACCCGGGGGACCAGGAACCTTCCCTTCACCGTTACCTTGAGGGCGTCCGATATCTGCTGGACGACCGTACCGATGATGCCTTGCAGGCCTTCATCGAGATGGTGGAGGTCGACCACGAAACCTTTGAGACCCATGTGATTCTTGGACGCCTGTTCCGGCGTCGAGGCGAGGTCGATCGGGCGATCCGGATCCATCAGAACCTGGTGGCGCGTCCTTCTCTGAAGGACGAGCAGCGGGCCCAGGCGCTGAACGAGCTCGGGCAGGACTTTCTGCTAGCCGGCGTTCTCGATCGGGCCGAGGCGGTCTTCCGCGAGCTTGCGGACTCGCCGCATCAGGCGGTGCAGGCGCTGAAGGGCCTGCAGCATGTCTATGAAACCCAGCGTGAATGGGAGCGCGCGATCGAGGTCGGCACACGACTGAAAGCGCATAACGTGCCGAATGAACATCTTCGAATCGCGCATTATCACTGTGAGTTGGCGACTATTGCGCTGGAGCAAGGTGACCGCTCAACCTCCGCCGAGCGAGCGGCACAAGCAGAGGGGCTGGTCCCTGGGCTGTCGCGCGCACTGCTGATCAAGTCCGAGATCGCGGAACGCGAAGACCGCATCGCCGATGCGATTGCATGCGGCCGTGAGGCCGTGGCCCGTACGCCACCGCTGGCACCCCTGGTCGTGCCGCGCCTCGAGCGGCTGCACCAGGCACTGCCAGGTGAGAACCGCCTGGGGCAGCTGGAGCAAACCCTGGAAGATCTGGCGAACAGCCGCGGTATCACCGTGGCGCGGATCGCACTGATGCGGTTGTACCGTCGCACCGGGCGGCTGGATGCCGCACTCTCCGAACTCGGGATGATCCTTTCGCAACGCCCGGTGCCGACATCGGGCTTGCTCGAGGCCGTGCGCTGGATGAAGATTCTCCCCGCGGTGCAGGAATACAGTGTGGAGTTCGCCGCGTTCGAGAAAGCGCTTTCGGATCAGCTCGGAAGCCAGCATCTGTACCAGTGCATGAACTGTGGCTACCAGGGTCGAGCGCACGTCTGGCAATGTCCGAGCTGTCGCCGATGGGATACCCTGCGGGGGCTGGATTTTGAACTCGATGCCTCTACCGAGGAGGCTGAAGATGCGCTGGTCCGCGAAGGGACGCGCTGAAACCCATTTAATCAGGAAGAGCCATGCGAGCAGTCGTTCAGTCCCCAGCCCCGCGTCTGATCGTGGCACTCGACTTTGCCGATGCCGACGGTGCCATCCAGCTGGCGCAGCGTCTCGATCCGTCATTGTGCGCCCTGAAGGTCGGGTTCGAGTTGTTTGTCGTGGCCGGGCCCGATTTATTGGGCAGGCTGCACGATCTCGGCTTTCGGGTATTCCTCGATC
The DNA here is from genome assembly GCF_000378305.1 of Thioalkalivibrio sp. ALJ12. Taxonomy (NCBI): domain Bacteria; kingdom Pseudomonadati; phylum Pseudomonadota; class Gammaproteobacteria; order Chromatiales; family Ectothiorhodospiraceae; genus Thioalkalivibrio; species Thioalkalivibrio sp. ALJ12. The sequence goes on from NZ_KB899539.1 coordinate 383,095, forward strand.
TCAAGTTTCACGATATCCCCAACACAGTGGCCGCCGCCTGCAGGGCAGCGGCGCGAACCGGCGTATGGCTGGTAAATGTGCACGCCAGTGGTGGCTTGCAGATGATGCAGGCGGCGCACGAAGCGGTCCGCGAGGTCAATGATCACACCGCCGTTCTGGCGGTTACGGTTCTGACCTCCAGCGACGCACACACGCTGCGCGAGATTGGCGTTCAGCGCAGCCCGGAGGCCCAGGTGCGCCTGCTGGGCAATCTGGCCATCGCGCGGGCTGGGCTGGAGGGGCTGGTGTGTTCTGCGCAGGAGGCAAGCCTGCTGCGTGAGGAGCTGGGCTCTGGCCCGATGCTGGTGACCCCCGGAATCCGGCTTCCGGAGGCCGAAGGAGACGATCAGCGCAGGGTGATGACACCGGAGAACGCGATCAAGGCCGGTGCCAGCGCCATTGTGGTGGGGCGACCCATTACCCGGGCGGCCGATCCGGCGGCAGCTGCGACCGATTTCGCACATCGCCTGGAGAGGGTTTTCCAGAGCCACTGATCCCGTTAGGATGACCTTGGCGCAAGGGTTGCGCCGGTTATCACTCAACATGGAGCAGTTAACATGAAAAATGCCATCTACTGTGTGAAATGCTGGTTCTTCGCCGCCTTGTGCGTGCTGCCGCTGGCGCTGGTTACGGCATCAGGCGGGCAGACGCCGGTGAATGTGAACTCGGCATCGGCGGATGAACTCGCGACGCTGGACAACATCGGCCAGGTCAAGGCCGAGGCGATCGTCGAGCATCGCGAAGCCCACGGTCCGTTTGCCTCGGTGCAGGCGTTGACGGACGTATCCGGCGTCGGCGAGCGCACGGTGGAGATGAATCTCGACCGTATCGAGGTCGAGTAGCCCGATCGAGGACGACGGGGCCGATCCCCGTCGTCTTTTCCCACCTGGAGTCAGGATGAACCCGAATACGCCACCGATCCGTACCGCTGTTTTTCCTGTCGCGGGCATGGGCACCCGCTTTCTTCCGGCCACCAAGGCCAACCCCAAAGAGATGCTCCCCATTGTCGACAAGCCGCTTATTCAGTACGCGGCCGAGGAGGCCGTGCGTGCGGGTATCGAGACCCTGGTGTTCGTGACCGGTCGCAACAAGCGTTCCATCCCCGATCACTTCGACAAGGCCTACGAGCTTGAAACGGAGTTGGAAGAACGCGGCAAGACGGAGATGCTGGAGAAGGTGCGCAATATCGTGCCGTCCAACGTGACCTGTGTGTACGTGCGTCAGGCCGAGGCACTGGGTCTGGGACATGCGGTAGCCTGCGCGCGGCCGGTGGTACGCAACGAGCCCTTTGCGGTGATCCTGGCCGATGACCTGATCGAAGAAGAGCAGGGCGGTGCCACGAAGCAGATGGTCGAGGCCTTTAACCAGCATGGATGCAGCGTGCTGGGCGTGGAAGAGGTGCCGGCGGACCGCACCCATCAGTACGGCATCATTGATCCGGTGCAAACGGGCCCGCGCACCTGGGACGTACGCGGGATTGTGGAGAAGCCGCAGCCGGCGGACGCACCCTCCAATGTCGCGGTCGTGGGCCGCTATATCCTGACCCCGCGCATCTTCGAGCTGCTGGCGGAGCAGGAGCCCGGTGCTGGGGGCGAAATCCAGCTGACCGACGCAATTGCCAAGTTACTTCAGGAGGAGCGTGTAACTGCCCTTAATTTCGAAGGTCGCCGCTTCGACTGTGGAAGCAAGCTGGGCTATCTGGAGGCGACCGTGGAGTTCGCGCTGATGCACCCGGAGCTGAAGGACGACTTTGGCGCCTATCTGAAATCCCGCGCCAGCACCTCCTGAAGCCTCACCACCAGAACCTCCGCTGACGCGGACGTATCGGAAGCCTTCCGCGCCAGTACTGGATGGCGAGGAAGCCGAACGCCATCCCGCCCAGATGCGCGAAATGCGCAATACCGGCGAGGGTGCCCGAGATCCCCAGGTAGAGTTCCAGGGCGCCGTAGGCGATGACGAAGTACTTTGCCTTGATGGGGATCGGCAGGAAGAACAGATAAAGCCGCTGGTTGGGGAACATCATCCCGAACGCCAGCAAGACCCCGAACACGCCGCCGGATGCCCCAACAGTGGGATAGACCATCCCATTGTCGCCATAGGCGGTGACCATAAGCTGTACCAGCCCTGCGCCGATCACGCAGATGAGGAAGTACAGGGCGAAGGTCCTGGAGCCCCAGGCGTTCTCGATCTGCACTCCCAGCATCCAGACGGCAAACATGTTCACCGAGAGGTGAACGAGGCCTCCGTGCAGGAACCCGTAGGTCAAGAGCTGCCAGAGCTGGAAGTCCGGCACACGTAGCCATTGCCCGTCCTGGAGGATCATCGAAGGCGTTCCGATGGGCCACAGAGCGAAATGGGTCATCAGCCAGTCGCCCAGCCAGGGCAGGGCAAGAAAGAGCGCCACGTTGGTGATTAGCAAAAAGCCGATCACCGGTGGCATCATGCTGAAATCGGGGTGGCGCGGGTCCGGGTGCGTCATCGGGGCCGGGATCAGCGAAAGTCGTCGGTGACCGCGCCGCGACTGGCGGATCCGACCTGACGGCTGTACTTCCCGAGCACACCTCGATCAAAGCGCGGCGGGGGTGCCTGCCAGGCACTGCGGCGACGCGCCAGTTCGTCCTCTGGTACCTCGAGCGCGAGACGATTACGGTCGGCATCGACCTCGATGATGTCGCCCTCGCGCACCAGGGCAATGGGCCCACCTTGCGCCGCCTCGGGCGCGACATGTCCGACGACGAGACCGTAGGTGCCTCCGGAGAAGCGTCCGTCGGTAATCAACGCAACGGAGTCGCCGAGACCCGCGCCGATGATCGCTGCCGTGGGGGCGAGCATCTCGCGCATACCGGGCCCCCCACGAGGACCCTCGTGACGGACCACGATGACGTCTCCAGCCTGAATACCACCCGCCAGGATGGCGTCCAGGCATTCCTCCTCGGATTCGAATACGCGCGCGGGCCCGCGAATCGAAGTGGACTTGAGCCCGGTGATCTTGGCCACGCTGCCTTCCGGCGCCAGATTGCCCTTAAGGATCGCCAGGTGCCCCTGCGGGTACAGGGGGGCATCCAGCGGGCGGATGATGGTCTGGTTCGATGGTGGTGCATCAGGGATGTCTGCGAGGACCTCGCTTAGGGTCTGGCCGGTAATGGTCAGGCAGTGCCCGTGCAGAAGACCGGTGTTCAGCAGGATCTTCATGACCTGCGGTGTGCCCCCCACCGCATGGAATTCCGTGGTCACGTGTCGACCGGAGGGCTTCAGATCGCACAGTACCGGGGTTTTCCGGCGGATCCGTTCTACGTCATCCAGAGCTAACGGCACGTTGGCACAGTGGGCAATGGCGAGCAGGTGGAGCACGGCATTGGTCGATCCCCCGACGGCCATAACCACGGCCAGGGCGTTCTCGAAGGCCTCGCGCGTGAGGATGTCGCGCGGCTTGCGGTCGGCATGGATCGCCTCCAGGAGGACCTCGGCGGAACGGGCGGCGGAGTCGGCCTTTTCCGGGTCCTCGGCCGCCTGGGTCGACGAGCCCGGCAGACTCATGCCCATCGCCTCGAAGGCGCTGGACATGGTATTGGCTGTGAACATGCCGCCACAGGAGCCGGCTCCCGGGCAGGCATTGCGCTCCACGCCGGCCAGGTCTTCATCCGACAGCTTTCCCGCCCCATGCTGTCCGACGGCCTCGAACGCACTGACGATCGTCAGGTCCTGGTCCTTGTAGCGTCCCGGCTTGATCGTGCCTCCGTAGACGAAGATCGCGGGCACGTTAAGCCGGGCGATCGCCATCATGGCGCCGGGCATGTTCTTGTCGCAGCCGCCGGTGGCCAGCAGCCCGTCCAGACTCTGGCCGTTGACGACCGTCTCGATCGCGTCGGCGATCACCTCGCGCGACACCAGGGAGTACTTCATGCCCGGGGTGCCCATCGAAATGCCGTCAGAGATGGTGATGGTGCCGAAGGTCTGCGGCATGCCGCCCGAGGCTCGTACGGCCGATTCCGCACGTTCGGCCAGTGCCCCGATCCCCATGTTGCAGGGAGTGATGGTGCTGTGGGCGTTGGCAATGCCAACGATGGGGCGCTGGAAGTCGTCGTCACCGAAGCCCACGGCCCTGAGCATGGCGCGGTTGGGGGTGCGGCGTGGCCCTTCGGTGACGACGCGGCTGCGTCGATTGTCCTGGGTCATCGAGTCGTCCTGTCCGTTGTCCGGCCCGGGAGAGGGCGGACTAGTGGGTGCGAGAATTGCTTCCCCGGCAGTAGCGCCCATTGAGGAAGTGATCGAAGAACTGGCCCAGTGCCGGATGGTCGATCTGCTGGCCGGAGGTGTCGGGTTCCAGGTGGCGTTCGGCCACATACGTGCTGTGCGAGTACCCGTCCACCAGCACGTGGTACCACGGCCGGTCCTTGGGGGGACGGCTCCTGGCCACGGTTTCGTACCATTCGTCCGAGCCGGAGTAGACCGGGTCGACCTCGACGATCACACCGCGGTAGCCGAACTTGGTATGGTGGACCAGTTCACCCACGGTGAAGCGTGTTCCCTGTGTCATCGCTGCCCCCTGGCGGCGTTTGGTGCATTAATTGTGCTGCATTGACAGTGTCTCTCAGAAAAGACCATCGCCCGGGTCTCGCGTTCCGGCGCGTGGTCCTGAACCCGCAAAGCGAACGTATACCATGTCCCGTGACGTCAGCATCCCCCGCCCCGAATTTCACCGGGCCGTGCCCGAAAATGATGACCGCGAACGCAAGATCTGCAGTCACTGTGGCTTCGTGGACTACGAGAACCCGCGGATTGTGGTGGGCGTCGTGGCCACATGGGGAGAGCGGGTCCTGTTGTGCCGCCGGGCGATCGAGCCGCGCAAGGGTCACTGGACACTGCCCGCAGGATACATGGAGCTTGGCGAGTCGACCGAGCAGGGCGCCGAGCGAGAGGCCTGGGAGGAGGCACGCGCCCGGCTGCGTATCGATCGCCTGCTCGCGGTCTACAGTCTGCCGCATATCGGTCAGGTGCAGATGATCTACCGTGCCGAGCTGCTGGGCGACGATGTCGCTCCCGGACCGGAATCGCAAGAGGTCGCGCTGTTCGACTTCAATGATCTCCCCGGGGAGCTCGCATTTCCGTCGGTCGCCTGGGCTCTGGCGCACTATCAGCAGACGCGCCACCTGAACGAATTCGCGCCGATGGGCGCCCCGGAGTCCGCGAGCCCGCTGGGCGGGTTGTAGTTCAGCTGTCCTGCGCGCGCCGGGACGGCCCGTAGTCTTGGAATTTTTCCAGCACGCGCGCCATTTCATCATCGCCGAGCAGCTGCGGGCCGCCAATTTGCAGGCTCAGCACATACTGCTGCGCGAGCAGTTCGACCTCTTGGGTCAGCCACAAGGCCCGCGCGAGATCCGGCCCTGTCGCAATCATGCCGTGGTTGGCCAGCAGGCACGCGAGTCGATCCTGCAGGGCCTCCACCGCGTTGCCTGACAGCTGCTCCGTGCCGAACGTGGCATAGGGGGCACAACGGATCGAATTGCCCCCGGCCGCCGCCACCATATAGTGCAGGGCGGGGATATCACGACCCTGAATCGCGACCACGCTGGCATAGATCGAGTGGACATGCACCACGGCGTTCAACTCCGGGCGCGCCTGGAGGATCGCCCGATGAAAATGCCACTCGCTGGAAGGCTTCTGGTGATCCGGCCAGCGTCCCTGTGCATCGACGGAGACCAGGTCCTCCGGACGCAGGGCTTCATAGGGCACGCCGGACGGGGTAATCAGCATGCCGTCGCCCAGACGCGCGCTGACGTTGCCCGAGGTGCCCTGGTTCAGGCCACGGCGATTGGTCTCGAGCGCGGTGTCGATAATCGCTTGGCGCAGGGCCAGTTCATCGGTGGCAGGCATCGGAATCCAGGGGGATAGATGGAAGCCGGATTGTATCGCGACAGGCGCGAAGGATGTCTCGGGGAACACCCGTTAGTTTATGGGGTCAATGTCGAGAGGCCGGCGTGAGCGGGACGTGAAGACGCGGATGGCGCGCACGCCACCTGGACATCTATATTGAAGGCTGTACTTGGCAGGCCGCAGCCGTTGCGCGGCACTTTCGATGTTCCTTGAACAGGGAGGACAACCCATGAAAAAAACCCTTCGTTTTCTGACTGCGGCTTCCGTTGCCGGAACCCTCGCGCTGGGCCTGGGCGCTGTGCATTCCGTGCATGCCTTTGACGAGCACGAGGCAACCATTGATTACCGTCAGGGCGTGATGCGGTCCATCGGCGGCAACGTCGGGTCTATCGCCGCAGTCGTTGTCGACGGCGCCGAATTCGGCGACAACCTCGAGATGCACACCAGGCATTTGGTGGATCTAACCGCGGACATCCCGGCACTGTTCCCTGAAGGCAGTGATTTCCCCGATACCGATGCCAAAGAGGAGATCTGGGACGACTGGGACCGGTTCAAGGAGCTCTCTCAGGACACCAAAGATGCAGCCGAGGCATTGCATGCCGCGGTTGAAGCCGGTGACGACGACGAACTCCCGATTCGCTTCCGTAACCTGGGGCAGTCCTGCCAGGCCTGCCACGACGACTTCCGCCGCGACTGATCGGTGGCGGTGACCACAAGGCGCACAGGGCCGGCCGCCTGGCTGCCGGCCCTGGCCATTGCGGCCTTTGCATGGAGTTCCGTCGCACAGGCGGAGGTGGAGATCGGTGAAGAGGACCCCCAGGCCGGAGAGGACGAACGTATTGCCTACGGTGAATACGTCTTGCGCGCCGGCGGGTGTGTGACCTGTCACACCGCGGAGGATGGCGACTTCCTGGCCGGTGGTCGGCCGATCGAAAGCCCGTTCGGCGTGTTCTACGGCCCGAACATCACCCCGGACGAAGAGCACGGCATCGGCGGCTGGTCGGAGGGCGACTTCAAGCAGGGCCTGAGGGAAGGGCGCAGCCCGAACGGGACCCATTACTACCCGGCATTTCCGTACACCGCATATACGAAGATGACGGACCAGGACGTGGAGGCGTTATGGGCCTATCTGCAGTCCGAGGTCGAGCCCGTCGCCCGCGAGAATACCCCGCACGATCTGGACTGGTTCGTGCGCTTTCGGCCATCACTCAGTGTATGGAAGTGGTTGCACTTCGAGCCCGGCGAGTTCGAGGCAAATCCTGACGAGTCCGAGGAGTGGAACCGTGGCGCCTATCTGACTCAGGCCCTGGGGCACTGCATGGAATGCCATACCCCGCGCACCCGGACGGGCGGGCTGGACCTCGAGCGTCTGGGGGCAGGGGCGCGCATGCCGGATGGCGACGTCGCACCGAATATCACGCCGGACCGGGAAACCGGCATCGGCCGATGGGGCGCGCGTCATATCGCCCGCTACCTGGAGATGGGCATCACCCGTGACGGCGATTTTGCCGGGAGCAGCATGGCCGACGTGATCGAGCACGGGACGTCCTACCTGACCAGTGACGACCGCCGGGCAATCGCGGCCTATCTGCAGTCGCTGGACCCCATCGAACACGAGCCGGACTGAACGGGACGAAGGCCGCATAAAAAAGGGCCAGGCTGCAGCGCAGACCTGGCCCTTTCTCTTTATCTGGCTCCCCGGGACGGGCTCGAACCGCCGACCTAGTGATTAACAGTCACCCGCTCTACCGACTGAGCTACCGGGGAATTGGCCGCAGATCCTAATGGGGGGCGGCCACCCCGTCAAGCTTCAATTATTGCTTCAGCGGTGGGTCGAGGCGAATTGCCTGAGCCGGTCCAGTGCCTTGTCGAGCATGTCGACGCTGGTGGCGAACGAGACGCGCACATGACCCGGGGCGCCGAATGCACTGCCGGGCACCAGGGCGACTCCGACTTCGTCCAGCAATTGCTTGGTGAGGGCGACATCGGTGTCGATGTCGGCCGCCTGCATCAGGCCGGTGACCCGTGGAAAGCAGTAGAAGGTGCCGTCGGGCATCAGGCAGTCGATGCCGTCGATCGCATTCAGGCCGTCGACCACGTGCCGCGCCCGTTCGGCGAAGGCCGAACACATGGCGATCACGCAGCCCTGATCGCCATCCAGCGCGGCCTGCGCTCCGGCCTGCGCAATCGAGGTGGGGTTGGAGGTGCTCTGCGACTGGATCTTTTTCATCGCCGCGATCAGATTCTTCGGTCCACCGGCATAACCGATACGCCAGCCGGTCATCGCGTAGGCCTTGGACACGCCATTGAGCACGACGGTGCGCTCGAGCAGATCCGGAGCCACATTCACGATGTTCACAAACGGCGTGGAGCCGAAGCGGATGTGTTCGTACATGTCGTCGGTGGCGATCACCACCCGGGGGTGTTCGCGCAGCACGTCGGCCAGGGCCTTCAACTCGTCGGCCGAGTAGGCCGCTCCAGTGGGGTTGGACGGGCTGTTGATGAACACCAGGCGGGTATTCGGCGTGATCGCCGCCGCGAGTTGCTCGCCCGTAATCCGGAATCCCGCCTCCTGGGTGGCGCTGACCACTACGGGCCGCGCACCGGCCAGAAGTGCGATGTCGGGGTAGGAGACCCAGTAGGGCGCCGGGATCACCACCTCGTCGCCCGGGTTCAGCAGGGCCTGGCAGAGGTTGAAGATGCTCTGCTTGCCACCAGAGGAGACCAGGATCTGGTCACGCTCGAACGTAAGCCCGTTGTCGCGATCAAACTTGCGGATGATGGCGTCTTTCAGGCCCTGCGTACCATCCACTGGAGTGTACTTGGTTTCCCCGCGGGCAAGGGCGTCGATGGCCGCCTGCTTGATATGCTCCGGGGTATCGAAATCCGGCTCGCCGGCCCCCAGACCGACGATATCGCGGCCCTCGGCCCGCAGCTGCGCGGCCAGCGCGCTGACGGCCAGGGTGGGGGAGGGCTGGATGCGCTGAACGCGATCGGAGAGCTCGATATCCAAGGCGGGCCTCATGCGGGTTGGGCGGGGTGGGCGGCCGGGCGCGAATGCATAACCGGCCGCAAGTGGCGAAATAATACTGAAATCAGGCGCGGAGGATAAGGCGTGCAGCCAGATGAAGGCGAACAATTCAAGGTGGTATCGCAGTATCAGCCTGCCGGCGACCAGCCCGCGGCGATCCGCGCGCTGATCGATGGCATCGAGGCGGGGCTGGCGCATCAGGTCCTGCTGGGTGTGACGGGGTCGGGCAAGACCTTCACGATCGCCAACGTCGTCGAGAACCTGCAACGCCCGACTATCATCCTGGCGCCGAACAAGACCCTGGCCGCGCAGCTGTATGGCGAGTTCAAGGAGTTCTTCCCGAACAACGCGGTGGAGTACTTCGTCTCGTACTACGACTACTACCAGCCGGAGGCCTACGTCCCGTCCTCGGACACCTACATCGAGAAGGATGCCTCGATCAACGACCACATCGAGCAGATGCGACTGTCCGCGACGCGCGCCCTGCTGGAGCGCCGGGATGCGATCATCGTGGCCTCGGTCTCCGCCATCTACGGCCTCGGCGATCCGCGCAAGTACCTGTCGATGGTGCTCCACCTCCAGCGCGGGGATCGCATTGACCAGCGCGACCTGCTGCGGCGTCTGGCAGAGCTGCAGTACACCCGCAACGACACCGAGCTGCGGCGCGCCACCTACCGGGTACGTGGGGAGGTCATCGACATCCATCCCGCCGAATCCGAAATCGAGGCCGTGCGCATCGAGTTGTTCGACGACGAGATCGAGCGGCTGTCGTACTTCGATCCGCTGACCGGCGAGCAGCTGCGCACCGTCCCGCGCCTGACCATCTACCCGAAGACGCACTACGTGACCCCGCGCGAGACACTGCTGGAGGCGGTGGACCATATCCGCGACGAACTCAAGGAGCGTCTGGATTTCCTGCGCAAGGAGGATCGCCTGGTCGAGGCGCAACGCCTGGAGCAGCGCACGCTGTTCGACCTGGAGATGATCCTCGAGATCGGCTACTGCAACGGCATCGAGAACTACTCGCGTTATCTCTCCGGCCGGGCACCGGGCGAGCCGCCGCCCACCTTCTTCGACTACCTGCCGAAGGACGCGCTGCTGGTGGTCGACGAGTCGCATGTGTCGGTGCCCCAGGTGGGCGGGATGTACAAGGGCGACCGCTCGCGCAAGGAGACGCTGGTGGAATACGGTTTCCGACTGCCTTCGGCACTGGATAACCGCCCGCTGCGCTTCGAGGAATTCGAGGCCCTGCAGCCGCAGACCATCTACGTGTCCGCCACACCGGGGCCGTACGAGCGCGAGCATGCCGGGGCCATCGTCGATCAGGTCGTCCGGCCCACGGGGCTACTGGACCCGATTCTCGAGGTGCGCCCGGCGGGCAGCCAGGTCGACGACTGTCTGTCCGAGGTGCGCGACCGGGTGGAGCGCGACGAGCGTGTATTGATCACGACGCTGACCAAGCGCATGGCCGAGGACCTGACTGACTATCTTTCGGAACACGGCGTGCGGGTGCGCTATCTGCATTCGGATATCGACACCGTCGAGCGTATGGAGATCATCCGCGACCTGCGCCTGGGCGAGTTCGATGTGCTGGTGGGGATCAACCTGCTACGCGAGGGCCTCGACATGCCCGAGGTCTCGCTGGTGGCGATCCTGGACGCCGACAAGGAGGGCTTCCTGCGCTCCGATCGCTCGCTGATTCAGACCATCGGGCGTGCCGCGCGCAACGTGAACGGCAAGGCGATCCTGTACGCCGACAAGGTGACCCGATCGATGCAGAGGGCGATCGACGAGACCGAGCGCCGGCGGGAGAAGCAGATCGCCCATAACAAGGCGCACGGCATCACCCCGCAGGGCATCCGCAAGAATGTCGCCGACATACTCGAGGCCCGCAACGCTACGCCAGGCTCCGGGCGGCGTCGTGGCCAGAAGAAGGTGGCCGAGGATGCGCCCGACTACATCGACGCCCCGGAGCAGGCCGCCAAGGAGATCGAGAAGCTGGAACAGGAGATGTTCCAGAAGGCCCGCGACCTGGAGTTCGAGGAGGCCGCGCGGATCCGTGACCGCATCGAGAAGCTCAAAGCACTCGCGTTCCGCCCGGAAGCCTCGCTATCCTAAAAAGATTGCTCGGGTCACGAGCGCCAGTTGAGTACAGGTTCAATGGCTACTCCCGTATCCCTGCCCCTGGGGCCGGTCATGCTCGATGTGACAGGCCTGGAACTGACCCCGGAAGACCGTGAACGCCTGCGCCACCCGGCGACAGGCGGCGTCATCCTCTTTGCCCGCAACGCCGGTACGCCCGAGCAGGTGAGGGCACTCACCGATGCGATACGCGCGGAGCGACCCGGCATCCTGATCGCGGTGGATCAGGAGGGTGGGCGCGTACAGCGTCTGCGAGACGGTTTCACCGCGCTCCCGCCCATGCGCGAGCTGGGGCATGTCGATGATTACGATCGCAACAAGGCCTGTGAGCTGGCCCATGCGACCGGGGAATTGCTGGCGCTGGAACTGCGCGAGGTGGGAATCGATTTCAGTTTCACGCCTGTACTGGACCGGGACATCGACGTTAGCGAGGTGATTGGGGATCGTGCGTTCCACCATGATCCCGATGTCATCGCACGCCTGGCAGGCGAGCTGATTCGCGGGCTCGCGGCCGGCGGCATGGCCAGTGTGGGCAAGCATTTCCCCGGACACGGGGCCGTCCAGGCGGATTCCCATCTCGCGCTCCCGGTAGATGACCGCCCGCTGGCCGAGATCGAGGCCGATGACATCGCGGCCTTTCGCCCGGTGCTGGGCGATCTCGATGCCGTGATGCCCGCGCACGTCCTGTACCCACAGGTGGATGACCAGCCCGCCGGATTTTCGCGGATCTGGCTACAGGACATCCTGCGCCGCGAACTTCGGTTCCGCGGGGCAATCCTCAGCGATGATCTGGCCATGGCCGGCGCCGAGGCCATCGGCAGCCCGGCCGAACGGGCCGCGGCAGCGCGTGCGGCAGGCTGCGACATGGTGCTGATCTGCAACCAGCCCGAGCAGGCCGACGCCATCCTCGAGGCGCAACAGGGGCAGCCGCTCGATGCCCAGGCATTGCGAAGAGTCGAGGCATTGCGCGCACAGTCCACTGCGCATGAACCCAGGCGAATTCACGCCCTTCGCGCTCAGCTGCATCACTGGCTCGCGGCCCGTCAGGCAGCGACGGCCTGAAACCCCGTTCCGCGGCGGGGGAGTCACTCATTGGCGCACAGGCGCTCGCGCGCCTATAATGCGCCACCGGTTTGCGCTTGAGCAGCTGTTAATATTCACACTCACCACTGAAGTTGGAGATCAAAAATGGCCGACAAGCTCCTGATCGTCATGGTTAATACCGATCCGAGCAACCCGTCTGAACTGGGTGCCCCGTTCTTCCAGGCCACCGTGGCCGCCGCGATGGAATATGACGTTGAAGTCGTCATGACCGGCCGTGCCGGCGAGCTGGCCAAGAAGGGCGTTGCCGAAAACCTGTTTGTCCAGGAAGGCTCCAGCAAGAGCGTCTACGATTTCATGAAGGACGCCCACGAAGCCGGCGTGGTGATGAAGGTCTGCACCCCGACTCTGGATCTGTGGGGCAACGACCTGATCCCGGAAATCGAAGAAACCGTGGGCGGCGCCTACGTGATTTCCGAAGCCATGGACGACGACACCGTGACCTTTACCTACTAAGGGTCCACACGTCCGTAGCTTTGCCATCCGGCCGGCCCTTGTGCCGGCCGGTTGCGTTTAAGGGCCCTGTAGGGCCCGCGCATACCGGACCCAGACCTTGCCGTCTGCCAGACGCT